>NZ_JEMO01000006.1:0-325127 GCF_000582475.1 Nesterenkonia sp. AN1
GGCACCTGCTGCGGCACCTGTTGCCGCCTCGGGCTCCGCACAGCCCACCCCAACCACGACCGGTGCAGCGGCGCCGGCGCCAGGCGGCCTCGAGGTCCGCGAGCGCGTCCCCATGTCAGGGATGCGCAAGGCGGTGGCCACGACGCTGACCCGTTCGCGCCGGGAGATCCCGGAGGCCACGGTCTGGCAGGACGTGGACATGACCGAGGTCCTCGCGCTGCGCTCCCGGCTCAAGGAGCAGGCGGCCAAGGACGGCAGCGCCGCGCCGTCGCTGCTGGCGCTGCTCAGCCGGTTCGTGCTGGCCGGGCTCTCGCGCTACCCCGATCTGGCCACCAGGCTCGAAGACACGGCGGCCGGCACCCAGGAGATCGTGCACTACGACGGCGTGAACCTCGGCTTCGCCGCCCAGACTCCGGCCGGTCTGGTCGTTCCGGTGATCCGGCACGCCGAACGGCTCTCTGCCCGGGCGCTGCACGCGGAGATCTCTCGGCTGGTCGCCGAGGCCCGCGAGGGCAAGATCTCAGGCAAGGAGCTCACCGGGGGCACCTTCACGGTGAACAACTATGGGGTCTTCGGCTCCGACGGGGCCACCCCGATCATCAACCACCCCGAGGTCGGAATCCTCGGCATCGGGCGGATCCTGGACCGCGCCTGGGCGGTGAACGGGGAGCTTGCCGTGCGCAAGGTCGCCACCCTGACCATCGCCTTTGATCATCGGGTGTGCGACGGCGGCACCGCCGGCGGGTTCCTGAACTTCGTGGCCACCTGTCTTCAGGACCCGTCCTCCGCATTGGCGGACCTCTGAGGGGACAGGTCCGCAGGGCGAGGCGACAGAGCTCCAGAGCGTCAGAGCTTGAGAAGCTGGAGAGCTCCAACAGGCTGCACCATTGAGGGATGAGCAGGACAGGCCGGGACCGAGAGCAACATATCGGTCCCGGCCGCTTCTCTAGACTGGGCTGGTTCCCCCGAGAAGGAGACAGCATGAGCGCAGAGATCCCCACCGGAGCCCTCGGCGCCCCAGGCCACTCCGTCCGCACCTCACGCACCTACAATCAGCCCGCGGCGTATCAGTCGGCGCCCGGCGGTCCGCTGGACTCGGATCGCAGCTTCTACGACGCGGTGGCCGCCGCGGAGCGCACCCTGACCCAGGAGTTCGAGATCCCGGTCCGCTCCGGCCACGCCTGGGAGGTCAAGGCCGGCTCGATCGTGCGGATCAACGCAGTGCAAGGCCCTCAGGTCGGTGACCTGAACCTGTGGAACCTGCACAATCCCCGGGAACGATTCTGGGCCGCCCGCACCCGGCAGCTGCAGCGTGCCTCGATGACCACCTACGACCGTTTCTGGTCCACCCTGCCCCATCTGCGCCCGATGGCCACCGTGGTCGGGGACTCGCTGGCTGATCATCCGACGCCGAGGTCATCCACGACCTGCTGGGGACCCGCTGTGATCCCTACGTGAATCGGATGCTGGCCGGGGCGGACTTCGACTACCACTGTCATTCAAACCTCACTCGCGCGATCATGGGGCACGGACTCACCGAGTCCGATGTCCACGACGTGCTCAACGTGTTCCAGTTCGCGGGCCTGAATGAGAACCGTGAATACTTCATGGACACCTGCCCCACGCAGCCGGGAGACTACTTCGAGTTCTTCGCCGAGACCGATCTGCTGTGCGCACTCTCCACCTGCCCCGGCGGGGACCTCTCGGTGCACATGTGGGGGCCCGAGGCCGCGAGCACCGAGGAGCAGCTCGAGCACTGCCACCCGCTGGGTGTGCAGGTCTTCTCCCTCGCGCCAGAGGTCCTCGATGCCTGGCGACCCCCGGAGCCGGCGCAGTACCGCGGCAGGCGGGGACGCCACGGGCTGGTGGCGGCGCCGCATCCCGGTCGATCACCGCAGCGCCTCTGAGATCCCACCGCGCTGCCCCGGCCCCAACCGCAGACGGGCCCGCGCCGATCCCTAAGGATCAGCACGGGCCCGTCTGCGGCGGCCGTGGAGTGCGGCTGCGCCTTGGCCTGAGGCCTACTTGACGTCCTCGTCCACCCAGTCGAAGGTCCGGGTCACGGCCTTCTTCCAGAGGCGCAGCTGGCGGTCACGCTCAGCTGTGTCCATCTGAGGCAGCCAGCGCTTGTCCTCGGACCAGTTCGTGGCCAGCTCGTCGGTGTCGCGCCAGAAGCCCACGGCCAGACCCGCCGCGTAGGCGGCACCCAGTGCGGTGGTCTCGGTGACCTTCGGCCTGACCACGGGGATGCCCAGGATGTCGGCCTGGAACTGCATCAGCGCGTCGTTGGCGACCATGCCGCCGTCGACCCGCAGATCCTCCATGTCGACTCCCGCGTCGGCGTTGGCGGCATCGAGCACCTCGCGGGTCTGGAAGGCCGTGGCCTCCAGCGCGGCGCGAGCGATATGGCCCTTGTTCACGAAGCGGGTGAGCCCCACGATGACGCCGCGGGCCTCGCCCCGCCAGTAGGGAGCGAACAGCCCGGAGAAGGCTGGCACCACGTACACCCCACCGTTGTCCTCCACCGACTTGGCAAGGGTCTCTACCTCAGGGGCGGACTTGATGAAGCCGAGGTTGTCGCGCAGCCACTGGATCAGCGATCCGGTCACCGCGATGGAGCCTTCCAGCGCGTAGACGGGCTTGGCGTCTCCCAGCTTGTAGCAGACGGTGGTCAAAAGCCCGTTCTGTGACCGGACGATCTCCTCACCGGTGTTGACGATCAGGAAGTTGCCGGTGCCGTAGGTGTTCTTCGCTCCGCCCTTCTCGAACGCCGCCTGCCCGAAGGTCGCGGCCTGCTGGTCTCCGAGGATGCCGGCCACTGGCGTCTCGCGCAGCAGCTGCGCGGTGTGCACCTTGCCATAGACCTCCGAGGAGGACTTGATCTCGGGGAGCATCGAGCGCGGCACGTCGAAGGCCGCGAGGATCTCGTCGTCCCAGGACAGGGTCTCGAGGTCCATGAACATGGTGCGTGAGGCGTTGGTGACATCGGTGATGTGGACGCCGCCCTCGGTGCCGCCGGTCAGATGCCAGGTCACCCAGGAGTCGGTGTTGCCGAAGAGCAGGTCTCCGGCCTCAGCCTTGGCGCGTGCGCCCTCCACGTTGTCCAGGATCCACTTGACCTTGGTGCCCGAGAAATAGGTGGCCAGCGGCAGACCGACCTTCTTCTTGAAGCGCTCCACTCCCCCGTCGGCGGCCAGCTCATCGACGATCGGCTGAGTGCGAGTGTCCTGCCAGACGATCGCGTTGTAGACCGGCTCTCCGGTGTTCTTGTCCCAGACCACCGTGGTCTCGCGCTGGTTGGTGATGCCGACTGCGGCGATGTCGTGACGGGTCAGGTTGGACTTCGAGAGAGCATTGCCGATGACCTCCCTGGTGTTGGTCCAGATCTCCATCGGGTCGTGCTCGACCCATCCGGGCTTAGGGAAGATCTGTTCGTGCTCCTTCTGGCCCGAGGACACGATGTTTCCGCTGTGATCGAAGACGATGGCGCGGGTGGACGTGGTTCCCTGGTCGATCGCGATGATGTATTTCGACATGCTGTTCTCCTCTTTGAGTGTTCTGTCGGGTGCATTTCTTCAGCGGTCAGCAGCCATGCTGCCCGCGATGCTTCTGCCTTATCCGGTGACGGCGGGGAGCGTGATCAGCATGGCCAGCAGGCCACCCAGTGCACCGCCGATCAGAGGCCCGACCACCGGGACCCAGGCGTAGGACCAGTCGCTTCCGCCCTTGCCCTTGATCGGCAGCAGTGCGTGGACGATCCTGGGCCCGAGGTCACGTGCAGGGTTGATGGCGTAGCCGGTGGGCCCACCGAGGGAGGCGCCGATGCCGACGACCAGCAGCGCGACCGCCAGCGGTCCGAGCCCCGAGGGGGTTCCGGCGAAGGCGATGATGACGAAGACCAGGACGAAGGTGCCGATGATCTCGGTGAGAAGGTTCCATGGGGCGGATCGGATCGCCGGTCCGGTGGAGAAGACCCCGAGCTTGGTCGCGGCATCGGGCTCGGCGTCGAAATGCTGCTTATAGGCGAGATAGCACAGCACGGCACCGATCATGGCGCCCAGCATCTGCGCCGCGAAGTAGAGCAGCACATTGACCAGCGTCTTATCGATGTCGGGGCCCAGGGTTGCAGTGTCTGCATTGACCAGCAGACCCACGGTGACCGCGGGGTTCAGGTGCGCCCCGGAGAGCGCAGCGACGTAGACGCCGGCGAAGACGCCGAGCCCCCAGCCGAAGTTGACCATCAGGAATCCGCCGTTGTTGCCCTTGGTCCCTCTCAGTGCGACGTTGGCGACGACGCCACCGCCGAGCAGCAACAGCAGCATGGTGCCGAAGGTCTCGGCGACGAATGCTTCCAGAGACATCTTTGGCTCCTTTCGTTTTTCATTTCTTTGGGGACCTCAGCCGGGTGCTTCGGCTCCTCCTACCCCAGCAGCGAGTGCCGGGAGTTCTACTCGGCTGCGCGGCACGCCCGGTGCCGCGCAGCCCTGGTGGGCTAGGCCACCAGATCCTTGAGCTCGACCTTGTGCCACTCACGCAGCACTCGCTCGGCATGCTCGACCTCCGCGCTCACGGTCGCCTCGTCCCAGCCCAGCAGCGGGGCGAGCATCTGCCCCAGCTCACGGAGCAGCTCCGAGGTGACCTTCCCGCGGAAGGCCAGCGAGGTGCGACGGATCAGGACATCGATCAGGTGACCGATCTGCTCGTGCTTCACCATGTAGGCCAGTTCTCGCTGACTCAGCTCCGAGGTGGAGTCGAGGACCTGGTCAGTGCCTGCATGAAGATGCTCGATGACATCGGCGGCGCGGGTGCCGTAGCGGACCAGCAGTCCTTCCACACGTTCTGCGGAGAGGCCGTCTCCGGCATGAGCCATGACCCATGCCTTCTCAGCGGACGCGGTCTTGGGGAAGTCTGCTCCGCCGCCGATGGCCAGCCCGGTGGTGCTGACCGTGCGGCGCTTGCCCAGGACTTCCAGGACCTCGTCGGTCATGTGCTCAGAGAGTGCCCGGAAGGTGGTCCACTTTCCGCCGACCAGGCTGAGCGTGGTCACGGCCTGTGCCCCGGAGCCTTCGGCGCGCTTCTCGATGCGGTAGTCCCGCGAGACGAAGCCCGGCTGGGTCGCATCGTGGCGCGGCAGCGGCCTGACACCGGAGAAGCTGTAGACCACGTGTCCGTGTTCCACCTCGATCTTGGGGAACACCTGCCCGATCAGATCGATGAAGTAGTCGACCTCTTCGGGGGTGCACACTGCGGGCTCGTTGACGTCCACGTCGATGTCGGTGGTCCCCACAAGGACCCGATCCTCGATGGGATAGATCAGCACGATCCGACCATCGGTGTTCTCGAAGAACATCTCACGGCCGGCGCAGGCCGCCAGCAGCTCCGGGTGATCCAGGACGATGTGGGAGCCCTTGGTGCCGCCCATGAATGCGGAGGGCTCGCCCAGGGACTCATTGGTCCCGTCGACCCAGGCTCCGGTGGCGTTGACGATCACGTCTGCGGTGAACGGGAACTCCTCACCGGTGAGCTCGTCGCGCAGCGTCACGGTCGAGCCGCTGCGGCCGACGGCGCTGACGTAGTTCGTGGCGCGGACCTCGGGGTTGGCGTTGAGCCCGTCGCGCAGCACATCCAAGGTCATCCGCTCCGGGTTGTGCACCGAGGCGTCGAAATAGGTGGCCGTGTAGCGCACGTCGGGGCGCAGGTCCGGCAGCTGCGCGAGGGACGTGCGGCGCCCGGCGAACCGGTGCCGCGGAACCGCGCCGCCGTCGCGGGAGAACCAGTCGTACATGGTCAGGCCTGCCTTGATCAGGAACGCGCCGCGTTCGCGCGGCTGGCCGTGCTGGCGGTGCGTGATGAACCGGAGCGGGGCGGCGAGGATCCCGGAGAAGGTGGTGAAGATCGGAATGGTGGTCTGCAGCGGCTTCACGTAGTGCGGGGCGGTCTTCAGCAGCCCGTTGCGTTCCACCACTGACTCCCGGACCAGTCGGAACTCGCCGTTCTCCAGGTAGCGGATGCCGCCGTGGATCATGTGTGAGGAGGCCCCTGACGCTCCCTGGCAGTAGTCGCCGCGCTCCACGAGAGCCACATCGACACCCTGCAGAGCGAGGTCGCGGAACGTTCCCACCCCATTGATGCCGCCGCCGATGATCAGCACCGAGGCTCGTGGCGTCTCGCGCAGCTGCCTCACCTCGGCTCGCTCGGCGGGGGTCCGGATCTCACCGTTGGTCATTACTGTGTCGGACATCACATTCTCCTCGGGGCATCGCTGTGCGCATCGGGTTCCTCCGTGCGTATGGGTCCACTCTTGAAACTTTCGGGCAGATAGTCAATGCTGATGCACAGACGTGCACACTCACCCGGGGGGAATGGCCATGAACGCTTCGCCGAAGGACGGAAGATCCAGTTCCAGTGCACATTCATCCACCCGTGAGTCCGCGCGCTCTCGCAGCGGCGATGCCCTGCGCGCGGCACAGATGTACTACCTCCAGGACCTGACGATGAACGCGATCGCCAGGGAGCTGCAGACTTCCCGCTCCACGGTCTCGCGGCTGCTCTCGCTGGCTCGGGACACCGGACTCGTCGAGATCCAGGTCAACAATCCGGCACACCGGGCACCCTCTCTGGAGAACGAGATACGTCGGCGCTTCGGCGTGGAGGCCCACGTGGTGCCGGTCTCCGGCACCTTAGACGATTCCGAGGCCCTGGACCGGGTGGCGATCCAGGCGGCGCGCACCATCGGCCCATTGGTCGACTCCAACGCGATCATCGGGGTCGCCTGGGGCTCCACGCTCAGCGCGGTCAGTCAGCACCTGACCCGGAAGAGCACCCATGACAGCACCATCGTGCAGCTCAACGGCGCCGGCAACACCCAGACCACCGGAATCGCCTACGCCAGTGAGATCCTGCGTCGGTTCGGCTACGCCTACGGCGCCCGCGTCGAGCAGTTTCCGGTGCCCGCCTTCTTCGACCATGCCGAGACCAAGACCGCCATGTGGGCCGAGCGCAGCGTGCTGCGCATCCTGGAGCTCCAGCGACGCATGACCATGGCCATCTTCGGCGTCGGGTCGACCAACTCTGGGATCCCCAGCCACGTCTACTCCGGCGGGTACCTCGACGAGGCGGATCTGCGGATGCTCCACGAGAAGAGCGTGGTCGGGGACGTGGCGACCATGTTCTTCCGCGCCGACGGCAGCCACCGCGACCTGCAGATCAACCAACGCAGCACCGGGCCGAACCTGGACCTGCTGCGCCAGGTTCCGCGCCGGATCTGTGTCGTCTCGGGTGAGACCAAGATCAGCGGGCTGCGCGGCGCTCTGGCCGCCGGTCTGCCCACCGATCTCATCCTGGATGAGGCCTCAGCACACCTGCTGGTCCAGGGCTCCTCGGACTGAGGCGCATCCGCCCCAGGACCCGTTCAGGCCTCGGGGTAGTCGTAGAAGCCCTTGCCGGACTTCTTCCCCAGCTCGCCGCGGGCCACCATATCGCGCATCAGCTGCGGCGGGGCGAAGCGCTCCCCCAGCTGGGATTCCAGGTATTCCGCGATCCCCAGACGCACGTCCAGGCCGACGATGTCGGTCAGCGCAAGCGGCCCGATCGGGAACTTGTAGCCGAGCACCATCGCGTTGTCGATGTCGGCAGGGTCCGCCACGCCTTCTTCGACCATCCGGATGGCCTCGAGCCCGATCGCCACGCCCAGCCGTGAGGAGGCGAAGCCGGGAGCATCCTTGACCACCACCGGCGTCTTGCTCAGGGACTCGACCCAGCGCGGGGCCAGCGCGGCGAGCTCTTCGCCGGTGCGCTCGGCGAGCACCACCTCCACCAGCTTCGAGGCGGGCACCGGGTTGAAGAAGTGCAGTCCACAGAACCGCTCGGGCCGCTGAAGGTGCCCGGCGAGCGTGCTGATGGACAGCGAGGAGGTGTTCGTGGCCAGCCAGGCCTCGGGTGCGAGCTGGGCCTCGGCACGGCGCAGCGACTCGACCTTCAGGTCCAGGTCCTCAGGCACGGCTTCGATCACCAGCCCGCAGCGCGCGAACGCGGTGACCTCGGCGGTGGCGGTGAGCCGGTCGGTCCAGCGGCTCAGCTCGCCGTCGATCTTTCCGCGGCTCAGCGAGGCCTCAAGGTCCTTGGTGATCCGGGCTGCGGCGGTCTGCGCAGCCTCCTGGGAGACATCTACGACGACGACCTCTTCGACTCCGGCCACCAGGAAGGCGTGGGCGATCCCGGCGCCCATCCGGCCGCCGCCGAGCACGCCGACGGTGGCGGGGAGGGACTGGGCGGCTGCGCTGGGGGTGCTCATCGGTTCTCTCCTGAGGGCTGATCTGGTCTCTGTGCGGCTTTGGCCTCGCGGCGGTCCAGGAAGGCCTGCATCCGTTCGAACTTGGCCTCGGACTCGAACAGGATCGCCTGGGCGAGGTTGTCGATCTGCGGGTGGGCCTCGCGCGGCATGGAGAAGACCTGCTTGCTGATCCGGACCGCCAGCGGGTCCTGCTTGGCGATCCGATCCGCGAGCGCGTGGGCCGCATCGAGCAGCCCCTCCGCCGGGTGGATCGCGTTGAGCAGGCCATGGTTCAGGGACTCCTGGGCATCGAGGATCCGCCCGGCGAGCAGGATCTCCTTGGCGATGCCCTCCCCGGCAAGTTCACGCAGCCGCCAGAGCGCCCCGGCGGCCGGGATGATGCCCAGCCCGGTCTCGGGCTGGCCGATCTTCACCTCGGGGGTGCCCAGGCGGAAGTCAGCGGCCCAGGCCAGTTCTGCCCCGCCGCCGAGGGCGTAGCCGTCGAGGGCGGCGATCACCGGCATGGGCAGCTTGGCCAGGCGTTCGAAGGCGGAGGAGTTCACGCCGCGCAGCGCGTCCGCGCGTCCTCGGTCTCGGAGCTGGCCGATGTCGGCGCCGGAGGCGAAGATGCCCCTGCCGCCGGATTCGGTGCCGGAGAGGATCAGCAGCTTCGGATGGTGCTCCAGGTGGGCACAGACCGCATGCAGCTCGGTGATCATGGTGGCGTCGATGGCGTTGCGCACCTCGGGCCGGTTCAGCTGGGCGTGCAGCCGGTCGGAGGTCTCGGTGATCTTCAGCGTGGTGAAGTTCCCGGCGTCGAGCAGGACTGGATCGGGGGCGCTCATGGGCTCAGACCCTTTCCAGCAGCAGCGCGGAGCCTTGCCCGACGCCCACGCACATGGTGGCCAGTCCGCGGGCCACGCCTTCGTCCTGCATGCGGCGGGCCAGGGTCAGCACGATCCGGCAGCCGGAGGAGCCCAGCGGGTGGCCCAGGGCGATCGCTCCGCCGTCGGCGTTGACGATGCCTGGGTCCAGGCCGAGTCGGCGCATGCTGGCCAGCGACTGGGTGGCGAAGGCCTCGTTGAGCTCCACGGCGCCGAGGTCATCGACGCTCCAGCCGGCGCGTGCCAGCGCCTTCTGGGTGGCGGGCACCGGGCCCATGCCCATGATCTCCGGGGCCAGACCGGCGCTGGCGCCTCCGGCGATGCGGGCCCGCGGGGTGAGCCCGTACTTCTCCACGGCCGCCTCGGAGGCGACGATCACCGCGGAGGCGCCGTCGTTGAGCGAGGAGGCATTGCCCGCGGTGACCACCGATCCTCCGGCGACGACGGGACGCAGCCCCGCCAGGGACTCGGCGGTGACTCCGCGGCGCGGACCTTCGTCGGTGTCCACCACGGTGATCGCACCCTTGCGGCCGTGGACCTGGACCGGGGTGATCTCCCGGGCCAGGCGACCGGCGTCGATGGCGGCGAGCGCGCGGCGCTGGGACTCGACGGCGAAGGCGTCGGCGTCTTCTCGGGTGACGCCTTCGACCCGGGCCACCTCCTCGGCGGTCTCGGGCATGGAGAAGGTGCGCTTCTCGATGGCTTGGAACTTCGGGTTGGTGAACCGCCAGCCGATGGAGGTGTCGACCACCTCGCCGGGCTTGCCGAAGCCGGTGGTGGGCTTGGCCATCACCCAGGGGGCGCGAGACATGGACTCGACTCCCCCGGCGACCACGATGTCCGCGGCGCCGGCGGCGATCATGTGCTGGGCCTGGGAGATCGCGCTCATCCCGGAGGCGCACAGCCGGTTCACGGTGATGCCCGGGACGGTGTCCGGGAAGCCGGCCAGAAGCCAGGCCATTCGGGCGACGTTGCGATTCTCCTCCCCTGCGCCGTTGGCGTTGCCGAGGATCACCTCGTCGACCTGGGCCGGGTCGATGCCGGATTCCTCGACCACCTGGCGCACCACCAGGGCGGCGAGGTCATCGGGGCGGACCGAGGACAGGGCGCCGCCGTAGCGGCCGACGGGAGTGCGGGTGCCGGAGACGAGATATACAGGGCTGATCGCCACGTCGTGCGCCTTTCACAGGAATAACTGACCGATCGTTCACCTGTACTCTTCCACGTGTGCACTGTGGGGTCAATCACAGCGAGGCCCCCCGGTCGGACCGCGGCCTGGTCCACACTGGGCTCATGAGTGAAATCATTGCAGGCATCACCATTCCCGACTCACCGCTGGCGCGCGAGGCGACTGAGCTTCTCCGCGAGGTGGCCACCCCGCTGATCTTCCATCACTCCCGAAGGGTCTTCCTCTTCGGCTCGCTGCGCGGCGCGGCGCTGGGCCTCACCGCGGACCGGGAGCTGCTCTACGTCGGCGCGATATTCCACGATCTCGGGCTCACCGAGACCTACCGGCGCACCGACCAGCGCTTCGAGATCGACGCAGCCGATGAGGCCCGCCGGTTCCTGCTGGGTCACGGGATCCCCGCGGCGGAGGCGGCGAAGGTGTGGAACGGCATCGCGCTGCACACCACCCCGGAGATCCCGCTGCATATGGATCCGGAGGTCGCGCTGGTGACCCGCGGGGTCGAGCTCGACGTGCTGGGCCTGGGCTATGACGCGATCACCGATGCGCAGCGGGCCGCCGTCCTCGCGGCTCACCCGCGGCCGGACTTCAAGAACCAGATCCTCGCAGCGTTCACCGAAGGCCTCAAGGACCGACCGGAGACCACCTTCGGCAATGTGAAGGCCGATGTGCTTGCGCACTTCCTGCCCGACTTCGAGCGCGGGGACTTCGTGGAGGTCATCCGCAGCTCACCCTGCCCGAATAGCCGGCGGCTCGGGCCAGGGCGGACTGCGGCGGGATTACTGCAGCAGCGTCTTGTCGTCCACCACGGCACCCTTGAGCTTGCCGAACTCAGCGAGCAGGTCCTGCGGGGTCATCTGCACCTTCTGCTCGGCGCCGACGTCGAGGATGATCCGGCCCTCGTGCATCATGATCAGCCGGTTGCCGACCTCGAGCGCCTGGACCATGTTGTGCGTGACCATCAGCGTGGTCAGCCCCTTGTCCTCGACCACGCTGCGGGTCAGCCGGGTCACCAGCTCGGCTCGCTGCGGATCAAGGGCCGCGGTGTGCTCATCGAGCAGCAGCACCCGAGGGTCCGAGTAGGTGGCCATGAGCAGGCTCAGCGCCTGGCGCTGACCCCCCGAGAGCAGCCCGACCTTGGTCTTCAGCCGTCCCTCCAGGCCCAGCTCCAGCTGTTTCAGCGCCTCGGCGAAACGATCGCGCTTGGCCTTGGTGACTCCGCGGGAAAGCCCGCGCGGACGGCCGCGGCGGTCGGCCAGGGAGAGGTTCTCCTCGATGCTGAGGTTCGGCGCGGTGCCGGCCATCGGGTCCTGGAAGACCCGGCCGACCTTGGCCGCCCGCTGGTGCTCCTTGAGCCTGCTGACGTCGGTGCCGTCGAGGGAGACCACACCGGTGTCCTGGTGGATCCGGCCGGCCACGGTGTTGAGCAGCGTGGATTTGCCCGCGCCGTTGGAGCCGATGACGGTGACGAAGTCCCCCTCCTTCAGCTCCAGGTTCACATTCACCAGTGCGCGGCGCTCGTTGACGGTGTGCGGGAAGAACGTCTTGGAGACTGAGTCGATGTTCAACATGTCAGGCTCCCTTCTCGGCGGAGGTCTTGGACAGGTGGGCATCCGAGGTGGTCAGCGGTGCAGCCGCTTCGGCCAGTGGAGAGCTGCTCTTGCGGCGCAGACTGAGCTTCGAGAAGCCCTTCCACTGTGGCAGCAGCAGCGCCGCCACCACCAGCACGGCAGACATCAGCTTCATGTCGTTCGGGTTGAGCCCGACGTTGAGCGCCAGCTGGATCGCCAGGCGGTAGACCACCGCTCCCAGGATCACCGCGAGGGTGGCCTGGATGACGCTGCGGCTGCCGAAGATGGCCTGGCCCACGATCACCGAGGCAAGTCCCACCAGGATCAGGCCGATGCCCATGCCGATGTCGGCGAAGCCCTGGTGCTGGGCGACGACGGCGCCGGCGACGCCGACCAGTCCGTTGGAGAGCATCAGCCCGATGATCTTCTGCCGATCGGTGCTTACCGCGAAGGAGCTGATCATCTGTTCGTTGTCGCCGGTGGCGCGCAGCGCCAGCCCGTTGTCGGTCTGCAGGTACCAGTCCATGATCAGCTTGAAGATAAGCGCGACGGCGGCCAGCACGGCCACAGAGGTCCAGCCCACGCCGGTGAAGCCACGCATCATGGAGATCACGGTGTCCTGGCCCAGCAGGGGCACGTTCGCCCCGTCCATGATCCGCAGGTTGATCGAGTAGAGCCCGATCATGGTCAGGATTCCGGCCAGCAGCCCGTTGATGTTGCCCTTGGTGTGGAGCAGGCCGGTGATCATCCCGGCGAGGCTGCCGACCACGAAGGCCGCAGCGGTGGCAAGGAAGGGGTCCACCTCGTTGGTGATCAGGATGGCCGCCGTCGCCGCCCCGGAGGTGAAGGACCCGTCCACGGTCAGGTCGGGGAAGTTAAGAATCCTGAAGGTCAGGTACACGCCCAGGGCCATGATCGCGTAGATCAGCCCGAGCTCGAATGCTGTGATCATGTGTCCTCATTTGTCGTCGCGACCGGATCATCGGTCGTCGGCGGGTCCACGTCCACTCAGGCGGCGGGCGCCGGTGCAGCCTGCTGCGGCTGTCCCGGCGCCCGGCCTGGTGGTCATCTGGCGGTGATAGCCGCCTGGGGCGGCCGTGATGGCCGCCTGGGGCGGCCGTGATGGCCGCCTGGGGCGGCCGTCAGGGATCGAGTCGAGTCACCCGGTGCGGGTCACTCCTCCTCTTCTTCAGCATCGTCGGCCGAAGCGGGATCCTCGGCTTCGACGTCCTCGCCGACGACGGTGTCAGCCCGGTCGAGCAGCTCCTGGTCCAGCTCGACGCCCATGGCTTCAGCCGCCTCGGGGTTGACGATCAGCTCCAGGGTCTCCTGGGTCTCCACCGGCATGGACGCCGGGTCCTCGCCGTCCTGAAGGACCCGCAGCGCCATCTCCCCGGCCTGACGGCCAAGGTCGCCGTAGTTGATGCCGTAGGTGGCCACCGAGCCGCGGATGACCGAGTCACCCTCGGAGGCGATCACCGGGATGGAGTTCTGCTGGCCATACTGCAGCACGGACTCCAGGGCCGAGACGACGGCGTTGTCGGTCGGGACCCAGATCGCGTCGACGTCGAGGGACTCCACGCCCTGCTGGACCTCGGAGGAGTTTGAGATGGTCGCCTCCTGGATCTCCAGGCCCAGCTCGTCTGCGGCCTCCTGGGCGAGCTCCACCTGCACGGCAGAGTTGGTCTCACCGGAGGAGTAGACGATGCCCACGGTCTCGGCGTCAGGAGCGATCTCCTGGAGCAGCTCGAACTGCTCCATCACCGGGTTCAGGTCCGAGGCTCCGGTGATGTTGCCGCCGGGCTCCTCCCAGGAGTCCACCAGACCGGCTTCCTCAGGGTCGGTGACCGCCGAGAACACGATCGGCTTGTCGGTGACTGCCTGGGCCGCGGCCTGCGCGGTGGGGGTGGCGATGGCATGGACCAGATCCAGGTCCGAGGTCGCGAAGGTGCCCGCGATGTTGCTGGCCGTGGCCTGCTCGCCCTGGGCGTTCTGCTCGTCCCACTCCACCTCGACCCCGGCGTCCTCGAAGGCCGCCTTGAACCCGTCGCGGGCCTCGTCGAGTGACGGGTGGGAGACGATCTGGGTGATGCCGATCGAGTAGCTGCCGCCTTCTTCGCCGGCCTCGCCCTCGGTGTCTTCGCCCTCGGTGTCGCCGCCGCAGGCGGTGAGCATCAGAGCCGTGGCGGCGAGAGCCGCAGAGAGCCTCATAGTTGTGCTGCGTGATCGCATAGCTGCTCCTCATCTTGGTGCGTCATCCACCGGTGGGGTTCACCGGTGTGGTGCTGTGCGTGATTCAGGTGCTTCGGGTGGTGCTGGTGCTGGTGCTTCGGGTGGTGCTGCGAGTAGCCCCTGCGTCTGCGCAGCGTGGAACAGAGATTATCCTGCTCCAGGTCCACGCGTCAGCAGGTCAGCGAGCTCCGGTGGTCACCGAGAGCTCCTCACGCTCGCTGTCGTCGTTGAGATTGATGCCCTGGAGCTTCTTCGGCACCATCGAGACGGCGATGAAGGAGATGATCGCCAGGATCGCGATGTAGACGCCGATCAGCCAGGACTGCCCGGTGGTGTTGAGGATCGTCTGCGCGATGGTGGCCGCGAAGGCGCCGCCGATGATCGAGCCCAGCGCGTAGCCGATGGAGACACCGGAGAAGCGGATGTTGACCGGGAACATCTCGGCGTAGAGCGCCGACTGCGGACCGTAGGAGGGCCCGAGCCCGATGGTGAGGATGAAGATGGCCAGCGCGAACAGCGGCAGCGAGGCGGTGTCGAGCAGGAACCACATCGGGATCGCCCAGACGATGATGATGCCGTAGCCGATCTGGAAGGTCTTCACCCGTCCGATGCGATCCGAGATCCAACCGCCGAAGAGCGTGAAGATGAACCAGCCCACGCCGCCGATCAGCGAGGCGATCAGGGTGTCGTTGCGGTCCATGCCCAGCGTGTTCACGCCATAGGCGGCGAAGAAGGCGATCACCAGATAGCCCGCGGCGTTGTTCGCGGCGAAGATCAGCGCGGCCAGGAAGGTGTACTTCTTGTGCGTGGTCACCAGCTCCTTGAGCGGGGCCGAGGATTCCTTCTTGCGCTCCTTCATCTCCAGGAAGACCGGGGACTCGTCGACCTTCAGCCGGATCAGGAAGCCCACGATGATCAGCACGAAGGAGAAGAGGAACGGCACCCGCCAGCCCCATTCGAGGAACTGCTCCTCGGTGGTGATGGCGTTGAGCGCGAACATGAACCCGGTCGCGAGCAGCATGCCCAGCGGCACACCGATCTGCGGGTAGGCACCGAAGAGGCCACGCTTATGCCGGGGGGCGTGTTCGACGGCGAGCAGTGCCGCGCCACCCCATTCGCCGCCGGCCGAGAGGCCCTGCAGCACGCGCAGCACGATCAGCAGCACCGGCGCCAGAACGCCCCAGCTCGCGTAGGTGGGCAGCAGGCCGATGAGCACGGTGGCTCCACCCATGCCCATCAGCGTGATCACCAGGACCACCTTGCGTCCATAGCGATCGCCGACCATGCCGGCAAGGATCGCGCCGAGCGGGCGGAAGAGGAAGGAGATGCCGACCGAGGCCCAGGCCACGATCTGCGCCAGGGCGGCGTTGTCCTCGCCCAGCGGCTCGAAGTACAGGACCGCCAGCACGAAGCCGGCCGCCTGCGCGTAGATGAAGAAGTCGTACCACTCGATGGTGGTGCCGACGAGGGTTCCCGCAAGGACTTTCTTCTCTTCGCGGGTCAGGTCGTGCCCCTCGCTGCTGAGATAGGTGGTCTGGCTCATATCTGCTCCCAAGGCTGGACACGTCGGGGTGACGTGCGAGTGGTTCTTGCCGCCTGTCCTGTGACCCAGGTCACGGGCATGGGAGACAATGTATCAGAATTAATGACCGAACGGTTGGTCAGTCAGGTGATCAGTGGGAACGCCTTCCGTTACAGTGAATCCAGCTCCACTTCACGGCGATCTGCACCCAGTCCCTCCCGAGAGAACTGCCCTCAGGCCCATGCCCCAGCCCCGCACCGACTCCCCGCCCCGCATGCGGTGGATGGATCTGCTGCGCGGCGTCGCGGTGCTGCTCGTCGTGGTGCTCCACGGCTCCGACATTCCGCGGGCCAACGGGCTCGGGGTGGATCAGTGGATCCAGCTCAACCTCTATCTCGAGCCGTTCCGGATGCCGCTGCTGATGTTCCTCTCCGGGACCCTGCTGCCGCGCTCGCTCGAGAAGTCCTCAGTCATCTACCTCTGGGGGAAGTTCGCCAGCCTCGTCTGGCCGCTGGCGCTCTGGCTCTTCGGATTCGGCGTGCTGATCTATCACGGCGGGCCCGGTGAGCTGCGGTACTGGCTGGGCGGGGACTACCTCTGGTTCCTGATGGCGCTGACCCTCTGCTACCTCACCGGGATGCTGCTCAAGCCGCTGGTCTCCCGGCCACGACTGCTGAGCGCGCTCGGCGTCGTCGTGTTCCTGATCATGGTGATCACCCGGCACTTCACCCAGGTGGACGATGCGCTGGTCACCCGGACCCTCTACTACGGGGCGTTCTTCTTCCTCGGCGCCGCCTGCATGTGGATCCTGCAGCGCTGGGCGAGGGCCCCGTGGCCGCTGATCGCGGCGCTCGCGGTGCTGATGGCCCTGCTGGCCCACCACGGTCTCGAGAGCCGCGAGTTCCGCGCGGGCAGCCTCTACGCCGTGCCCACCGCAGTGATCGGCATCGCGGTGATCCTCTGGGCGGCACCGCGACTGCCTGCCGGCCGGTTCAACAGCTTCCTGCAGTGGGTCGGGCGCAACTCCATCGTGGTCTACGTCTGCCACTTCCCGATCATCATCCTGATCCACCGTGGACTCATCGAGATCGGCGTGGACCCGGTGCTCCACGTCGCAGCCTGCACCGTGGGCGGTCTGCTGCTGAGCCTGCTCGTGGTCTGGCTGCGGCCCTGGACCAGGTGGCTCTACGTCGTCCCGGGCAATCGCCGCGTCTCCGCCCGGCTCGCCGCCCGTGACCGGGCCGATACGGATCAGGGCACCGACCGCATGCGCATGTCCTAGCAAGCAGATAAGGTTTCAGACTGTGAGCACCGCCCTGTACCGCCGTTATCGTCCCGACTCCTTCGCCGAGGTGATCGGACAGGAGCACGTCACCGCACCCCTGATGACTGCCCTGGGCAAGGACGCGGTCTCCCACGCCTACCTCTTCTCCGGCCCGCGCGGCTGCGGCAAGACCACCTCCGCTCGAATCCTGGCCCGCTGCCTGAACTGCGCGCAGGGCCCGACCGGAACCCCGTGCGGAAGCTGTGACTCCTGCGTGGACCTCGCCACGGGCGGCTCCGGCTCGCTGGACGTGATCGAGATCGACGCAGCCAGCCATGGCGGCGTCGACGATGCCCGTGATCTGCGGGAACGCGCGACCTTCGCCCCGGTGCGCGACCGCTACAAGATCTTCATCATCGATGAGGCCCATATGGTCACCGCCGCAGGCTTCAACGCGCTGCTGAAGATCGTGGAAGAGCCTCCGGAGCACATCAAGTTCATCTTCGCGACCACCGAGCCGGACAAGGTCATCGGGACCATCCGCTCGCGCACCCACCACTATCCGTTCCGACTGGTCCCGCCCGAGCCGCTGATGGACTACCTGCATCGGCTCTGCGAGCAGGAGGGCGTCACCGTGGCTCCGGGCGTGCTGCCTCTGGTGATCCGTGCCGGCGGCGGCTCGGTCCGCGACACCCTCTCCGTGCTGGACCAGCTGATCGCCGGGTCCGCCGAGCGCACCCTGGACTATGACCGGGCGACGGCGCTGCTCGGCTTCACCCACGCCACCATGCTCGACGACGTCGTGGGGGCCGTGGCGGCGCTCGACGGGGCCACCGCCTTCTCCGTGGTGGATCGAGTCGTCCAGTCCGGGCAGGACCCGCGGCGCTTCGTCGAGGACCTGCTGGAGCGGCTGCGCGATCTGATCGTGGTGAAATCGGTCCCGGAGAACCCCGGGGCGATCCTGCGCGGGGTCCCGGAGGACCAGATCCGCTCGATGCAGACTCAGGCCGGCCAGCTCGGCTCCGCAGAGCTCTCCCGCGCGGCGGACATTTCCGCCCAGGCGCTTACCGACATGGTCGGCGCCACCTCACCGAAGCTGCACCTCGAGCTGCTGATGGCGCGGCTGCTGCTGCCCCACGCCGAGCAGGGTCACGCCTCGGTGGCCGCTCGGCTCGAACGCGTGGAGCGTCGGCTCGACTTCGCCGCCGGAGCCGGCGTCACGCCCAGCGCCGAGACCGAGGGTGCAGGCACCGATTCGGGCGGCACCGCGAGCGAGGCTGCGAGCCACAGCCCGGGCGCGACGCCGACCGCAGCGAGCCCGGCGCCCGAGGAAGAAGAACGCCCCGTAGTAGAGGGTCCGGGTGACCAGCGCATCGTCCACCTGGGGCGTGCGGAAGAGCGCACCGAGCAGCAGACCCCGGCCGACCCGAAGTGGGCCGCCCCGGCACAGAGCGTGACGGCCTCCGAACCGAGCCCCGCAGCCCCGGAGCCCGAGCCGAAGTCGAATGCACCTGAACCTGCGGCGCAGCCGAACGAGGCCGCACCCCCGAACCAGACCGGGCGGCCGCAAGAACGGCAGCCAGAGAAGCCGAAGCCAGAGGAGCGGCAGCCAGCCCTCCCGCGGGACGGCTCCGGTTCATCTGCGGCACCAGCCGCATCCGCAGCCGCACCCGCCGCTCAGGCGGCACCAGCCGCATCCGCAGCCGCAGCCGCCGCTCAGGCAGCACCAGCCGCATCCGCAGCCGGCGGGTCCACGGACGAGATGATGCGCCGGGCCTGGCCCGACATCGTGGATTCGCTGAAGTCCCAGTCCCGGATGCTGTGGATGCTGGTCAAGGGCAATGTGAGCGTGGACAGCTTCGACGGTCAGGCGCTGAGCCTGAACTTCGCCAACGAGGGGGCGCGGACCACGTTCGCGAACCGCAACGGCGAGCAGGCGATGAACGCCGCCATCGAGCACGTTCTGGGCATGAAGGTCCGGTTCAAGCTGGTCACCGGAGGCACAGGCTCGCCGGGTGGTGGTGGCGCCCCAAAAGCTGACCGCCGGCTGAGCCCGGCGACCGCTCCAGCGGAGACGCAGACCGGGGACGGCACCCCGGCCTGGGTCCAGGAAGAGCCGCCCGAGCCCTACGACCCGGGATTCACCGAGGCGCCGCCGGAGCACCCCGCCCACCAGCCCTCCGAGCATCCCGCCGAATCCGAGACCGCCGCCGACCTGGACACCTCGGCCGGATCCCGCGACCCCGATGCCACCGATCTCGACCCCACGGACCCCGACGCCACCGATGAGCAGCAGTCGGCGGCGGCAGAATCTCGGTCATCTGCACCCTCCGCGGTCTCCCCCGAGGCGGCGGCGCACCTGGCGCGGCGCCGGGACGGACCCCGATGCCGGGGACAGCTATAAGCCGCTGGCCGAGAAGACCCCGGTCCCAGCATTCGCGCGCCGCGCCGGAACCGCCCCGCGCTGGAGCGCCCCCGCCGAGGGGGCCGCAGCCCCGGGTGGCTCCCCTGGCACTGCCGGCTCCCCGGGCACTGCCGGTTCCCCGGGCTCGGGAGCTTCGCGCGGAAACCCGCAGGATCGCGACCAGCAGCCCGGCGCGAACCAGCAGAACCCGGCCAGCGGCGCCGCAGCCCCGGCCGGTGGTGCCGCGCCGAGCCGTGCCGCAGAGATCCGTCGTCGCCTGGCCCAGCGCGGCGGGGGCGGCTCCCAGCCGGCTCCGCTCTCCGAGCCTCCGGCCGACCACCCTTCGCAGCCGGCACCCCCGCCCGACCCGGCGTGGGACTCGGGCCCGCCGAGCGACTACGACCAGAGCGCGCCGCCGTCCTGGGCTCAGGCCGAGGACGTGGCCAGTGAGGACGACGTCCCGCTGGAACACTCCGGCGTCTTCGGCCGCAAGGCCTTCGAGAAGCACCTCGGAGCCACCCTGCTGGAGGAGCGCCGGCTCAACGAGTGAGCGCCGCTAGACTAGGTCTCCACCCCTGAAGGAAGGCTCGTCCACAACGTGTATGAAGGCGCAGTCCAAGACCTGATCGATGAACTCGGGCGACTCCCCGGCATCGGTCCCAAGTCGGCGCAGCGCGTGGCCTTCCACATCCTCGAGGCCGACGGCGAGGACATGAAGCGACTCGCTGACGCGATCACCACGGTCAAGGAGAAGGTCAAGTTCTGCGCGATCTGCTTCAACGTCTCCGAGGAGAACACCTGCCGGATCTGCCAGGACACCCGCCGAGATCCCACCCTGTTGTGCGTGGTCGAGGAGTCCAAGGACGTCATGGCGATCGAACGCACCCGCTCCTTCCGCGGGAAGTACCACGTGCTCGGCGGCTCGATCAATCCGATCGCCGGGGTAGGTCCCGACCAGCTGCACATCCGTGAGCTGCTGAGCCGGCTCTCGGACGACACCATCACCGAGGTCATCGTGGCCACCGACCCGAACCTCGAGGGAGAGGCCACGGCGACGTACCTCTACCGGATGCTCGGTTCCATCGGCATCAAGCTCACTCGCCTGGCGTCGGGACTCCCGGTGGGCGGGGACCTGGAATACGCGGACGACGTCACCCTCGGCCGGGCCTTCGAGGGCCGCACGGTGATGTCCTGACCTGCTCCCGGCGCCCGGCATCCAGATAGTTATGCAAGTGTGATCAGGTAATACTCAGGTTTCTTCCTCCTCGTATTTCCATCAGTTTTCGTTCGGGCTGTTGTCCTAGTCACGCCTGGGAAGCGCGGCCCGTGGGCGGATCACCGCCACGGATTCTTCCGGCTATTCCACGATCCTCTGGTGACCGCCGAGAGTTGTCCTCCCCCAAGAAATCAGTTTCCAAATCCTATTTATCGGTCTAGCGTGTTGCTGCAGGCGGGCCTGTGCTGATTTCAGCACGGTGCCGGACTGACTCGCACCAGACGCACACCAGAGGATGAGGTAAGCACTGATGAGGAAAAAGACTTCCATGGCAGTCCGCGCAGGCGCCGCGAGCGCCGCCGCACTGCTGGCACTGACCGCCTGTGGCGGCGGCGACGATGACGCCGAGAACGGTGAGGCCGAGGGTGGCGGCGAAGAGACCATCACCGTGGCCATCGCAGGCGAGGTTCCCTACTCCTACCTGAACGACGACGGCGAACCCGAGGGTGCCACCATCGCCCTGGCCGAGGAGATCTTCGGCCAGATGGGCTACTCGATCGAAGCTGAGGTCACCGACTGGGACAGTCTGATCCCGGGTCTCAATGCAGATCGCTATGAGGCCGTCTCGGCAGGCATGTCCATTCTTCCTGAACGCTGTGAAGAAGCTGCCTTCGCTGAGCCCGAGATCATGTACACCACCGCACTCCTGGTGGAAGAGGGCAACCCCTACGGCGTGGAGGATCTCAACGACGTCGCCGAGGCCGTTGAATCCGGCGAAGACCTCACCCTCGCCACCCTGTCTTCCGGCGTCGAAGCCACCTACGTGGACGAACTGGGCATCGATGCTGAGGGCGTAGCACGGCAGATGACGGAGTGGACATGGTCACCGGCGGCCGTGCCGATGTGTTCGCCCTGACCGCGATCTCGCTCAGCGAGATGGCAGGTGAGATGGACGGCTTCGAGGTCACCGAGGGCTTCGTCCATGACATGGATGGCGTCATGCAGTACGGCGCCGGTTCGACGGTCTTCCCACAGGGTTCGGAGATGCTCGAGGAGTACAACGAGCACCTCGCGGAGCTCAAGGAGAGCGGCGAGCTGCTGGACATCATCAGCGAATACGGATTCACCGAGGCTGAGATTCCGCCCGCGGATCTGACCGCAGAGGCACTCTGCGATGGTGACCTGGAGGCTCTCCAGGACATCGAAGACTGAGCTGAGAACCTCAGAAATCTCACGGTGGCCGGCCCTGCGAAGGGGTCGGCCACCGCTTCGGTGACATCACCTCCAGCAGAGAGGAACCACCCCCTACCGTGGACTGGTTAGATCAACAGCAGCAGAACTTCGATTCGCTGCAAAACTTCGGCCCCAGACTCTGGGACGGATTCCTGCTCACCGTGCAGCTCACCCTGGTCGGAGCGGCCATGGCATTCGTCATCGCCGTGATCCTGGGCCTGATGGCGGGCAGCCTAATCTTTGGCTCAGAGGCCCGGCCCGAATCATCATCGAGTTCTTCCGCGGCACCTCGCTGTTGGTGCAGCTGTTCTGGGTCTACTACGTGCTTCCGCTCTTTGGGCTGACCCTGGAGAGCGCCTTCACCGTCGGGGTGATCGCGCTGGGCGTGAACTACGGCGCCTACGGGGCCGAGGCCGTCCGTGCCTCGCTGACCTCCGTGGCAAGCGGGCAGTGGGAAGCCACCGTGGCACTCTCGATGTCCTGGACGCACAAGATCCGTCGGGTGATCTTCCCGCAGGCCTGGGCGCTGATGATCCCCTCACTGGCGAACCTGCTTGTGCACCTGATGAAAGGCTCCGCCATCGTCTACATCGTCGGGCTCAACGACTTCAACTTCGAACTGGACCAGCTCCGGCGAGTCACCAGCGCGTGGTTCTCCTACGCCTTCGTCGGGCTCATCGGGTACTTCGCGTTCGCCCTGGTACTCACTCAGGGCATGCGACTCCTCGAGGTCCGCGCCAAACACCGACTGGGCCAGGGGCTGAGCCTGCGAGAGATCCTCTCCCCCGCACCCAAGGTGCCCACCTCCGGCGTCCAGCCAGGAGGTGCCTCATGATTCCCCTCGTGCCCTTCACGGCCGATCCGGTCCCGGAACCCACCGGCAACGTCTGGAACTGGGATTTCGCGATCGAGATCTTTCCCGACATCCTGCGGGCCTTCCTAGAGGTCACCCTCTTGGTCACCGTCGTGGGCACGGTGATCGCGGCCCTGCTGGGGCTGGTCATCGCCATCCTGCTGCGCGTGCTTCCCCGCCCCTTCGCCTTCGTGCTGCGCTGGGCGGCGAACTTCATCCGGATGACCCCGCTGGTGGTCCAGCTGCTGGTGCTCTATTACGGCTTCACCTGGATGGATCCGCTCACCATCGGCTTCATCGTCTTTGGCATCCACTACGCCACCTACATGTCGGAGGTCTACCGAGCAGGAATCGACTCGGTGCCCAAGGGACAGTGGGAAGCCACCAAGGCACTTTCGATGAGCGCCGGGCGGACCTGGCGGCGCGTGGTCATCCCGCAGGCGCTGCGTTCGACCATCCCCTCGCTGGGCAACTATGCGATCTCGATGTTCAAGGACACCCCGTTCCTGTTCGTGATCTCGGTGGCCGAGATGGTCCGCGTTGCACAGACCATCGGAGCCCAGACCTTCCGCTACACCGAGGCGATCACCATCGCTGGCCTGATCTTCCTCGCCGCCAGCTACCCCACTGCACTGCTGATCAACCGTCTGGAGAAGCGCCTTGCCTACGCCAACTGACCCCGAAGTCCCGGTCATCGAGTTCGTCGATGTCGAGAAGCGCTTCGGGGACAACATCGTGCTCAAAGACCTGAACTTCTCCGTCCGCCGCGGCGAGCGGGTGACCCTGATCGGCCCGTCCGGCTCGGGGAAGACCACGATCCTGCGCCTGGTGATGACCCTGGAGGAGCTCACCGGCGGCTACATCTTCGTCGACGGCGAGCCGTTGACCCACCGGGAGAAGGACGGCAAGCGCGTCGCCGTCTCCCCCAAGGAGCAGAAGAAGCTGCGCACCCGGATCGGGATGGTGTTCCAGCAGTTCAACCTGTTCCCGAACATGACGGTGCTGGAGAACATCGTCGAGGCGCCGATCCACGTGCTGGGCCAGTCCAAGGCCGAGGCCACCGCGAAGGCGCACTCGCTGCTGGAGCAGGTGGGCCTGCCGGACAAGGCCGACCAGCACCCGCTGAGCCTCTCCGGTGGTCAGCAGCAACGGGTGGCCATCGCCCGTGCGCTGGCCATGGACCCGGAGATCCTGCTGCTCGACGAGGTCACCTCGGCACTGGACCCCGAGGTCGTCGGGGACGTGCTCAACATCCTGCGCAAGGTCGCGGACACCACCAACGTGACCATGCTGATCGTGACCCACGAGATGAGTTTCGCCCGAGACGTCTCCCACAAGGTGATGATGTTCGACGGCGGCCGCGTGATCGAAGAGGGTTCCCCGGAGAAGATCTTCTCGGACCCCAGCCAGGAGCGCACCAAGCAATTCCTCAGCGCCGTGCTGCGCGACGCCTGACCCGATCTAGAATTGACCTGAGTTCCCCCGTATCCAAACCCCAGGAGTGAGACAACCTGTCATGAGCCTGATCGTTCAGAAGTACGGCGGATCATCCGTTGCAGACGCCGAGAGCATCAAACGAGTGGCGAGGCGGATCGTCGAGACCAAGCGCGCCGGGCACCAGGTCGTGGTGGTCGTGTCCGCCATGGGTGACACCACCGATGACCTGCTCGACCTCGCAGGCCAGCTCACCTCAGCGCCGCCCTCCCGCGAGATGGACATCCTGCTCTCCTCCGGTGAGCGCATGTCCATGGCGCTGCTGGCCATGGCGATCCATGAGCTGGGCGAGTCCGCCCAGTCCTTCACCGGCTCCCAGGCCGGCATGATCACCGACGCCATCCACGGCAAGGCCCGCATCATCGAGGTCTCCCCGCTGCGCGTGCAGGAGTCCCTCGACGCCGGCCACGTCGGCATCGTCGCAGGGTTCCAGGGCATGAGCCGGGAGTCCCGAGACATCACCACGATGGGCCGCGGCGGCTCCGACACCACCGCCGTCGCCCTGGCCGCGGCGCTGCACGCCGACGCCTGTGAGATCTACACCGACGTCGACGGGGTCTTCACCGCCGACCCGCGCGTGGTCAAGACCGCCCGCAAGATCGACGAGATCTCCAGCGACGAGATGCTGGAGATGGCGGCCGCCGGCACCAAGGTGCTGCACCTGCGCTCGGTGGAGTACGCCCGCCGGTTCGGCGTGAAGCTCCACGTGCGCTCCTCATTCAGCCAGCTCGAAGGCACCTGGGTCATCCCCGACCCCAAAGACACCGTCAAGATTCAGGAAGGCGAACCCTTGGAACAGCCGATCATCTCCGGCGTCTCCCACGACGCATCCGAAGGAAAACTCACCATCACCGGCGTCCCCGACGTCCCGGGCAAGGCGGCGGAGATCTTCAACCTGATCGCCGAGGGAGCGATCAACATCGACATGATCGTCCAGGACGTCTCGATGGCGACCAAGACCACCAACATCTCCTTCACCCTCCCCGGTGAGGACGGCGAACGCGCCCAGGAGATGCTCACCGCGCACCAGGCCACCATCGGCTTCGAGTCCATGGACTTCGTGCCCCAGGTCGGCAAGGTCTCGCTCATCGGCGGCGGGATGCGCAACCACCCTGGCGTCTCGGCCCGGTTCTTCACCGCCCTGCGCGATGCCGGCATCAACATCGGGCTGATCTCGACCTCCGAGATCCGGGTCTCGGTGATCACCGACGTCGAGCTGCTGGACCGCGCGGTCGCCGCGATCCACACCGCCTTCGGTCTGGACTCCGACGAAGAGGCCACGGTCTACGCCGGAACCGGCCGCTAGCACCGAGCATGGGCACCGAGGTGCGCCCCGCCGTCGGGCGCTTCGAGGACTTCTATGAGGTCCTCGGGGTGAAGAAGCCCGGCGGTCGGGGGTGCTGGTGCATGTCCTATCGCGACTCCCGGGTCGCGAATCCGGATCGGCCGGCCTTCATGGAGGAGCTCTGCCGCACCGAGCCCGGCCCGGGGGTGATCGCCTTCGTCGACGACACCCCGGCGGGCTGGTGCTCGGTGGCGCCGCGCAGCAGCTACCGACGGCTGATGAACTCCCGGACCATCCCCTTCCTCGATGACCGGGACCCCTGGTCGGTGGTCTGTTTCGTGGTTCGTCCAGGATTCCGACGGCGAGGGCTGATGCATGATCTGCTCGCCGGCGCCGTGGCGCACGCCGCCGAGCACGGGGCGAGCGTCCTCGAGGGCTACCCGATGGAGCTCGAGGAGGGCAGAAGAGTGGATGTGATCAGCGGCTACGTCGGCACCACGGAGCTCTTCGCGGCCCATGGCTTCGAGGTCGCCGGACCGACCACCGCGCACAGCGGACACCGGCCGCGCTGGATCATGCGCCGGGAGCTGGACGGGCCGAAGACCCGCTCGGAATAGGCGACTCAAGCACACAGGCGGCAGGTGTACCCTTTACGGGTTCCCTGCCGCCTGCGCACTTGGTACGAGTGATATACCCGATGGTAACCGAAACACCAGCTTCTCTTGAGGCAACACACGGCTTGACGGTGATTCCTGAACCCGAGCACCGTGAGCGCGCCATCACGCACCAGGCCTCAGTGGACCGGCTCACCGAGGACTTCCTGGCACGCCGCCATGCCGGCGCGAAGCACCCGGTGGAGGACTTCCTCTTCACCTACTACTCCCACTCCCCCGGCAAGCTCTCGCGCTGGCACCCCGGTGTGGGATTCCTGCTCGAGGGTGCACAGGACACCGAGCGGTCCGGCTGGAAGCATTACCGCAGCGCGCCTTCGGGAGTGACCCTCGACGTCGAGGCTTCCGCCAGGACCGGGCCTCGATGATCGGATTCGCCCGGCGCCTGTTGAGCACGACGGCGGCGACACCGGCCCAGCTGGGATGCTTCGGTCTGCACGAGTGGGCCATGGTCTATAGATCGGTGGAACACGGCCAGCGCCATGACCAGGTTCCGCTGCGCCTCGGTGCCGCCGGGACCGATGAGGTAGTGGAGGCGGCGAACATCCGCTGCACCCATTTCGACGCCTACCGCTTCTACACGCCCTCGGCGCGACCGCTCAATGCGCTGGAGCCGACCCGCGAATCGCAGACCCGGATGGAGCAGCCGGGCTGTCTGCACGCCAATATGGACCTCTACAAATGGGCCTATAAGCTCATCCCCGCGGTCAGCAGCGACCTGCTGCTGGAGTGCTTCGACCTCGCCTCACGGATTCGCCGACTCGATATGCGCGCCTCGCCCTATGATTTGAGCGACTGGGGCTACGAGCCGGTCCCGATCGAGACCCCCGCCGGCCGGGCGGCCTACGCCCGGGCACAGAAAGGCTTCGCCGAGGAGTCGCAGATGCTGCGCGGGAAGCTGCTCGCGGTGCTGGACCAGCTCGAGGCGCCGCTCTGATGCCGGAGGGCCCAGGTCTGATCAGGCGGATGCAAGAGCGCCTGATCAGACCGTGACCAAGGACCTGCTCAGGCGCTGGCGAGCACCCGGCCGCATTCGCTGAGCAGATCCTGCATCCGCGCGGCGTCGTGCCGGCCGTTGAAGATCTCGGTGCCGTTCTCGAACGCCCGGCCGGCCGCGAGCGGTCCGGCGTCCACGGCGTCGTAGCCAGAGAGTCCACGAAATCCTGGACCAGGGCCTTGGCCGCTGCATCATCCCCGGCGACCGCGAGCGCCCGGCGCTGCGGGTCTCCGACGGGATAGGAGTCGA
Source organism: Nesterenkonia sp. AN1 (assembly GCF_000582475.1). NCBI lineage: Bacteria > Bacillati > Actinomycetota > Actinomycetes > Micrococcales > Micrococcaceae > Nesterenkonia > Nesterenkonia sp. AN1. Next base: position 27,334 of record NZ_JEMO01000006.1, read on the forward strand.
TCTCGAGATCGCCGTAGCCGATGTGGTTCAGCGTCTTGACCACCCGGGCAGCACCGAGGAACTCCGCGATGACCTCACTGGTGCTCACACCGGTCTCGAACTCGTCCATGAACCCGTCCACCGGTGCCCAGTAGTTCATGGTGTCGATGACGACCTGGTCTCGCAGCACGGTGGTATCGATGCTGCGGTACTTGTGCAGCGGCACCGCCAGCACGATGATGTCCGCGCCGCGCAGCTCCTCACGATCCACCGCGACGGCGCCGGGGACGATCACCTCGGTGAGCAGCGCGATGTCCGCGGCCGGCTTGGCCGTTGCGATCTTCACGGTATGACCGGCGCGCACGGCCTGGCGAGCCACAGCGGTGCCGACCCGGCCTGCACCGAGCACTCCGATGGTCAGTGGCGTCTGCGTCATAGTCATCCCGTCCCTCGGCCAACGGTGGCCGATTCTTCAAAAACTGAAAGATTTCGCCTTCCATAACGTGAGGACGCAGAGATTTGTTCCACCGGCGGCTCGCCGGTTCCGTGCAGGCCTTGCATCACCAGGGAATCGGCCAGCCCAGAGGCTCCCAGTACTGCTGCTCGAGTCATGGTCATGCCCCGGTCCTCCGCCCGCTGGATCCCTCGACGTTTCGCCTGCTGTAGACGCCCACCCCGAGGATCGTCTGGGATTCAGCCCAGATCACCATCCACGTAGAGCCATTGACCCGACTCGCGCCGGAACCGGCTGAGCTCATGCAACCTGCCCCTGGCGCCGTGATCACCGTCCCCCGAGTAGGTGGCCACGAACTCCACCGTCCCGGCGTCGTGGAACGGGCCGCCCGCCGTCGTTCCCAGGATGCTCAACCGAGTCCATTGAGGACCCGGCGCGTAGAGGTCGCTCAGCGCGGGGCGGGTCTCGGCGGCCCAGGTCCGGTGCAGGAATCCGCCGAAGCGTCCCGGGTCGCTGTTGAGCAGCGCGTTCGCGGTGTAGCGGGAACGCATCAGTGCCTCGGCGGTGGGGGCGGGTGCGCCGAGGTGAAGGCGTTCACAGCACTGGGGGTAGCGTTCGCCGGATCCACAGGGGCAGCGCGGCGCAGCGTCGGGCTGGGCGGCGGGAGGCTGGGATCGCGGGACCTGTGTCATCTCACCAGCATCTCACCCGGCTCCCCCGGCTCCCCCGGGCTGTCCCGGCTCCCCCGGCCATTCCTGGGGCGAATACGGGTGCTCCACAGGCGAAATACTCCAAGATTCAACCCGTTTGCGCCCCAGCGATCGCAGCTGCCCCCGCAAGCGCCCGCAAGCGCGCCCACAAGCACCCGTTTGCGCCCCTGCGCCCGCAAGCGCCCGCACCCGCGGGCACCCGGTAGACTGATCCGGCAAGCTCGCGGAGCGTGCCGCCGTCGTCCCCAGCCGTGCTGATCCGGACAGGCGCGGCGCGTGAGACGGCACCTGAAAGCGGTCCCGCGGGCTCATCCACCCGCACCATCGCACAGGAGAACCTATGCCGCGCATCATCGTCGAGGTCATGCCCAAGCCAGAGATTCTTGATCCGCAGGGCAAGGCCATCGCCTCCGCGCTGCCGCACCTGGGATTCACCGACTTCTCCGGCGTCCGCCAGGGCAAGCGCTTCGAGCTCACCGTCGACGGTGAAATCACCGAGCAGATCCTGGCCAGCGCCCGCACCGCCGCGGCCGAGATGCTCTCGAACCCGGTGATCGAAGACGTGATCAGCGTGCGCGTCGATGATGAGGACGCTGCATGAGCACGGAGACTCCTCTGATCGGGGACTTCCACGCCGCCCCGGCCGCGAACCCGCTGGGTGGGGCCCGCATCGGCGTCGTCACCTTCCCCGGCACCCTCGACGATCGCGATGCCGCCCGCGCCATCCGCCTCGGCGGCGGGACTGCCGTTCCGCTCTGGCACGCCGATGAGTCGCTGCAGAACGTGGACGCCATCGTGCTTCCCGGCGGCTTCTCCTACGGGGACTACCTGCGCGCCGGCGCCATCGCCCGCTTCGCGCCGATGATGAACAAGATCATCGCCGCCGCCACCGCCGCCTCGGGCACCCGGCTTCCGGTGCTGGGGATCTGCAACGGCTTCCAGATGCTCACCGAATCCCACCTGCTGCCCGGCTCCATGGTGAAGAACGATCACCTGAAGTTCCTCTGCCGTGACCAGGTGCTGCGCGTGGAGAACACCTCCACCCCGTGGACCTCGCAGTTCACCGAGGACGAGCTGATCGCCGTCCCGCTGAAGAACCAGGACGGCCAGTACCTCGCTGATCCGGCCACCCTTGAGGCGCTCGAGGCCGAGGGCCGCGTGGTCTTCCGCTATGTGGGAGAGAACCCGAACGGCTCACGCAACGGCATCGCCGGCGTGACCAACGAGACGCACAACGTGGTGGGCCTCATGCCGCACCCCGAGCACGCCGTGGAAGCCGGCTACGGTCCCGATGACGCCACCGGGATGCGCAGCGGCACCGACGGACTGACCATCTTCACCTCCGTGATCGCATCTCTTGCCGGAGGTGCCCAGTGAGCGAGCCGACCGTGACTGAAAAAGAATTCAACATCGACACCGTGGAGCACGCCTCCACCACCCCGGACACCGATCTGCCCTGGGCGGCGCTCGGCCTGAAGTCCGACGAATATGACCGGATCGTGAAGATCCTGGGTCGGCGACCGACGGCGGCCGAGCTGGCCATGTATTCGGTGATGTGGTCCGAGCACTGCTCGTACAAGTCCTCCAAGGTCCACCTGCGTCAGTTCGGCGAGAAGGTCACCGAGGAGATGAAGAAGGACCTGATGGTCGGCATCGGCGAGAACGCCGGCGTGACGAACCTCGGCGACGGCTGGGCCGTCACCTTCAAGATCGAGTCGCACAACCACCCCAGCTTCGTGGAGCCCTACCAGGGCGCCGCCACCGGCGTCGGCGGGATCGTGCGCGACATCATCTCCATGGGCGCCCGTCCGGTCGCGGTGATGGACCCGCTGCGCTTCGGCGACATCGACCACCCTGACACCTTGCGAGTGCTGCCCGGCGTGGTCTCGGGCATCGGCGGCTACGGCAACTCCCTGGGCCTGCCCAATATCGGCGGCGAGGTCGTCTTCGACTCCGTCTACCAGGACAACCCGCTGGTCAACGCGCTGGCCGTAGGCGTGATGCGCCACGAGGACATCCGCCTGGCCAACGCCTCGGGCGTGGGCAACAAGGTGGTGCTCTTCGGTGCGCGCACCGGTGGCGACGGGATCGGCGGCGCCTCGGTGCTCGCCTCCGAGTCCTTCGACGACTCCAAGCCCTCCAAGCGCCCGGCCGTGCAGGTCGGGGACCCCTTCGCCGAGAAGGTGCTCATCGAGTGCTGCCTCGAGCTCTTCCACGCCGAGCTGGTCGAGGGCATCCAGGACCTTGGCGCCGCAGGGATCTCCTGCGCCACCTCCGAGCTGGCCTCCAACGGCGAGGGCGGGATGCACGTGGAGCTCACGAAGGTGCTGCTGCGCGACCCCACGCTGACCCCGGGCGAGATCCTGATGTCGGAGTCCCAGGAGCGCATGATGGCCGTGGTCACCCCGGCCAACGCCGCGGAGTTCGAGCGCGTCATGGCCAAATGGGAGGTCGAGTACTCCTGGCTGGGCGAGGTCACCGACACCGGCCGGCTGATCATCGAATGGGACGGCGAGACCATCGTCGACGTGGACCCGCGCACCGTGGCCCACGACGGCCCGGTCTATGAGCGGCCCTACCACCGCCCCGAGTGGCAGGACGCGCTGCAGGCCGACACCTTCCGCTCCTCGGCGGCCGGGGCGAACCTTCCCGAGACCGCGCAGGAGCTCGGCGGCGCGGTCGTGGACCTGATGACCAGCCCGAACATGGCGGACGTCTCCTGGATCACCGACCAGTTCGATCGCTTCGTCGGCGGCAACACCGCGCTCTCGCAGCCCGATGACTCCGGCGTGATCCGGGTGGACGAGGAGACCGGGCTCGGCGTCGGGCTCTCCACCGACGCCAACGCCCGGTATGCCTACCTGGATCCCTACGCCGGGGCGCAGCTGGCGCTGGCCGAGTCCTACCGGAACGTGGCCACCTCGGGCGCGATCCCGATGGCGGTCTCGGACTGCCTGAACTTCGGCTCCCCCGAGGACCCGGAGGTCATGTGGCAGTTCGCCGAGGCCGTGCGCGGTCTCGCCGACGGCTGCCAGGAGCTCGGCGTCCCGGTCACCGGAGGCAACGTCTCGCTGTACAACCAGACCGCGGGCCGGGCCATCCACCCCACCCCGGTGGTGGGCGTGCTCGGGAAGTTCGACGACGTCGCCCGGCGCACCCCCTCGGGCTTCGAGCGCTGGGCCGACGGCCAGGCGATCTACCTGCTGGGCACCACCGGGGACGAGCTCGACGGCTCCGAGTTCGCCCGCGGCCGCGACCACCTGGGCGGGCTGCCGCCGAAGGTGGACCTGAAGGCTGAGAAGATGCTCGGTGAGATCCTGATCAACGCCTCCCGCGACGGCATGATCGACGCCGCCCACGACCTCTCCGAGGGCGGGCTCGCCGCCGGACTGGCCGAGATGGCCCTTCGCTTCGGCGTCGGCGCGCGGGTGGCGGTGGACGGGATCTGCGAGCGCGACGGCGTGGATCCCTTCACCGCGCTCTTCAGTGAGTCCCAGGCCCGCGCCCTGGTCGCGCTGCCGCGCTCAGAAGAGCTGCGCTTCACCGATATGACCTCGGCACGGGGCTTCCCCGCGCTGCGCCTCGGCGTGGTGGATGCCAGCTCCGGGGACCTCGAGGTGGCCGGACCGTATCAGGGCGGCAGCTTCACGCTGGGCCTGGACGAGCTGCGAGAGGCCTGGAGCGCGGTGATCCCGTCACGCTTCGCCACGCTGGGCGAGGCCACCGAGGCGATCCGGCAGGAGAAGTAGCTCCGGAGCCGCCGCGGCAGCACAGTCAGGACTGGCCCGAGCAGGGACGAACAGACCGCCCCAGGCATCCGCCGGGGGCGGTCTGTTCGACTTTGCCATGTCCCGCCTCGGCTCAGATCCTCAGCGAGGCCTGCACCTTCGCCAGCGCCCGCGCGGAGTCACGCAGCGCCTCGGTCTCCTCCGCGGAGAACGGGGTGGTCGTCACCGGGCGCACCCCGCTGGCGGAGACCACGCTGGGGATAGACAGCGCCACGCCGCCGATGTCGAGGAATCCCTCGAGCACGCTGCTGACCGGCAGGATCGCGTGCTCGTCGCCCAGCACCGCCTCCACGATCCGCGCCGCGGAGAGCCCGATCGCGTAATTGGTCGCGCCCTTGCCCGCGATGACCTGGTAGGCGGCGTTGCGCACCTCATCGGAGAGGGTCTCGAGCTCCGCGGCGTCGAACACCCGCTGCCCGTCGCGCTCCCAGTCCAGCAGCGGGGTCACCCCGATGCTGGCGGCGGACCAGAGCGGGAACTCGGTGTCCCCGTGCTCCCCCACGATGTGGGCGTGCACGCTGGACTGCGCGACACCGGCGCGCTGGGCCAGCTTCCAGCGCAGCCGTGCGGTGTCCAGCACGGTCCCGGAGGAGAACACCCGGCTGCTGGGCAGCCCGGTGATCTGCTGTGCGGCCACGGTGAGCACATCGCAGGGATTGGTGACCAAAAGGTAGACCGCATCCGGGGCCCGCTCGAGCAGCTTCGGGAGCATGCTGCGCAGGATCTCCACATTGGTGCCGGCCAGGTCCAGTCGGGTCTGCCCGGGGTGCTGCTTGGCACCGGCGGTGATCACCACGACGTCGGCGCCCTCCACATGCCTCAGGTCCGCGCCGCCGTCGATGTCCGAGGAACCGGTGAACTGGCTGCCGTGGGCGAGGTCGAGGACCTCGGCCTCGACCCGGGCGGCGTCGATGTCATAGAGCCGCACATGCCGGGCGGAGCCGCGGATCATGGCCGCATAGGCGGTGGCGGTGCCGACGCTGCCGGCACCCACGATGGCCAGGGTGGAGTTCTCGATGAGGCTCATGGGATCAGCCTGCCACAGCGCGGCGAAGCCGAACAGAGGCCGTCATCGAATATGGCCGGCACGACCCGGGTCAGTGCCGGCAGAGACAGTCAGTGCCAACCGAGACGGTCAGTGCCAGCAGAGTCGGTCAGTGCCAACAGAGACAGAACGGGTGCCCCGCAGGATCGGCGTAGACGTTGAACCGCTGGTCTCCGGTGGCCATCTGCAGCACCTCCGCGCCCAGCCCGATGACCTCGGTGTGCGCGGACGTGATGTCCTCGACGTCGAGGTCAAGGTGGATCTGCTGGGGCAGCCCCTGGGGCCACTGCGGGGGCCGGTGATCCGGCGCGCTCTGCACCGCCACCGGAGCGGCTCCGGCGACGACGACGGTGTGCCAGTCCGTTTCGGCGCGCACCTGGCCGCCCAGCATCCTGGCCCAGAAGCTGCTCTCGGCCTCCAGGTCGGCGGCATCGAAGACGACGGTCTGCGCGGTGATCCTCATGGGGGCCAGTCTCCGCCGGGCCGGGTGCCCGGTCAAGAGGCGGCCTTGGCCAGCTTCAGTCGGCTGCCGCGTCGCTCAGAACGGGTTGAGCAGCCGGTGCACGAACGCCCGGGTGCGCTCCTGCTTCGGCGCGCGCAGCACGTCCTGCGCCGGGCCCTGCTCCACGACCACTCCGCCGTCCATGAAGACCACGGTGTCGGCCACCTCGCGGGCGAAGGCGAGCTCGTGGGTCACCAGGACCATGGTCCAGCCCTCCTCGGCGAGCTCCTTGATCACGGTGAGCACGTCGCCGACCAGCTCGGGGTCCAGCGCCGAGGTCGGCTCGTCGAAGAGCAGCAGCGCGGGCTGCTGGGCCAGCGCGCGCACGATCCCCACGCGCTGCTGCTGACCTCCGGAGAGCTGATGCGGGTAGTCGTCGCGCTTCTCGGCGAGACCGACCCGCTCCAGCAGTCGTTCGGCCTCGGCGATCGCCTCGGCCTTGGGGCGCTTCTGGACCTGGATCGGGCCCTCGGTGACGTTCTGCAGCACGGTCTTGTGCGGGAAGAGGTTGTAGCCCTGGAAGACCATCGCCGAGCGGGTCCGCAGCGACTCCTTCTCTCGTCGGGTGGTCTTCGCGGTGAAGCTCACAGCGGGTCCTTCAGAGAACTCCACGGTGCCGGCGTCGGGCTGTTCCAGGCCGTTGAGGCAGCGCAGCACCGTGGTCTTGCCGGAGCCTGAGGGCCCGACGAGCGCGAGCACCTGACCGGCCTGGACGCTGAGATCGATGGAGCGCAGCACCTCGTTGTCCCCGAAGGACTTCTTCAACCCGGAGACGCGCAGCAGCGGATCGGTGAGGGTGGCGGCTGGTGCGGGATCAACGGGCGACATAGCGGTCCAATCTGCGCTCCAGGCGGTCCTGCACGGTGGAGAGCACCAGGCAGAACACCCAGTAGATCACGGCGGCCTCCACGTAGAGCAGCATGAACTCCCGGCTGAACGCGGCCACCTCCTGGGCCACCCGGAACATCTCGGTGACCAGGATCAGCGAGGCCAACGAGGTGTCCTTGACCAGGGAGATGAAGGTGTTCGACAGCGGGGGCACCGAGACCCGGGCCGCCTGCGGCAGGATCAGCCGCCGCAGGGTCTGGCCGCGGGACATCCCGATGGTGTATCCGGCCTCCCACTGGCCCTTGGGCACCGAGAGGATCGCCGCACGAATGACCTCGGCGGCGTATCCGCCGACGTTCATCGAGAACGCGATCACCGCGCTGGGCCAGGGGTCGATGGTGACTCCGATGGAGGGCAGGCCGAAGAAGATCACGAACAGCTGCACCAGCAGCGGGGTGCCGCGGATCACCGAGATATAGGCCCGCGCGACTCCTGCGAGCAGCCGGTTGCCGCTGATCCGCATCAGTGCGAGCATCAGGGCCAGCGCCAGTCCGACCGTGAAGCTGGCCAGGGTCAGCGGGATGGTCCCGGTCAGGCCCCCGCGCAGCAGCGGCCAGAACGAGTCGATGGCCAGCTGCCAGTCGATGTCGGGCAGTTCCATCAGGACCGCCCCGCTCCCTGTCCCACCGGGTCAGACAGGATCGCGTCAGGGTTCATCGCCTCAAGGGCCGTTGCGGCGCTGATCATCCGGTGACGTCGGCGCCGAAGTACTTCTCGGAGATCTCGGTGAGCGTGCCGTCCTCGGCCAGGGCGGCCAGCGCCTCGTCCACGGCCTCGACCAGGGATTCGCTGCCCTGCCGGAAGGTCAGCGCCGCCTGTGACTGATCCTCGGTCTCGGCGGCGATCTTGATGTTCTCGTTGCCCTCGGTCTCCTGGTAGTCCAGGTAGGTGAGCTTGTCGTTGATGGTCGCATCCACCCGGCCCTGCTCCAACAGGGTCACCGACTGGGCCCAGCCCTCGACCGCCTCGACCTCGGCGCCGGACTCTCGGGCGAGGTCGTTCCAGTTCGAGGTCAGCGACTGCGCGGTGGTGGCGCCGTCGAGGTCCTCGAAGCTGGTGATCTCCTCGTTCTCTGCCAGGGTCACGATCACGCCGTTGGACACGGTGTAGGGCGCGGAGAACAGGTAGCTCTCCTCGCGGTCCTCGGTGATCGAGACCTGGTTGGCGATCACGTCGAAGCGCGCCGATTCCAGGCCGGCGAACATCGCGTCCCACTGGGTCTCCTCGAACTCCGCCTCCACCCCGAGCTCCTCGGCCACCGCGGTGACGATCTCGACGTCGTAGCCGGTCAGCTCGCCGGCGCCGCCCTCGTGGAAGCTGAACGGACGGTAGGTGCCCTCGGTGCCCACGGTGAGCGTGCCAGACTCCTGCACCTCTTCCAGGGTCAGCCCCGAGGCCGACTCCTCCGCGGGCGCGTCGTCCTGCTGCGCCTCCTCGCCACCGCCGCAGGAGGCCAGCGTCAGGGCCGCAGCGGCAGAGAGGGCGAGGGTGGAGAGCAGGCGGGTGGTCATAGGTGATGCCCCTAGGGTGAAGCGTCGGCCAAGGCCGGCGCGTAATGGTCGAGTCATGAACAGGCACAAAACGGTATCATTCGCCCGGCACGGCCCCATGGGCTCTGTTACGCCATACGTCGCCCGGCGCAGCCTCAGAAGGCCGGGATCAGCGTCTCGTCATGCTCATCGACGAGGAAGTCCCGGACCTCGTCGCTGGTCATGGCGCGCTCCAGGGCCTCGATCTTCTCGGAGTCCAGATCACCCTCGCGGGCCACCAGCGAGATCGCGAAGCGCTCGTCGATGTTCTCCTCCACCGCGATGGCGTCCTCCGGGGTCAGTCCGAGGCTGGCGATGTATGTCGGGTAGTTGAAGACCGCAGCGATGCCGTCCTCCTCATAGGCCGAGGTCAGGTTCAGCAGGTCCACCTGGACCCACTCGAGGTCCTTCGGGTTCTCCTCGACGTCGGCGAGGGTGCCTTCGAAGCCGACCCCCTCTGCGAGGGTGATCAGTCCCTGATCGGCCAGGATCGCCAGCGCGCGGCCCTCATTGGACTCGTCGTTGGGCAGCGCGATCTGGGCCCCGTCGGGGATCTCCTCCATCGAGTCGTAGTCCCGGGAGTAGAAGCCGACCCGGGCGTGTAGATCGGCGCGACGACCGCGAGCTCGGCGTCGTGCTCCGCGTTATAGGCCTGCATATAGGGCTGGTGCTGGGCGAAGTTCGCGTCGACCTCACCGTCGGCGAGCAGCCGGTTGTACTGGACGTTGTCGCTGACCTCCACGAGCTCGATGGTGTAGCCGTCCTGCTCCGCGACCTCCGCGGCGCTCGACCACATCGGTCATCGGCGTGGTGTGCGAGGCGACCTGGATCAGCGTGTCCTCACCCTCGGCGCCGCTCTCCCCGGAGGCACAGCCGGCGGTGGCGAAGAGCGCAAGGACGACGGCGGCCCCGCTGAGCGCGCGGACTGGACGGTTCTGCAGTTCGGAAGTCAAGATGCTCCTCGTTCGGGTGGTCGGACCCATGCCGGGCCCGGTGGTTTCAACGACGCCGGGGCGCAGGTTATGCCGGGTCCTCCGGTCCTGCGCCCGCGGCGCCTGAGTCGATCGTGATCTCTCAGCGTGGTCTCTGAGCGAGATGTGTCAGCGTGCTCCCTCAGCGTGACCGGTGGTCCAGCGCCATGGAGAGTCGGGTCCCGAAGGTCTGGATCAGCATCACCAGCACCACGATCACCGCGATGGTCACGTACATGATGTCGTATTCATAGCGCTGGTAGCCGTAGCGGATCGCGAAGTCACCGACCCCGCCGCCGCCCACGACGCCCATGATGGTCGAGTAGGAGATCATCGAGATCGTCACCGTGGTCATCGAGAGCACCAGCCCGGAGCGCGCCTCGGGGTAGAGGAAGCGGGTGACCAGCTGGAACGTGTTGGCGCCCAGGGAATCGGCGAGCTCCACGGTGTCGCGTGGGATGTCCACCAGGGTCTGCTCCACCCAGCGGGCGTAGAGCGCCACGGCGACGAAGGAGAGCGGGACCGCGGCGGCGGTGGTCCCGAAGGAGGTGCCCACCGCCCATCGGGTGAACGGGATCAGCGCCACCACGAAGAGCAGGAACGGCACCGAACGGACCACGTTGACGAAGCCGTTGAGCCCGCTGTAGAGCCAGCCGCGCTCCTTCGGTCCGCCGCGGCGGGCCAGGTACATCCCGGTGCCCATGGGGAGCCCGATCAGCACCGCGGCGAGCAGCGCCCAGCCCAGCATCGCGCCGGTCTCCACGATCGAGGTGACGATCTCGCCCCGGTACTCCCCGAGGCGCTGGGCCAGCTCATTCACTCCTGGTCCCCCTCGAGGTACTTCCGGGCGCGCTCCGAGTAGCTCTCGAAGGACTCGCGGGCCTGCAGGCGCGCGATCTCGGCGATGCCGGTGAGCCGGCCGGACTCCAGGATCGCGGACCGGTCGCAGGCGCCACGGATGACATCGAGCTCGTGGCTGACCAGCAGGATCGAGGTGCCCATCTCGGCGCGCACGCGCACCAGGGTCGCCATGACCTCGTCGGTGTGCTGGCTGTCCAGCGAGGAGGTGGGCTCGTCACAGAGTAGGATGTCCGGCTCATTGACCAGGGCGCGGGCGATCGCCACGCGCTGCTTCTCTCCCCCGCTGAGTTGGGCCGGATGCTTCGACGCCTGGGCTCCCATGTTCACGAAGTCCAGCATCTCCCGGGCCCGGTCCGCCGAGGGGGTGTCGGCACCGGGGCGCCCACGTGAGCCGAGACCTCGCTCTGCCAGCCCCCCGAGCCTTTGGTGCAGGTTCAGCGGCAGCGCCACATTGGCGAGGACGGTCTTGTTCGCCAACAGGTTGAACTGCTGGAAGATCATCCCGATCCGCCGGCGCTGGGCACGTCGGTCCCGCGGACGCAGCGCGGCAAGGTTGACCCCGTTCACGGTGATGGCCCCGGAGCTGGGCAGCTCCAGCGCGTTGACCATGCGCAGCAGCGTGGACTTGCCCGACCCGGACTCCCCGACCACGCCGAAGATCTCGGACTCCCCGACGCTGAGGCTGACCTCGTGCAGCGCGTGGACCGGTCCGCCGCGGCGAGCACCTCGCTGGGTGTAGCTCTTGGTGACCTGATCGAATTCGATCATCGGTGAAGCGGGACTGGAGGTGGGAACAGGATCAGCTCAGACCATAGGCGATGAGCGAGCCGGACCAGTCCTCGATCCCGGGCCAGTCACGGTAGTCCGCGTTCTCCGGCGCCTTGACCACCTTGAGCTGCAGCTTCTCGAAGAAGCTGAGCTTCTCGGCGTCGATGGCACCGCGGAAGTAGGTGCCTCACGGTACGGGTAGCTGCGCAGCGTCTCCGCCAGCTCGGGCTTGAGGCTGGGACCGCCGCCGGAGGCAAAGAGGAACAGCGGCTTGCCGCCGAGCTCGGTGCGATGCGCGTCGAGGAACATCTTCGCGGGCCCCCAGAGCTTGTCCCGGTAGACCGGCAGCCCCATGACCACGTTGTCTGTCTCGAAGAGCCACTGCCCGGCCTCGGAGACGTCCTTGACGTGGGCGGAGACGCCCCGGTTCTTCAGCGTGGCGGCGATATGCTCGCCGATCTCCGCGGTGGACCCGTGTTTGCTCGCAACAACGACCATCGTGGTCATGGTTCATCCGCCCTCTCGCAGAAACTATGGTGCTAATCTGAGCCTATCAACGCCGGTGGCGCTGTGGGAGCGCCGGTGCCACCGAGCTGCCGGGTCACCGAACTCCGGTCACCGAACTCCGCGCAGGTCCAGGGTCAGCTCGCTCTGCGCGCCGGCCTCGAGCGTGACCGGGATGCCCCAGTCCTGCTGATAGAGGTGGCAGGCGGCATGCATCGGGATCTCTTCTCCGGGTGCACCATCGCAGGCCGCGGCCCGGGCCGTGATGTGCAGGACGCCCTCGGTGACCTCCGGGTTCAGCCGCAGCGTGCGGCGCAGCCCCTCGGAGTTCCCGGCGCCCTCGATCAGCAGATGCTCCGGGGAGGAGGAGACCTTCAGCTGGGTGGGGTCACCCCAACGGTCATCGAGCTTCTGACCTGTGGGAGCGGAGAAGCCGATGGACAGCGAGAACTCCCCCGGTGCCACCGCGGTGGCCGGGCGCTGGCTCTGCGCGGCGCCCTCATCCACGGTGAGGTACTCCTGGGGCACCGCGATGCGGACCAGCTCGTGGGCGTTGGTCTCCACCACCAGCAGGCTGGTGCCGTCGGCGTCGAGCAGCACGTCGGAGGGCTCCTTGAGTCCGCGTGCCACGGTGGAGACGCTGGCGGCCACGGTGGTGCCGTCTGCGGCCAGGTGCTCGCCGCGGTAGCGCCGGATTGCGCCGTTATAGGTGTCGGCCAGCAGCACCGAGCCGTCCGGCAGTGCGGTCACCCCGAGAGGGTGCTGCAGCCGGGCCTGCTCGGGGGCGCCGTCGCGGAACCCGAAGTCGAAGAGCCCCTCGCCGATGAGCGTCTCCACGGCTGGGGCCGCTGCCTCGTCCTTGGCCGCTGCGGCGCTCGCGCCGGTGCGGAGCACACGCAGCGAGGAGGTCTCGGAGTCGGCGATCCAGAGGTCCCCGGCGGCGTCCTCGGTGAGTCCGGAAGTCTGGGCGAACCAGGCCTGATCGGCGTGGCCGTCGAGCAGGCCCTCGAGCCCGGTGCCGGCGAAGATCGAGAGCTCCCCGGTGACCGGGTCGAAGGTGAAGATCTGATGCGTGCCGGCCATGGCGATGACCACCAGGCCCAGGGTCTCGGACCACAGCACGTCCCAGGGTGAGGACAGCGAGACGTGGCGCGGGTCGGTGCCCAGGCTGCCGGACTCCACGGCGCCGGTCCGGGCGCGCTCGGCGTCGAGCAGTCGCTGCACGCCGTTGCCGGCCAGAGTGGTGACCTCTCCGGTCTCGGCGTTGATCCCGCGCAGCCGGTGGTTGACCGTATCGGCGACCACGATGTCGTAGCCGACCTGCTGGGCCAGCTCCGCGGGAAGCACGGTCAGTCCCTGCGGCTCGTTGAACCGGGCGGAGTCCGGGTCGCCGTCGTGATGACCCTTCTGCAGGTCCTCTCCCCCGCCCCAGGACCGGACCACGGTCGCCAGGTCCGAGTCGAGCTCCACGATCCGGTGATGACCGGTGTCAGAGACCAGGAAGTGACCTTGCGCGGCCTGGGATCCGCCCAGGTCGCGGGCGACCGGGATGGCCTTGCCCGGGAAGCGCAGGGTGCGCGAGACCGGCTCGGGCGGCACATACGGGCCGTCGCCGCGGTGCAGCGTGCTCTTGGCCTCGTGCTCGGTGACCAGCTCCTCGACCAATGAGGTCAGCCCGGCCACGTGGCCCTCGCCGGCGAGGTTCGCGGCGATGTAGCCCTCCGGGTCGATGACCACCAGGGTCGGCCAGGCGCGGGCTGAGTAGGCCTGCCAGGTCACCAGGTTCGGATCATCCAGGACCGGGTGGGCGATCTCGTAGCGCTCGACGGCGGCGGCGAGCGCGTCGGGATCGGCTTCGTGCTCGAACTTCGGCGAATGCACGCCCACGGTGACCAGGACGTCGCTGAAGCGCTGCTCCAGCGGGCGCAGCTCGTCGAGCACATGCAGGCAGTTGATGCAGCAGAAGGTCCAGAAGTCCAGAATGACGATCTTCCCGCGCAGGTCTTGGAGCGAGACGTCCTTGCCGCCGGTGTTCAGCCAGCCCCGTCCCAGGAGCTCGGAGGCGCGCACCCGCTCGGCACGGCGAATCGTCTCGGTCTGCGTCATGCGGGATCTCCCTTGAGTCGTGCCTGGCTATTCTGCGGTCTCCAGCGCGGCGGAGGCTTCCGCGGCGATGGCCTCGGCGATGGAGGTGAACTCCGCCGAGCCAGCCGCCTCACCCCCGGTGAAGGAGACCATGATGATGTCATCATCCACCTGCGTGAACAGGATCTGGGCGTGAGTTGTTCCATCATCGCCGCTGCGCTGCCAGGAGTACGCCACGGTGTTCTCCGCCTGCTCGGCAGGGACCTCTGCCTGCTCCTGCAGGTCCGGCTCCTCGATGCGCAGCACGTAGTCGAGCCCGTCCAGGGTGAACTCGGTGTCCTGACAAGACTCGAGCAGCTCCGCGACGTTCTCCAGATGCTCGGCCACCCGCTCCCGGTCGGCCTCCCCGTCCAGCGTGGCCAGCTCGATGGATCCGACCCCGGAGAAGCTCTCGGCGAAGTAGTCCGCGCGCACGCTCTCCTCACCGAGCAGCAGCGGAGAGAAGTCGACCGCCGCCAGCGGCTGCGCGCAGGACTCGGGACTCACCTCCACCTCCGGGTCCTCCCCGGCCAGGGAGTTCTCCTCGAGCAGCTCTCGATAGGATGCGGCGACCTCGTCAGAGACGAATCCCTGTTCGGCGAAGCCGAAGCTCGCGGCGCGCTGCGCCCCCTGCGCGGCGGCACCGATCAGCCGGTCCGGGGCACTCAGATCCGCGGCACCCGCGTCCCCCGCGCCGTCGCCGGTTCCGTCGCCCGCTCCCTCGCCCTCGGCGTCCGGGTCGCTCTCACCCTGGCCGACCCCGGCGTGGTCGGCGTCATCCGGCGCCGCCTCCTGCGGATCTGCCCCGCAGGCGCCCAGCAGAAGCACCGCGATGAGCCCGGCGCCGGTCACGGGCAGCCGAAGCCTCGATGATGTCATCGTGGTCCGTCCCGTTCCGCCATCTCAGCAAACATGTCGTTGTAGTCGTTGAGCTCCGCATCCCCGGTGCGGTCAGCCTCGCGGTCCAGCCGCTTGGTCTCTCGCTTGTCCTCACGGGACCAGATGACCCCGGCGACGAAGGACATCAGGATCGCCGGGATCTCGCCCAGCGCCCACATCAGCTCACCGCCGCTGCGCTGATCCTCCAGCGCGGTGAATCCCCAGTCATAGCCCATGTTTCCGAACCAGGCGGCCTGGATCAGCTGATCCGAGCTGGTCATCGCCACGGCCAGGAAGGCGTGGAACACCATGGTGGCCAGAAGGATGATCAGCCGCATCGGGTGCGCGGGCCGGGCCGGCAGCGGATCCTGCCCGATCAGCACCAGCGCAAAGATGTATCCGGTGGCCAGGAAGTGGAAGATCATCAGCTCATGACCCACGTGGAACTCCAGCACGAGTCCGAAGATCGGGGTGTAGTAGAAGATCAGCAGCGAGCCGGCGAAGTTCACCGCCGCGACGATCGGGTTGGTGACGATCTTGGAGAAGCGGGAGTGCACCAGCCAGAGGATCCATTCGCGCGGGCCGCGGGTACCGTCGGTGCGCACATCCAGCGCGCGCAGCGCCAGCGTCACCGGGGAGCCCATCACCATGAAGATCGGAGCGACCATGGTCAGGGTCATGTGCTGGATCATGTGTCCGGAGAACAGCACCATCCCGTAGACCGCTGGACCGCCGGAGGTGACCCAGAGCAGAACCAGCAGCCCGAAGAGCCAGCTGGCCGCGCGCAGCAGCGACCAGGAGTCCCCGCGCCGGCGCATCCGCAGCATCGCGAGCACGTACCAGGCGGCCAGGAAGACGACGATCGCGACCCACAGCCAGTCCGGGCGCCAGAGGGTCAGCCAGAGAGTCCCGCTGGGCTCAGGCGGCAGGTCATAGCCGGTGAGCAGCCGGGCCGGGGTGGCGTCCGGGGGAAGGTCCTGGGGCACCGGCGGGGCGGTGCGGCCCAGGATCGCGCTGACCCCGATGACCGCAGCCATGATCGCGACCTCCACCAGGATCAGCTGGAAGAGCAGCCCCGCAGGACGCGCGCCGCTGCTCAACCGGGGAATGATCCAGGACCGGTGCATCCACCCGATGGCCGCAAGGGCCAGGGTGGCCAGCAGCTTCGCGGAGATCATCAGGCCATAGCTGGTGGAGGTGAGCTGCCCCAGCATCTCGATGCGCAGGCTCGCGTTGATGACCCCGGAGGCAGCCACGGTGAGCAGCGCCAGCCCGGCCAGGGCCGAGTAGCGCCGGAGCAGCGTCTCGGTCATGCCGGGCGCCTGCTTCGGACCCCTGCGCTGCGCCTCGGAGTCGCCTCCGGCGCCGGGTCGCTGCGGGTCCGCGGCGTCGGGGCTCAGCGCCGGGCCGAGCAGCGCCAAGACCACCAGACCACCGACCCAGATCACGACGCCGAGCAGGTGCAGCCCCAGCGAGTTGACCGCCGCGTAGTGGTCATCGCCGGAGGCGGAGTGCCCGACCAACGCCATCGGCAGGATCGAGGTGAGTCCGAGCACCGCGATGAAGAACAGCCCGCCCGGTGCGCGCACGGCGGTGACCAGGGTGGTGAAGACGGCGGCGATCAGCACCACCGCGGCCCACGCCTGTCCGGTGGCGATGGACTGCACGTAGCCGAAGAATCCGGCGGCGAAGGAGTCCGAGGCGGAGAGCTCGAGTCCGGAGAGCGAGGAGAAGCTCAGCACCAGCACGGCCACGGCCGCCACCGTCCAGACCACGCCGGCCAGTCCGGCGATCTGCAGGGTCCGGGTGAAGAGCGGATGTTCCGCGGCGGGAGACTGGTCGTCCTGCAGCTTCTTGCGGCGCCGCGGACCGGCCTGGGGCGGCACCGCGACGGCGGCCAGGATGACCGCGGCGATCGCGGTGGCCATGGCGAGGTGGTGGACGAACCGGGCGATAGGCAGCCCCCACCGGGTCAGCGCACCGGGGTCCGAGAGTTCACCGGGGTCATTGACGCCGCTGAGCACGCCCGTGACGATCAGGGCCAGCAGGCCCGCACAGAGCGCCGCCGCGGTCAGTGGCAGCGGAGCGGTCCAGAAGCGATCCGGCGTCTGGCGCTGGAGCGTGGGCGCGGAGCTGCTCACGCGCCGTCGTCCCGTCGTGGGTCTGGATCCTGCCGAGGGTCCTGCCGGGGGTTTTTCCGGGGAGCCTTCCGGGGGCCGTCCGTCTCAGTGCCCTGCTGGGACTGCTCCTGCCAGCGCGCCGAGTCCTGCATCTTGCGTCGGGCCAGCACGATGACCAGCACGAGCAGGAGCAGGCTGCCGATGCCGAAGACCAGCGGTGCCCAGTCGGGCAGCTCGGGCGCGGCAGGTGCGGCCGCGGTGAATGCGAGTGGGACTGTCATGGCGGGGCTGCACCTTCCTTAGGCCTTCGGGGCTTGGGCGTGAAACGATTCTACGCCGCGTAGAAGACCCGGCGCAGACGACGTCGCCCCTCGCCCGCGTCTTGGGGCGAGGGCGACGTCGTCAGCTGGGCCGCGACGGCTCCGTGTCACACGGTGCCGCGGCTCATCGGACTCATTTGCCGGTGGCAGCGGCCTTCAGCTTGGAACCGGCGGAGAGCTTCACGGAGTAGCCCTCCGGGATCTGGATGGTCTCACCGGTCTGCGGGTTGCGTCCGGTGCGGGCGGCGCGCTTGGTGCGCTCCACGGCCAGCCAACCGGGAATGGTGACCTTCTCGCCCTTGGAAACCTGCTCGGTGAAGACCTCGAAGACTGAATCCAGCACGCCGTTGACGGCGGCCTGGGAGTTTCCGGACTTCTCTGCGACTGCTGCGACGAGCTCGCTGCGGTTCAGTGCCATGTGTTTGTCCTCCTGGACGTATTCGGTGGCAGTCCCCGGCATGACCTGCACGGTGTGTGCTGCCGGCGCGATGTTCTGCGTCGACGGAGCGGTCATGCCGCGTGGGGCTTTCAGAACGGCAACTTACCACGCAGGCACTGCGGAACCAGCATGGAACCGCGTGATCCTGGGCCAGAACGCCGCATTTCCCGTTGCGCGAACCCTCCGGAGGACCATTTGAACGGGTGATATGAACAATAGGCCGTCGAACAAAAAACCACCCGCGGGAGGGCTGATGCTGTTCCTCCAGGGGGTGAGGAACAGCAGCCTCCGCGCGGGTGGCGGTCTTTGTGAAGCTCGACCGTGGGAACGCTCGAGCTTCGGGTCCAATCTACAGCAGAATGTGTATTGGACAACCACTGACGGGGTGGGTCACTCGGAAGTGACCCAGCCCGTCAGCGAGGATTCCGCTTCAGCCTCGGCTGATCACCAGGAAGACTTGGTGATGCCGGGAAGCTCACCCTTGTGAGCCATGTCGCGGAAGCGGATGCGCGAGATGCCGAACTTCTGGAAGGTGCCGCGAGGGCGACCATCGATGGAGTCGCGGTTGCGCACGCGGATCGGGGAAGCGTCGCGGGGAAGCTTCTGCAGACCCACGCGAGCTGCCTCACGGTCCTCGTCCGAGGCGTTGGGATCAACGAGGGTCTTCTTGAGCTGCAGACGCTTCTCGGCGTAGCGCTCAACGATGACCTTGCGCTGTTCGTTCTTTGCGATCTTGGATTTCTTGGCCATGATCAGCGCTCCTCTCGGAAGTCGACGTGCTTGCGAACGACCGGATCGTACTTCTTGAGCACGATGCGGTCGGGGTTGTTGCGGCGGTTCTTACGGGTCACGTAGGTGAACCCGGTGCCTGCCGTCGACTTCAGCTTGATGATGGGACGTACGTCCTTGTCCTTGGCCATTAGAGCTTCTCACCCTTCTCGATCAGCTCGGCAACGACAACGTCGATGCCGCGGACGTCGATGGTCTTGATGCCCTTGACGGACAAGGTCAGCGTCACATTGCGTCCCAATGAAGGAACCCAGTAGCGCTTCTTCTGGATGTTCGGGTCGAACCGGCGCTTGGTGCGCCGATGCGAGTGGGAGATCGAGTTGCCGAACTGCGGCCCCACTCCGGTCACCTGGCAACGTGCTGCCATGATCACTCCTCTTGCGTAAGTACGTGAATGTATACGGGCGGTCCCCGATTCTGGGTCCCGCCACCAGCTATGACACCGTTACTTGCGAGGACGGACCAGGCTGGGTGAGATCCAACCGAAGTGTCTTCTCATTCGTCCAGCGAAACGCCGGACGGACGGTGGTGCTTGATGTGGTGCACTGGAATCCAGGCTTCACAACCGCCGCGCTGCTTTCCGGCGCCGATACCCATGCAGCCCCCGCTCCAAGAGGACACGCATGTGCACAGCGCAGCACGGCTTGCGACTGTCTATGCTAGCCGGGGCGCGGCCATTCGGCAAAGCGGGTGAGCGGCCGGGATGATCAGCGGCGGTACAGTCATGGCCGTGACTGCGAATCAGGGCGTGACCCAGGACCATGGCGTGACCCCGGACGCCGCCCGCACCCGTTCGGTGCTTCCGGTGGCGGCCATCATCGCCACGGTGCTCATGTGGGCCTCCTCCTTCGTTCTGATCCGGTTCTCCGCCGGGGAGCTCTCCCCCGGGCCGCTCGCGCTGCTGCGGCTGCTCGCCGGAGCGGCGACGCTGAGCATCCTGCTGCTCTGGGTCCGGCGCGGGAGGCTGCACCGGCCCACCCGGGCGGCGCTTCTGCTGACCGCGCTGTTCGGGGTGATCTGGTTCGCGCTCTACACCGTGGTGTTCAACCTCGCCGGGCACTACATCGACGCCGGAACCATCGCGATGGTGGTCAATCTCGCCCCGCTGATGGTCGGCGTCGGGGCCGTGGTGTTCTTCAAGGAGTCCTTCTCCACTCGGCTCTTCGTCGGCATGGTGGTCTCGCTGTGCGGCATCGGACTGATCACCGTGGCCGGCTCCACGGGCCAGCTGGCCCTGGCCGGGCTGGGCATCGCGCTGATCGCCGCGTTCCTCTATGCCGCCGGAATGCTGATCCAGAAGCTGGCGCTGCGGCACACCGATCCGCTGACCGCCACCTGGCTGGCCTGCGCCGCGGGCACGATCGCGCTGCTGCCCTTCCTCGGCGCCACCTGGGCCGAGCTGCAGACCACCTCGACACCGGTGGTCCTGGGCGCGATCTATATGGGGATCGGTCCCACCGCGCTGGGCTTCTGGTTCTGGGGCTATGCGATGAACCACTTCCCCACCGGCAAGGTGGCCGCCAGCACGCTGGCGGTCCCGGCCGTCGTCGTGGTGATGTCCTGGCTGACGCTCGGCGAGATCCCGCCGCTACTGGGGATCATCGGCGGCGCCGTGACGCTGACCGGTGTGGCTATCGCACAGCTTCGCCGGCCCGGCCGACCCGCGCGAGCGGGCTGACCGGTGCGCTGAACTTCTCCCCGCTGGCCAGCTCATAGGCTCGAGCCGCGCGCAGCACCGAGCGATCCTTGGTCCGCGCTGCGACGATCTGCAGCCCCACGGGAAGCCCGGCGCCGGTGAGCCCGCAGGGCACCGAGACAGCGGGCTGCTGGGTCATGTTGAACGGGATGGTGTAGGGGGTCCAGCTGGTCCACAGGTCCGAGGGCCAGCCCTCCGGGGCCTGGCGGCTTGCATCGAAGGCGGGGATCGGCATGGTGGGGGTCACCAGCAGGTCGTACTTCTGGTGGAAGGCTCCCATCCGCACACCCATGTCCATGCGCACCCCGGTGGCGCTGAGGTAGTCCAGCGCCGAGGCGTCGGCGTACTGCTGGATCCCGGCGCGCAGTCCCGGGTCGACCTGTTCCAGTGCGCCCGGGCCGTAGGCCTCCAGCACCTTCGCCGCACCGGTGAACCAGAGCACGTGGAAGGCCTCCACGGGATCCGTGATGTTGGGATCGACCTGCTCCACCTCGGCGCCGAGCGAGGCCAGCAGTGCCACCGCCTCATCCACCCGTGCCTGGACCTCGGGATCGTTGGAGCCGAAGCCCAGAGTCGGCGAGTAGCCGATCCGCACCCCGGCCAGGGAGCCGCCGTCGACCTCGAGGTCGGCGAGCTCCGCCGAGAAGGGGCGCGTCTGTGAGGGCAGCGCGGACCAGTCGCGGGCGTCGAATCCGGCGATCACATCGAGCAGCAGCGCGGTGTCGGTCACGGTGCGCGCCATCGGCCCGGCATGGGCAAGGGTCCCGAAGGGGCTTGCCGGGTACATCGGCACGGTGCCGTAGGTGGCCTTGATCGCCACGGTGCCGGTGAACGCCGCCGGAATCCGCACCGATCCGCCGCCGTCGGTCCCCACCGCCCAGGGGCCCATTCCGGCGCCGACCGCGGCCGCCGCTCCGCCGGAGGAGCCTCCGGAGGTCAGCGCGGGGTCCCAGGGATTGGTGGTCGCGCCGAAGCGCAGCGAATCGGTGGTGCCCTTCCAGGCGAACTCCGGGGTTGTGGTCTTGCCCAGCAGCACCGCGCCGGTCTCGCGCAGCCGCGCCACACAGGGCGCGTCATAGTCCCAGGGGCCTGCCTCGTCGATCAGCCGGCTGCCGCGCAGCGTGGGCCAGCCCACGGTCGGGAAGATGTCCTTGATCGAGGTGGGCACCCCGTCTCCGGGGCCCCGCGTCTCCCCGGAGGCCCAGCGCCGGGCCGAGCCCCGGGCGGAGTCCAGGGCAGATTCGCGGTCCACCAGCACGAAGGCGTTGAGCGCGCCGTTGTGCGCGTCGATCCGGTCCAGGGCAGCCTCGGTGGCGTCCACCGGGGTGAAGTCGCCGGTGCGGTATCCCGCGAGAAGCTCGACGGCGGTCAGGTCAGCAAGGTGCGCCATGCGCCCCTCCTCAAGCTCTGGAGTCCGAAGACTCGTCTGGTGCAACAGGATGGATGGGTGGATCCCGGTTCAGCGTCTTGATTCAGTGCCGCGGGACGTATCCCTTGGCGGTGTCCACGATGTTCCTCAGCTCCGCTCCGTCGAGCCAGCGTCGCGCGTTCTGCACAAACTGCTCCGCGAGCGCCGTGCGCCAGCCGAGCACGTCTCCGGACATATGAGCGGAGATGGTGACGGAGTCCATCGTCCACAGCGGCGAGTCCGTCGGCAGCGGCTCCTGGGCGAAGACGTCGAGGGTGGCACGCCCGAGGCCCCCGTCCTGGAGCGCCCGGACCAGCGCCGCCTCGTCCACCGATTCCCCGCGACCGATGTTGATCAGGTGGGCGCCGGGGCGCACTGCGGCCAGGGACTGCTCGCCGATCAGCCCGGTGGTCTGCGCGGTCAGCGGCGCGGCATTGATGATGTGGTCGAATCCACCGATGTGGCTCGGCAGGTCCGCGCTCTCCACCACGGTCCCGAAGTCTGGGTCCTGCTCTCGGGCGGTGCGCCCGGCGCCGGTGACCAGGATCCCGACCGCGCGCAGCAGCCGCGCCGTCTCGCGCCCGATGGCACCTGTGCCGATGATCAGCGCGCTGGTGCCCTGCACCTGCTGCGTCTCGCGGTGCACCCACCGGCGGTTCTGCTGGTGACGCAGACTTCCCGCGAAGTCCTTGGCGTGAGCGAAGATCGCGGCCAGCACGTACTCCGCGATCGGACGGTCGAAGATGCCCTGCGCGTTGGTCACAGTGACCTCCGATCGGCACAGGTCCTCAAACATCAGCGCATCCACCCCCGCAGCCGCGACGTGGATCCACTCCAGAGAGTCGGCCTGCGGCCAGGCCTGCTGCACCGCCGGGGAGAAGAAGTCCCAGAGGAACAGCGCCTGTGCCCCCTCGAGGGCGGAGCCGAGTCCCGCGGCATCGGTGTACCTGACCTCGGCCAGGCCTTCGATCGGTTCGAGCCCCTCGGGCCGCTGAAGCTGGTCTGGGTCCTGGGTCTCCGCCTCAGCGCGGGGACACAGCACCGTGATGATCGGTCTCGCTGCGGTCATGCTCACCTGCCTGTTTCTGGCCCGTGGTCTCGGCCCGGTGGGGCCCGTGGTCTCGGCCCGTCTCTGGTCTGCTGACCTATCATCTTCAGGTGCGGCTATGCTATGAATACCCGTGAAGATTGTCAACAATCCGGAGATATCATGAGCGCCGCGCCCGGCTTCCAGCCCGTCCACCGAGAGTCCACCTCCGCGCTGATCACCCGCCAGCTGCGCGAGGGGATCATGCGCGGCACGCTGCCCGCAGGCACCCAGCTCTCCGAGGTCAGCTTGGCGGCGGAGTTCGGCGTCAGCCGCGGCCCGCTGCGTGAGGCCATGCAGCGCCTGGTCCAGGAGGGGCTGGTGCGCAGCGAACTCAATCGCGGACTCTTCGTCAAGGAGCTGGACGAGGCGGAGATCCGAGACCTCTACCTGACCCGCACCGCGATCGAGACCGCCGCGGCACGCGCGGTGGCCCACGGCGAGACGGTGACCCAGAGCCTGGAACGCCTCCGTGCCCGGGCGACGGCGATGGCAGAGGCCGCGGCCGCCGAGGACCTGCAGGCGCTGGCAGATGCGGACTTCGCGTTCCACGAGGAGCTGGTCAACCTGGCCGGGAGCCCCCGGCTGCACCGAGTCCACGAGACCCTGATGGTGGAGACCAGGATGTGCCTGACGGCGCTGCAGGGGACCTATTTCGACCCCGAGGACCAGGTCGCGGAACACTCACGCATCGTCGAGGCCATCGCGGCCGGCGATGACGCCGCGATGGTGCGCGAGATCGAGGAGCACATGCAGGAGGCCCTGGATCGCCTGGTCAGAGCGACCCGTTGAGCCCTGCACACACCCATGGTCCTGCGCCGCGGTCGGAGATAGGGTCGGAGGATGGAATTCAGATATCTCGGACATTCAGGACTGAAGATCTCAGAGATCACCTACGGCAACTGGTTGACCCATGGCTCGCAGATCGAGAACGATGTGGCCACCCAGTGCGTCCACGCCGCGCTGGACGCCGGGATCACGACCTTCGACACCGCTGACGTCTACGCCAACACCGTGGCCGAACAGGTCCTCGGCGATGCCCTCGCCGGGCAGCGCCGGGAGTCCCTGGAGATCTTCACCAAGGTCTACTTCCCCACCGGCCCCAAGGGCCACAATGACACCGGACTCTCCCGCAAACACATCCTGGAATCGATCAACGGTTCCCTGACCCGGCTGGGCACCGACTACGTCGATCTCTATCAGGCGCACCGCTATGACTACGAGACGCCGCTGGAGGAGACCATGCAGGCCTTCGCCGATGTGGTTCGCTCCGGCAAGGCGCTCTACATCGGGGTCTCGGAGTGGAACGCCGAGCAGCTGCGTGCGGGACACGCGCTGGCCAAGGATCTGGGCGTGCAGCTGATCAGCAACCAGCCGCAGTACAACATGCTCTGGCGCGTGATCGAGCCCGAGGTGGTCCCGGCCTCCGAGGAGCTCGGCATCTCGCAGATCGTCTGGTCACCCATCGCCCAGGGCGTCCTGACCGGGAAGTATCTGCCGAATCAGCCCGCTCCGGATGGCTCCCGCGCCTCGGACCAGGAGGCTGGAAAGTTCATCGAGCGGTACATGGGTGACGAGATCCTCACCGCGGTACAGAACCTCAAGCCGATCGCCGCAGATCACGGCCTGGATCTCGCGCAGCTGGCCGTGGCATGGGTGCTGCAGAACCCCAACGTCGCCTCGGCGCTGGTCGGCGCGTCCCGCC
This sequence comes from Nesterenkonia sp. AN1, assembly GCF_000582475.1. NCBI lineage: Bacteria > Bacillati > Actinomycetota > Actinomycetes > Micrococcales > Micrococcaceae > Nesterenkonia > Nesterenkonia sp. AN1. Next base: position 51,900 of record NZ_JEMO01000006.1, read on the forward strand.
CGGAGCAGATCTCCGGCAACGTCGCGGCCGCCGGCGTCCGTCTCGACGATGCGGCGATGCATGCCATCGACGCGGTGATCGGTGATCTGGCCGAACAGGATCCCCGTCTGACCAAGTCACCCGAGACGCGCATCGGCTGACCCCCGGGTCTCTCGACGCTCCGAGACGCAGGCGGCACCCAGCCCGCCCGGCCGCGCACCGGCCGCGCACCGGCCGCGCACCGGCCGCGCACCGAATGGTGCCGCATGGGTGCCGCCTGCGTCTCAGGATTCGGAAGTCTTTACCGTTTCGTTATGAAAATGCGAGTCCGAACCGTAGACTGGTTGCTGGATTGAAGACATGGACAGCCGCCTGAACATGGGCGCAGCTACACACCGGTGCGGGGGCGGATCTGAATGAGACGAGGAGCACGGTGGGTCGGCCCACTCTGCTGCACGGCCCTGGTGAGCACCGCGCTCCTGGCAGGATCCACAGCAGCCGTCGCGACCGGCGAAGAGGCACCTGAGACCTCCGCCTCCCCCACGCCTGCACCCGCTCCAGAGCAGCTGGACCCGACGACGGGCCCCACGGATGCGCCAGAGCAGCTGGACCCGACGACGGGCCCCACGAATGCGCCAGAGCCGACCGGACTCGGCATCCCTGATCCGGAACCCACGGAGCCGCAGCCCACCGAGCTCGAGCCCACGGAGCTCGAGCCCACGGAGCCGCTCCCCACAGCCCCCGAGCCCTCCGAGCCTGAACCCACCGAGCCGCTCCCCACAGCCCCCGGGCCCACTGATCCTGGGCCCACGGACCCCGGGACCCCTGAGCCGGAACCCGAACCTGAGCCTGAGCCTGAGCCTGAGCCTGAGCCCACAGAACAAGAGGCTCCGCCGTCGTTCCCCACCGATCCGGAGCAGCCGAGCCCCGCGCCGACCCAGGCTGAGTCCTACCTCAGCTGCGGCTCCGCCTTTGCGGCTCCGGGGCAGACCGAGACCCTGCGCCTGCAGATGAGCAGCGGGCTGACCGACCTCACGGTCGGCACGAGCCTGACCGGTGCAACCATCTGGGTCGAGGACGGAGTGGTCTATTACCAAGCGCCGTCACCGCTGCCGCCGGGCGCTTCGCAGGATGACTTCTCGATCCGGGGGCTCACCCCGAGCGGGGAACGGGTCTCCGACCGATGCAACATCGGACTGCAGTCCAGCGCTGAAGGCGCTGAGGGCCTGCCACAGTCGACCCCGCCCCAGCCGAGCGCGCCTGAAGAGCCCTCCACAGCTGAGGACATCGAGGCGCCGGGCACACCCGAGACCTCAGCCACACCGGAGTCCACCGAGACCCCGGGCACCGCGAGCACACCCGCGGAGTCCGAGGAGACCTTCAGCGGCCCCCCGATCCCAGGAATGCCCGACTACTCGCTGCCCCAGCCTGGACTGCCCAGCGCCGCCCCCTCGGCGTCGGACTCGCAGCCGACCCCAGACCGCGAGACGGCCGGTGACTCAGGGCAGGAAGCGAACTCCGGGCAGGAGGATGACTCCGAGCTGGCCGTGACCGGACTGAGCACTCTGCATGCGTTCACCGCCGTCGTTCTGGCACTCTTCGCCATCCTTGCTGGTGCCGCTGCGGTGATCCTGGCCGCTCGCCGGTCACACTCGCCCCGCTGAGCAGCTGTTTCAGGACTGCCCCGCGGCGCGGGAACTCTGCTCCCAGGTGTTGGGAGCAGGCTTCCGGGCGGCTGGAAGTGCCGCATCGCGCCGCCAGGAATGAAGCTCATCGCTCACCGTGAGATCCTCGGGCACCTCATGACCGAGTTCCCGGATGGCCCCGAGGATATCGGCATTGGACACCGGCCCGGCACTGGAGAGCAGCCGACCCGCAACATGGGCCCGCACGTAGATCTCACCGTCGACCACTGCTCGCTGCTCGAAGTAGAAGCACTTCTCATCGAAGCCGATCATCCGGGTGTGGATCTCGAACCGCTTCATGAACGTGACCGAGCGTCGGAAGGTGATCTGCTCGGACTGGACCACCGGGGACCATCCGCGGCTGCGCATCTGCGCCCAGAGTCCGCAGCGAGCCATCAGATCAAATCGACCCAGGTCAAAGAGCGAGAAGTACTGGCCGTTGTTGATGTGCAGCGCGATGTCGACGTCGGTGGGCAGCGCGCGCAGCGTGAGCACCGAGGATTCCCAGGGAGTCATAGAGGGGCGACGGCGGGCGCGGAGCAGCACCAGGAGGGTGCGGAAGATCACATGCATAGGAGCAGTCTGCCATAAGCTACCGACTGGTAATACGTCGGCTGCCGCCCGCCCTTCAGGGCGAGCCGGCGGAGGACGCCGAGGTCAGGCCGGAGGGCCCGTGCTCGGCGGGGCGCAGCACGTAGCCGGCGCCTCGAACCGTGTGGATCATCCGGGGCATGTCGGCCTCGATCTTCTTGCGCACATAGGAGATGTAGAGCTCCACGATGTTGGCCTGTCCGGCGAATTCGTACTCCCAGACCTGCTGCAGGATCTCGGCCTTGGGGAGCACCGTCCTGGCATGACGCATCAGCAGCCGAAGCAGACGAAACTCGGTGTCTGAGAGGTCGATGTCTCGGCCGCCGCGGCGCACGGTGCGCGCGGCAGTGTCCAGCTCGAGATCCCCGACCAGCAGGCGCTCCCCCTCGGCGCGTTCCGGGAGCCGTGCCGTGATGAAGTGAAGCCGACGCAGCGCCTCGTCGACCGAGATGGGTCCCGCCATGTGGTCGTCCCGCGGGCGCACGGTCTCGAGCAGTCTCTGCAGATCGACGTCGGCGTCGAACCAGTGCAGCACCGCAGAGGGGTCGGTGCCCGCGCGCAGATCCTCCAGGACCTTCTCGCCATCGCTGACCCGCCTGCTGGAGCGCGCGTCCATCACGAAGAGCTCCGGGGCATCGACCTGCAGCGCCTGCCGGGCAGTCTCCGCGCTCGACGCGAGCAGCACCTTCACGTCGATCCCACGCAGCCGCTGACACAGCTCTGAGGCCGCCGGGGATGGCCCGCCGAGGATGAGCACCGGCGAGGAGATCAACAGCGCGGCCGGCGCTGGGGGCGGCGACGCCGTCGGGAGCCCGTGCAGCGGCCCGGAACTGGACTCACCCGCCATCGCACCTCCCGCATCGCTGAACCAAACTGCCTCCTCAGGACGTGGCAGATGTCCAGGAACTCTACAGACTGCCAAGCTCTGAGCCTAGGGTGAAGCCCCAGACTCAACAACAGCTTGACCCCTGAGGCCTCCAGAGTCGGCGCGGGTTTCATGAAAGACTGGACTCGGTGACTGACATCACCCCTGATCTGTCACCGGTTCACCGCAGCGCACCCGCCCCATCCGGCACTTATCGAGGAGAACAGATGATCATCGGAGTCCCCGCCGAAGTGAAGAACAACGAGTTCCGCGTGGCCCTGACCCCGGCCGGCACGGTGGACCTCACCGCCCGTGGACACCGGGTGCTGATCGAGAGCGGAGCCGGCACCGGCTCCGGCTTCACCGATCATGACTTCCGCGCCGCTGGCGCCGAGATCATCGGCGGCGCCGATGAGGTCTGGGAGCAGGCGGAGATGGTCCTCAAGGTCAAGGAGCCGCAGGCCGAGGAGTTCCCGCGGATGCGCGAGGGACAGATTCTCTTCACCTACCTGCACCTCGCGGCAGAGCCCGCCTGCGCCCGCGCGCTGCAGGAACGCGGCGTCACCGCGATCGCCTACGAGACCGTCACCGGCACCCATGGCCTGCCGCTGCTGGCCCCGATGAGCGAGGTCGCCGGACGACTGGCCCCCCAGGTGGGCGCCTATCACCTGATGCACTCCCAGGGCGGTCCCGGCATCCTGATCGGCGGTGTTCCCGGCGCGCGTCCGGCGAAGGTCGTGGTCATCGGCGGCGGCAAGGCCGGAGAGCAGGCGGCGCTGACTGCGCTGGGCATGGGCGCCGACGTGACCGTGCTGGACCTGAACATCGAACGTCTCCGGGAGCTCTCCGCGCTCTCCGGGCGCGGGCTGACCACCCTGGCCTCGAACACCCTGACCCTGACCGAAGAGGTCGCGGCCGCGGACCTGGTGATCGGTTCGGTGCTGGTCCCCGGAGCGACCGCACCGAAGCTGGTGACCCGTGAGATGGCGGCAGCCATGCGTCCGGGCTCGGTGCTGGTGGACATCGCCATCGACCAGGGCGGCTGCTTCGAAGGGTCGCGTCCCACCACCCACGCTGATCCGACCTTCACCATCGGCGAGCAGATCTACTACTGCGTGGCGAACATGCCTGGCGCGGTGCCGCACACCTCCACCGCTGCGCTGACGAACTCCACGCTGCGCTTCATCTTCGCCCTGGCGGACAAGGGCTGGAAGCAGGCGCTGCGCGAGGACCCGCACCTGGCCAACGGCCTCAATGTGCACGCCGGGGACCTCACCAACGCCCCGGTGGCCGAGGCACTGGGGGCGCGGCACCGCGCCCTGGCCGACGTGCTGGCCTGACCGGCCTCCCGACCGCCAGCGGCTCAAGCGCCTCAGAGGCTCTGGCGGTCGGCGAGCCGGTGCCCCGGCACCGCGGTGAAATAGGTCTCCACGAGCTCGGCATCCACCTCGTGGATCTCGGCGGGGCTCCAGCGCGGAGCCCGGTCCTTGTCGATGATCTGCGCCCGGATGCCCTCGCGGAAGTCCGAGGAGCGCAGCATGTGCACCGCGATGGTGAACTCGGCCTGGAGCGCGACGGGCAGCGTGAGCTCCTCGGCGTCCCGGATGGCGCGATGCGCGACCTTCAGCGAGACCGGAGACTTCTCCCGCAGCGACTTCGCGGCGGCCGCCGCGGCCTCATGGCTCACAGCGAGCTCATCCAGCCGCTGAAGCACCCCCTCCACGCTCGGTTCGGCGTAGGCCTGGTCGATCCAGCCGCGCGAACTCTCCAGCGTCGAGGCTGCGGAGCTGCGGGTGAAACGGGGCAGCACCGCCTCCACCGGCTCGGCGCTCAGCGCCTGGGTCAGCTCCGGCAGCCTCTCACCCGGGACCTCGACGTCGGCGAGGCCCAGCGCGATCGCGTCGGCGGCGTCCAGATGCGAGCCGGTGAGCCCTGCGTGCAGCCCCAGCTGGCCCGGCGCCCGGGAGAGCAGCCAGGTGCCTCCGACGTCCGGACAGAACCCGATCGTGGTCTCGGGCATCCCGGCGCGGGTGCGCTCGGTGACGATCCGATGCGAGCCGTGGGCGGAGACTCCGATGCCGCCGCCGAGCACCAGGCCGTCCATCAGTGCGATATAGGGCTTGGGATACTCGGCGATCGCGAGGTTGAGCGCATACTCGTTGGCCAGGAACGTCTCACTGGCGAATTCGGCGGCGTATCCGGGGACGCCTGTGGGCAGGATCCCGCCGCCGTCCTGCTTCTGCAGCGCGACCATCTCCTGGTAGAGGCTGGCGACGTCCCCGCCGGCGCAGAGCCCGCGATCTCCGGCGCCGCGGATGAGCACCTGGAGCACCCGATCATCCTCGGCCCAGTCCTGAAGCTGTACGAGCATGGACTCACACATCAGCTGGGTCAGCGCATTGACCGCCCGGGGGCGATTCAGCGTGATGATTCCGAGGTGTCCGCGCAGCTCAAAGGCCACATCGCCGGTATACGTCTCCCTGCCCATGTGAGCGAGGTTACACGGGCAGGGCACATCTGACCCAACAGAGCTCCCAGAGAGAGTCTCGCGGCACGCGTCAGACCCGCAGAGGGCGGATCAGGCGTTCCAGAGACCGTAGGAGTCCGCCAGGGAGGCGATCTTCTGAGCGCGTGCCAGGCGCGGGAGGTAGGAGCCGTCGCCGATGGAGCCGCCGGCCTCGTGAGCCTCGATCAGCTCGCGGGCCCAGTTCAGCTCATCCGCCGAGGGCGCCAGTCCGGTGTTGATGTGCTCGACCTGGGCCCGGTTGAGCGAGAGCTTGCCGGTCATGCCCATGCTGGCGGTGACCTGGCAGGCTTCGCCCGTCTGCTCCGGGTCGGCATCTGCGGCCGTCGGGCCGTCGATGGCGCCGGGGAGTCCGCCGACGCGCGAGGCGATCACCAGGCGTGCCCGGGCATAGGCCAGCGCCATGGGATCGGCGGAGACTCCGACGTCCTTGCGGAAGTCATTGGTGCCGAAGGCCAGCCGGAAGGTGCCCGGGGCCGAGGCGATCTGCGTGGCGTTCTCCACCCCGAGGGCGGACTCGATGAGCGCGATCACCGGGGTGCCGGCACGCAGGCGCATGGCGGTGTAGGTCACCTGCTCGGGGTGCTCGGTCTCGGCCAGCATCACTCCGCGCAGCCCCTCGGCGCGCGAGAGGGCTGCCAGGTCGGCCTCCCAGTGCTCGGAGGTGGTGGGGCTGACCCGCACCCAGGCCGTCATCCCGCCGTTGAGCGCGCGCAGCACCGCCTCGCGGGCCGCGACCTTCCCATCATCGGGGACCGAAGCCTCCAGATCGAAGATCACCGAGTCGGCCTCGCTGGCCAGCCCTGGAGCGAAGTCCTGCTCCCTGGAGGCGTTGATCAGCAGCCACGAGCGGGAGAGTTTGGCGGGCAGCGCGGCCGCGCGACGGTTCCGGATGGGCATTGCACCAGCCTACCGGAGAAGCCCGGGACGACTGGTGACGGGTGGCATGGGTCACCGCTGGGCCACCGGCAGCCCGGGAGCAGCTCTGGACCCCAGGGTTCAGAGGTGTTGACATCGGCGTGAACGGACCCCAAACTTGAAACGGTTGAACTTCAAGTTTGAAATACATCACTTGGACTTCGATTCCGGACGCGGTTTCAGGTTCCCCCGAATCACCTGGCCGACGTCGCCCCGTGGGGAGGAACTGCTGGCTGGGTGCAGGACTGCCACCCCTGTCTGCACCCGGTTTCCTCAAACCACACCGCGGGTGGAAGGCGACCCCCGTCACCGCGCCTTCCACCCGCAGGGGCCCGGGGTATGCGACCCCGGGCCTGCCGCCCCGGACCCGCCGCTCCAGGCTGCCGCTCAGCCCGTTCATGGCATCCGAGCCGCTCCTCAGAGGGCCGCGGATTCGGTCTGCGCGGGTGCAGCTCCTATTCTGGTGCCATGACCCTGACCTCCCGGCGCCATGCACATGCGCGGCTCAGCGCCGGCTGCCTCGGGCTCGCGATGCTGATCGTCGGCTGCGGCTCTCCAGATCCGGGTCCGGAGGAGCCGGAGGAGCCGAGCAACGCGATCCCGCAGCCCGAGATTGAAGGGGACGATTCGGTGCGACTTCCGCTGGCCATGGTGAGCCCCGACGGGCAGGCTCAGGCGGCTCCACTGGGCGGGAATGGCACCCTGGAGGACGAACAGGCCCCTGGCAGCCCGGTGGAGGAGACCTCCGAGGGCGCCGTGGCGCAGGAGATCGAGATCGCCAGGACCGCGCCCTTCGGCTGCGACGACACCGTCTCGGTGGTCCGATCCGTGCCGATGGTCACCGAGGACCCCGCGACGGCGGCCCTGGAGTTCCTGATCGATGACCAGCTCTCCTCCCACGGCTCACCGGCGTTCCTGAACCCGCTCGCCGCCTCCGAGGATCTCAGCGTGGACTCGGTGGAGGTTGAAGGCGATCTGGTGCGCGTGGCCCTGAGCGGCGAGCCGGTCAGCGAGGGGGAATGTCAGTCCTGGCAGATCCTGACCCAGATCGAGACCACGGCCCGAGTCGCGACCGGGGCCAGCTCCAGCGAGGTCACCGTGGACGCGGAGCCGCTGGCCGAGCTGTTCGGGCTTCCGGCGGACCGGGAGCCCCTGGAGATCGTGGAGATCACCCGCTAGTCGATCAGCAGGCCTGGCTGCTCCATGACCGCGGCGACGTCAGAGATGAACCGACCGGCGAGATCGCCGTCGATCAGCCGATGATCGAAGGAACCGCCGATCACCATGACATCGCGCGGCACGATCTGCCCCTCCACGACCCAGGGCTTCTTCCGCACCGCGCCGAGCGCCACGATCGAGGCCTGGCCCGGGGGGAGGATCGGGGTTCCGCTGTCCAGCCCCAGGCTGCCGATGTTGGTGATCGAGACGGTGCCGCCCTGCATCTCCCCCGGAGTGGTCCGGCCTTCGCGGGCGTCGCTGGTCAGCTGGGTCAGCGCCGCGGCCAGGCCGCGGGTGTTGAAGGCATGGGCCTCGTGGATCACCGGCACCACCAGCCCACGCGGGGTCGCGGCGGCGACCCCGAGGTTCAGGTAGTTCCGCAAGGTGTAGTGCGTGTCATGCCAGGTGGCGTTGACCTGCGGATTGCGTCGCGCCGCCCAGATGATCGCCTTGGCCGCGAAGAGCATCGGGGACACGCTGAGCCCTGCGTAGGAGGGGTCGTTCTTCAGCACCTGGCGCAGCTCCATGGTGCGGGTGACATCGACCTCCTTGAACACCGAGACATGCGGCACGGTGGTCGCCGAGGCGGTCACGTTGCGCGCAGTGGCCTTGCGCACGCCACGGACCTGGATGTTCTCCTCGCGGGGCCCGTCATAGAGCAGGCCCGCCTCCTCCGGGGTGGTCTTGCGCCGCGCTGGAGCAGGCGCCCCGGGGGCGGGGACCTGGCCGGAGGCGCGCTGTTCCAGCTTCTGCTTCGCCTGACGCTCCACGTCGTCCCGGGTGATCTGCCCGTTGCGTCCGGAGCCGACGAGCTCCCAGACGGCGACGCCGAGCCGCTTGGCCAGGGCCCGCACCGGAGGGCTGGCCCTGGCGACGATGTCGCGATGTCGGTGTAGCCGCCGCCGGCGGGTGCCGGGGCCGCGATATCGAGGCCCTCCAGGTCCACCAGGTCAGGAGCGGTGGACCGGGTGCGTGTGCGGCGCACGGCGGAGTCCGCCTTGGGGCCGGAGCCGACCAGGGCCTCGTTCTGGCGCCAGGGCTCTCCGTGGGCCTCCCGGGCGGCGGAGCCTCGATCGGCGCCCTCGCGCTTCTGGGCGGCGGACTTCTTCGCCCGGCCCGAGCGTGAGCGGCCCGGCTTCTCCTCGGCGACGGGCGGCTCGGCGGGCTCCTGCGTCACGGGCTCGGAAGTCGCCTCCGGGGCGGAACCGGCGTCTGGCGTCGCTTCGCCCTCGGCGGCGATCCGGATCAGCGGCGCCCCCACCTCGAGCGTCTCGCCCTCTGCGGCAAGCAGCTCAGTGACCACGCCGGCGAAGGGCACCGGCAGCTCGACCAGCGATTTGGCGGTCTCGATCTCGACCACGATGTCGTTGACCTCGACGGTCGCACCCACGGTGGTGCGCCAGGTGACGACCTCGGCCTCGGTCAGGCCCTCGCCGACGTCGGGAAGGTTGAAGGTCTCAGCCATGCTCAGGCACTCCTCTGGTAGCTGAAGCTGCGGTCCACGGCTTCGAGCATCCGATCGATGTCCGGAAGGTACCGGTGCTCTTGGGCTGACGGTGGATACGGCATATGGAATCCGCCCACGCGCAGCACCGGGGCCAGCAGCCGGTGGTGCGCCCGTTCGGCGACCCGTGCGGCGATCTCGCCGCCGATTCCGCCGAAGGTCGGCGCCTCGTGGGCGACGATGAGCCGCTGGGTCTTCGCCGCGGAGCGCGCGATGGTCTCGTCGTCGAGCGGGCTGATCGAGCGAATGTCCACCACTTCGATGCTGCGGCTCTCGGCACGGGCGGCCTCGGCGGCGGCCAGCGCCACCGGAACCAGCGGGCCGTAGGTGGCGATGGTGGCGTCGGTGCCCCCGCGGAGGACCTGGGCGCGGAACGCGTCCGGCGCCGGGTTCTGGAGGTCGACCTTCCCCTTGAGCCAGTAGCGGCGCTTCGGCTCGAGGATGATCACCGGGTCATCGCTGACGATCGCCTGGCGGGTCATCCAGTAGGCGTCCTGCGGGTTCGACGGGGCCAGGATGCGCAGTCCGGCGGTGTGCGCGAAGAGCGCCTCGGGGGATTCGGAATGGTGCTCGATCGACCCGATGTGCCCGCCGTAGGGCAGTCGGATCGTCACCGGGACCTTCACCCGGCCGTCGGTGCGGTTGTGCATCTTGGCCAGCTGGGTGGTGATCTGGTTGAACGCCGGGAAGACGAAGCCGTCGAACTGGATCTCGGCCACCGGCCGGTAGCCGCGCATCGCCATGCCGATGCTGGTCCCGACGATGCCGGACTCCGCCAGCGGGGAGTCGATCACCCGGTGGGTGCCGAACTCGGCCTGCAGCCCCTCGGTGACCCGGAAGACTCCGCCGAGCGCGCCGATGTCCTCGCCGATGAGCAGCGTCTTCTGGTCGGCGGCGAGCTCATCGCGCAGGGCCGCGGTGATCGCCTTGGCCATGACCATCTCTTTGATCGCGCTCATCCTGCGGTGCCCGCCTCCGTCTGCTCTTCCGCGAATCCTGCTTCGTAGTCCTTCAGCCAGGCCTTCTCGGTCTCCACCTGGCGGTGCGGCTCCGAGTACACGGTGTCAAAGACCCGGTCCAGGTCGATCGGCTCCATGGCCAGCACGGACTTGCGCATGTCCGCGGCGAGGTCCTTGTACTCGGCGTCGACCTCGGCGAAGAAGTCCTCATCAGCGTGGCCTGCGGAGCTGAGCCAGGAGCGGTAGCGCTGGATCGGGTCGCGGCCCTTCCAGAGCTCCTCCTCCTCGGAGCTGCGGTACTTGGTGGGGTCATCGGCGGTGGTGTGGGCGCCCATCCGGTAGGTGACGGACTCGATGAGCTTGGGCCCGTTGCCGGCCCGGATCTCACCGGAGAGCTTGGCCGCCACGGCGTAGCTGGCGAGCACATCGTTGCCGTCGACCCGCACGCCTTCGAACCCGTAGCCCTTGGCGCGGTTGACCAGCGGCCCGCGGGACTGAGTGCGGGTGGGCACCGAGATCGCCCAGTGGTTGTTCTGGATGAAGTAGAGCAGCGGCAGCTCATAGGAGGCGGCGAAGACCATGGATTCGTGGGCGTCGCCCTGGCTGGTGGCACCGTCGCCGATGCAGGCCACGACGATCTCATCCTCGGCGCGGTCCCGGGGCACGCTCTCCGTCCGCAGGTCCTGGTTGATGCCCATGGCCCAGCCGGCGGCGTGCAGGGTCTGCGCGGCCAGCACCAGGGTGTAGACGTGGAAGTTGTGCTCGCGCGGGTCCCAGCCGGTGTGCCGGGTGGCCCGGAACATGGTCAGCAGCTCCTCGGGGGAGATTCCGCGGTAGAGCGCCATGGCGTGCTCGCGGTAGGTGGGGAACACCATGTCGGAGGACTTGATCGCCGCGATGGTGCCCACCTGGGCGGCCTCCTGGCCCAGCGCCGGCGCCCAGAGCGCAAGCTGCCCCTGGCGCTGCAGCGAGGTGGCCTCGGCGTCGAGCCTGCGCTCCATCGCCATATAGCGATAGAGCTCGCGCAGCTTCTCCGCGCTCAGCTCCGCGATGAACGGGCTGTAGACCTCGTTCTCGGTGAGCTTCCCCTCCGGGGTGAGCAGCTGGACGGGCTGCACCTCTTCTGGCTCCACAGTGTGATCCTCTCCGACGGCACCGCTGATCGACGCCCTGCGAGCAGGACGGCCATCGCTTATTGTGTCAGCTCGACTCAGGCTGGGAATCTGTAGGTCCGGCACAACTCGATGAACCGATCATTGGCCTCGACCTCACCGATCGTGACCCGCACACCCTCACCGTTGAAGCCACGGACCGCCAGCGCCTGGAGCCCGGCCGCCTCGGCGAAGGCGGTGGTCTGCTCCTTCAGCGGAAGCCAGACGAAGTTGCCCTGGGCCTCGGGGATCGTCCAGCCGGCCTCGGTCAGCGCCGCAGTGACCCGTTCGCGCTCGGCGACCAGGGAGTCCACCCGCTCAAGGACCTGATCGAGATGTTGCAGCGAGGCCAGCGCCGCGACTTCGGCCACGGTGGACACGCTGAAGGGTGCCGCGACCACCCGCAGGTGGCGGGTGATCTCCGCGCCGGCGATCGAGTAGCCGACGCGCAGGGCAGCCAGGCCGTGCGCCTTCGAGAAGGTCCGCAGAACCGCCACATTGGGGTGCTTCCGGTACAGCGCAAGCGCGTCCAGCGGATCCTCGGTGCGGACGAACTCCTGGTAGGCCTCATCGATGACCACGACGACGTCGCCGGGCACCTTGGCCAGGAACGCCTCGACCTCGCGGTGCCGCAGCGCCGGGCCGGTGGGGTTGTTCGGGGTGCACAGCATCAGCACCTTGGTCTTCTCGGTGATCGCTGCGAGCATCGCCTCGAGGTCGTGTCGCCCGTCTTCGAGCACCGGGACCGTGACGTCCTTCGCGCCGGCGGTGCGCACCACGATCGGGTAGGCCTCAAAGGAGCGCCAGGCGTAGATGACCTCGTCCTGGCTGCCGTCGCTGTTGGATCCGGCGAAGGCGTTGATGATCTGGGTCAGCGCCCCGAGGCTGCCGGTGCCGGCGACGATGTCTTCCACCGGGACGTCCAGGAGCTTCGCGAGCCCGGCGCGCAGGTTCTCGGCGTTGGGGTGGGGGTAGCGGTGCAGCGTGTCCACTGCGGCCATCGCTTGAGCCACCTCGGGGACCGGCCCCAGGGGATTCTCGTTGGAAGAGAGCTTATACGGCGTGAGTCCTTCGGCCGCCTGCGGCGGCTTGCCTGCGGCATAGGCGGGCAGAAGGCTGACGCTTTCCCGTGGGGTGATCGACCCGGCGCGTGAGAACATAGTCATCGTGAGAATCCTACTGGCAATTATTCTGAATGCCCTGGCCCTCGCCGCAGCGGCCTTTCTCGTTCCCGGCATCTACATGGACGGCGCCGAACAGGGCACCGGGGCGACGATCCTCGCCTTCCTCTTCGTGGGAGCCGTCTTCGGTCTGGTCAATGTGGTCATCAAGCCGATCATCTCGCTGCTCTCACTGCCGATCACCTGCCTGACCCTGGGCCTGTTCGCTGTGGTCATCAATGCGGGCATGCTGGTGCTCACCGCCTGGCTGACCTCCTGGACCCCGGTGCACTTCGTGGTCGAGGACTTCTTCTGGAGCGCAGTGCTGGGGTCGATCGTGGTGGCCCTGGTCTCAGCGCTGCTCAACCGTTTCATCCTGCGCCCGCTCGAAACCTGATCCGCCTCCCGCAGGGAGCTGATCCAGGCCTCCGGCCAGCTCCGCGATGACCTCCTCGAGCTCGTCCACCCCCTTGGAGTCCCATTCGGTGGAATAGACCGTGGCCCCGTGGTCTCCACGCAGCGAGTCGTTGAGCTCCGCGAGGTGGACGCGCTGACCCGCATCCAGGTGTTGTGACTCCTGGGCCTCGAGGATCCGGATGGCCTCGATGTTGTGCGCGTAGTCGTGGCTGGCGCCGAAGACTCCCCGGGGTTCGGCCTGCGGGTCCTGATGCTCATAGGTGATCTGGACCCGATCCGCCGAGAGCTCGCTCGATGCGCCCAGCAGCTTCGGGACCGGGTCATTGGCGTCCTGGAAGCTGGTGGTCCTGATCCCGGGCAGCGTCGGGCCTTCTCGCGCCGGGGCCGCCACGGTGGCGACCTGCGAGATCCGGTATTTGCTGGCCAGCCTGCCGCCGGCGGCGATGTTGCGCGCATGCAGCCCACCCAGGGAGTACCCGGTGATGACCAGCTCGTCCCCTGGCTGGGCCCCGGAGTCCTGCAGCGCCTGATCGATCACCTCCTGCAGGTGTGCCGAACCATTGGTTCCGGCGTCCAGCAGGCTGTTGAGTCCGCGCCCCGCGCTCAGATCCAGCTCCCCCTGTGCCAGATCTTCCCGGTCGATGTCCTGAAGACCTCGGGAAGCTCCAGGCCTGGGAGGTGGATGAGGTGTCGGGCGGGCGCCCCGGGCTGGGGTCGGGAGGAGATGCTGAAGTCTCCCAGCTCTGCGACCTCTGCCTGCGCCTGCAGGTGCTCACCGAGCGTGTCCACCTCGGTCGCCGCCAGGGCTCGAGTCTCCCGGCTCAGCCGCTGCCTGCTCCCGCGCGAGATCCGGCGGGCCTTCTCCAGCAGCGACTGATGCACCAGTCCCAAGGCCTCCTGGGAGGACCGCAGCACCGGCTGCTTCCTGGCGAGCAGCTTCAGCAGCAGCGCGAACCCCTGACCCAGGTTCACCAGAGCGGTGCGGCCCCAGGCATCGGCGAGTGCCTTGTCCCCCTGGGGGTCCAGCAGGTGTGGCTGGATCTGCGGATACTGCCCCAGGTGTCTGGCGGCGCCCATCGATTGTCTCAGCAGCGCCTCGGTCTCCCGGTAGCGCCCATGCGCGATGCGCACGGCGCGCGCCGTCTCTCCCATGGCCCAGGCCGCCACCGAGGTCTCGGCCAGGCTGATCCCGAGCTGCGCCCCCAGCAGCGGGATCCTGAAATGCAGCGCGAGCCCGGCGACCGAGCCGAACAGCTCGGTGGTGATGCCGCTGAGCGCGCGGCCCTGCTCCTCCGTGAGGGCCTCGGCGCGGCTCAGGCTCGCGGCCGCGACCTGCAGGCTCTCGAGCACCAGGTTCAGCTCGGTGGGACCTCCGTGGGCCTGCACGGTGTACCTGCGCGGGGCGGGCTCGCCGTAGTGATCCTCGGTGATGACGAACATCAACGCTCACCCCTGTGCCGCCGCCAGGCGGGCCAGCGGAAGCCCGCCGTGGGACTGCACGAACCGCAGAAAGCCCTCGGCGCTCTCCGAGGCCTCTCGCGCGCCGAGCACCAGAGCCCGGGCTGCACGTTCACCGCCGACCGCCGGCACCCCCGCGAGGGCGGCATCCGCGGCGTCCACAACAACCCCTGCCACCGCCCCTGCAGCCACCCCCGCCACGACCCCCGTCGTATCCAGCGCCGCCGCCAGCACCCGCGCCTGATCTGCCTGCTGGCGCAGATCTGCCGCGATGAGCCTGGCGCTGGCCGAGATCTCGAAGATCCTCGACTGCCGACTGCGACATTGCGCAACGTGGTGGAAGGTCACGGCGATGAAGGCCTGGCCGGCGGGCGAATGCCACTGGACCTCCTCGCCTCCGGTCAGGACCGCCTGCACACACTCCTCGGCCCGCTGCGCCACGGCGTCCAGCCGCAGCGCCGCCTGCTCATAGTGCTGCGCGGCCTCATCGAACTGCGCGGCGGCCCGGGAGAAGACCATGGGTGCTCACTCCTTGTTCTGCCAGGGCCGGTTGCGCGGTGATCCGGTGCTGGACCGGCCAGGAACCAGCTGACGATGATCAATCTAGGCACCCGCACCCGGGTGCGCCGGCGGTTCGCGCAGAGGGTGGAGTACCCGGGCGGGCGGCATCGTCCTCGCCGGTGCTGGGGAAAACTCATGAAAGAATCGAGGCCATGGCCCATTCCATTGATTCCGCTGCGTCCACCGTCTCTCCGACCCGCGTCCGGCTCGCTGACGCGCAGCCGCAGATCGCACTGGGCGCCCTGGACGGCCGCTACCGCGGCGCCGTGGCGCCGCTGGTGGATCACCTCTCCGAGGCGGCGCTGAACCGGCATCGCATCCATGTGGAGGTCGAATGGTTCATCCACCTCTGCGCCGAGCAGGTGCTTCCCGGGCTCCCCGCGCTCACCGAGGAGCAGGTCAGCGGGCTGCGCGGAATCGTCACCGAATTCGGCACGGCGCAGCTCGAAGAGCTGGGCGCCATCGAGGCGCAGACCCACCATGACGTGAAGGCGGTGGAGTACTTCATCGCGCGCCGGCTCGAGGGGCTGGGGCTGAGCGAGCTCACCCCACTGGTGCACTTCGCCTGCACCAGTGAGGACATCAACAACCTGTCCTATGCGCTGGGGATCCGCGACGCCGTGGCCGAGGTCTGGCTGCCCGCGGCTCGCACCACCCTGGAGGGGCTGGCGACGCTGGCCCAGGACGCCGCCGAGGTGCCGATGCTCTCGCGCACCCACGGACAGCCGGCCACCCCGACCACGCTGGGCAAGGAGGTCGCGGTCTTCGTGCACCGGCTGCGCCGCCAGCTGCGCCGGATCGAGTCACAGGAGTTCCTGGGCAAGATCAACGGCGCCACCGGCACCTACGCCGCGCACCTGGCCGCTGCCCCCGAGGCCGACTGGCCCGGGCTGGCGCAGCGCTTCGTGGAGAAGCTGGGCCTGACCTTCAACCCGCTGACCACCCAGATCGAGTCCCACGACTACCAGGCCGAGCTCTACTCCGATATGGCCCGGTTCAACCGGATCCTGCACGGGCTCTGCGTGGACGTCTGGAGCTACATCTCCATCGGGTTCTTCCGGCAGATCCCGGTGGCCGGAGCCACCGGCTCCTCCACGATGCCGCACAAGGTCAACCCGATCCGCTTCGAGAACGCCGAGGCCAACCTGGAGATCTCCAACGCGCTGCTCGACGCGCTGGGCGCCACCCTGGTGGAGTCCCGCTGGCAGCGCGATCTCACCGACTCCTCCGGCCAGCGCAACATCGGCACCGCGATGGGCCACTCGGTGCTGGCGCTGAGCAATATGAGCAAGGGGCTCAACCAGCTCGACGTCGCCGCCGAGGTCATCGCGGCGGATCTCGACGCGAACTGGGAGGTCCTCGGCGAGGCGATCCAGACCGTGATGCGCGCCGAGGCGATCGCGGGCGTGGAATCCATGGAGAACCCGTACGAGCGGCTCAAGGAGCTGACCCGCGGCCGCCGGGTGGATGCGGAGAAGCTCAAGGAGTTCGTCACCGGACTCGGACTGAGCAAGGAGGCCGAGGCCCGACTGGCCCAGCTGACCCCCGGCGGATACACCGGCCTGGCAGCCGCGCTGGCCGAGCAGTTCGGCCGCTAGGCGCCCCATGGGCCGCAAAGCTTTTGATGACGGAGCCTTCGATCAGGAAGCCTTCGATCACGGGGCCTTCGCCGATGACCACCGGACCCAGTATCAGCGTCTGCGCGACGGGCACTGGTACCGGGCCGATGCGGAGATCCTCGAGCGGGCCTCGGCGGCTCATCGGCTGGCTCACCGCTACAACCAGGCCGCGGCCCAGGGCGAGGACGACGCTGCCGCCGCGCTGCTGCCACAGCTGATCGGTGAGCTCGGTGACGACGTGGCGATCCGCGCCCCGTTCTCGGTGGACTACGGGGCGCATATCTCCATCGGCGACCGGGTCTTCATCAACACCGGCCTGGTGGCTCTTGACGTCGCCCCCATCCGGATCGGAGCCGACTGCCTGCTGGGGCCCAATGTGCAGCTGCTGACCCCGATCCACCCGGTAGAGCCGGGCCCGCGACAGCAGAAGTGGGAGTCAGCGGAGCCGATCACCCTGGAGGAGAATGTGTGGCTCGGCGGCGGCGTCATCGTCTGCCCCGGAGTCACCATCGGTCGCAACGCCGTGATCGGAGCAGGCGCCGTGGTGACCCGCGATATTCCTGCGAACTCCGTGGCCGTGGGCAACCCCGCGCGGGTCATCCGGCAGTGCGAGAGCTGAAGCACCGCGGAAGCCGGTCTGGCCGCGGAGCTGCGGTCGCCGGGCGCCCAGGTCTTCCCCCGCGCTCGATCCCAGGTCAGAATGGCGAGGTCCCGCTGAGATCGACCACGGAAGGCTCACCATGACCATCGGCCTGACCCCCTACCTGCAGTTTCCCGGAACCGCCCGCCAAGCGCTGGAGTACTACCACACGGTCTTCGGCGGCGAGGTCGGGATGATGACCTACGCCGAGGGCATGGGCGCCGAGGATGAGACCAAGGACCTGATCATGCACGGGTCGCTGTTTCTCGATCGGGGCATCCACATGATGGCGGCCGACGCGCCTCCAGGCATGTCCAGCGTGCTGGGCACGGTGTCGCTGAGCAACAGCGGAGCCGACGACGCCGAGCATAGAACCCTGGTGCAGTGGTGGGAGAAGCTCTCCGAGGGCGCGCAGATCACCGAGCCGCTGGCCAAGTCACCCTGGGGCGACAGCTTCGGGATGCTCACCGACAAGTTCGGGGTCCCCTGGATGGTCAACGCGTCGCACTGAGCGGCGTCACGGCGCGCAGCTCCCCAGGGTGCAGAATCAACGCGCGCAGCTCCCCGCGTGCAGCCTCACCAGATCCAGAACAGCATCAGGGTGGCCAGGAGGCCGCAGCCGTAGTTCAGCCAGATGAACCGTCGCCAGGAGGAGTTCACCGCGGCGGAGGTCTCGTCGGTCACGTTGAACCAGGGCAGCGAGATGGCGATGTAGGGGATCACCAGCAGCGCGGCCAGCGGGGTGGGCCAGTGACCCAGGAGCAGCAGCGCCCCCGCTGCGGCCCACAGCAGCACCGCCATCCGCACGGTGGAGCGGGCCCCGATCGCGGTGGCCACCGAGGAGATCCCGGCCTCACGGTCCGGCACCACGTCCTGGACCGCGCCGAAGGCGTGGGCGGCCATCCCCCATAGGAAGAAGGCTCCCAGGATGATCATCACCGTGGGCCCGGGAGTGAAGCCGAACCGGTCATGGGCCAGCGCGAACCCGACCACGGCGGGGCTGACGAAGTGGGTGCTGGAGGTCAGCGAGTCAAGGAACGGGCGTTCCTTGAAGCGCAGCCCCTTCACCGAGTAGGCGGCGACTGCGAACAGGCTCACCAGCATCGCCACCCAGGTGGCGGGGCCGCCGCCGAGCATCAGCAGCAGCGCCGGCGGCACCGTGCTCAGCACCGAGATCCACAGCACGGGCGCGTGCAGCGAGGGATGCAGCAGCGCACCCTCGATGCCGCCCTTGCGCGGATTGCGCAGGTCGGATTCGTAGTCGAAGACATCGTTGATCCCGTACATCGCCACGTTGTAGGGGACCAGGAAGAACAGTGCGCCGAGCAGGAGCACCCAGTCGATCTCCCGCACGGCGAAGAGATACGCGGCGGCGAAGGGAAAAGCGGTGTTGATCCAGCTGAAGGGACGCGAGGAGAGCAGAAGCTGACGGATAAGGCTCAATCAGTCACCCGCTCGGCGACGGGCTCAGCACCGCGACCGGGCTCCGTGGGCCGGCGCCGGCGCAGCAGGTGCCAGGCGGCAGGCAGCAGCAGCACCCCGGCCAGCGGATAGCTGAAGTCCTCCAGCGGCGCGAGGCCCAGGTAGAGGCCCATCAGGTGCTCGTGGCCGTAGCGCACGATGTCCAGCCCGATGATCACATTGTCGAAGACCGCGGTGAGACTCAGCAGCACGACGGTGCTCAGCGCCACCGCACCCCAATGGATGCTTGCGCGCAGCAGCACCGCGGCAAGCACCGCGGGGACCATGAAGGCCAGGCTCAGCCAGAGGTACGCCATCTAGGAACCCCCTGCAGCACGTGCGCCCGAACGGGCAAGCTCGGCCCTGTGCCGCAGCAGCTTCGCGGCCCCGGTGTAGAGGATCATGGTGCACAGGCTCAGAAACGCCAGGAACACCGGTTCCTCCAGCGGCATCTCAGGTCCGAGCACGACGCCGGTGAGGTAGCGGCTCTCACCCATCAGGAAGATCCCCAGCCCGATGCCGGCGACGTCCCAGAGCAGGAAGAAGACGACGCCGAGCAGGGTCACCGCCGCGGCCACCTTCGGGTCAGCGAAGAAGAAGAGCCGGAAGCGCCGATCGATGAGCAGCATGCAGCAGGCCGCCAGCAGCAGCCCGGCGAGATACAGGAAAGACACGCTCGCTCAGCCCGCCTTCCTGACCGTGCCAGCACCCATCGACTCAGGGCTCAGCGGACCGGCGCTGTAGTCCCGGCGCATGTGCTTGAGCACCAGCTCCGCGCTGATCAGACACATCGGTACACCGATCCCGGGAGCCACGGTGCCCCCGGCGTAGTAGAGCCCGCGCACCTTCGGTGAGACGTTCTGCGGGCGGAACATCGCGGACTGCCGCAGCGTGTGGGCCTGGCCGAGCACCGAACCCCGCCAGGAGTTGTAGTCGGCCGCGAAGTCGGCCGGCCCGATGGTCTCGCGCAGCACGATCCGGTCTTCGAAGTCCTCGATCCCGGCCCAGCCCCCGATCTGCGCGATGGCGGCCTGCGCGATGGCCTCGACGGCCGGGTCCCCGGCACCGTCGCGGCCACCGGCTCCCAGGGAGACATCCGCCGGGACCGGGATCAGCACGAAGAGGTTCTCGTGACCCTCCGGCGCCAGGCCCGGCTCGCTCGCGCTGGCCCGACAGACGTAGGAGGAGGCCGGGGTCGGGACGGAGGGGTTCGCCCCGAAGATGGACTCGAAGTTCGCGGTCCAGTCCCGGGTGAAGAACAGCGAGTGATGCGCGAGCTCCGGGAGCTCTCCACGCACGCCGAGCATCACCAGGACCGCGCCGGGACCGGAAGTGACCTTCTCCCACCAGCCCTCGGGGTAGCTGCGGTCCGCCTCGGAGAGCAGCCTGGTCTCGGTGTGGTGCAGATCCGCGGCGGAGACCACATGATCGGCGTGCTCGGTGTGCACCCGGCCCGCGGCGTCGCGCCAGCGCACGCCGGTGGCCACGCGCTGCCGGCCGGTCTTGAACCTGGAGCCGAGGCGGGACCCGGATGCGGATCGAGGGTCTGCTTCCGTGAGGATCTCGGTGACCTCTGCCCCGGTGGTGATCTGCGCCCCGGCACCTTCGGCCAGCCGTCGGAAGCTCGCGAGGACCTCCCAGAATCCACCCATCGGGTAGCGCACGCCGTCGTCGAGGTCCAGGGCGCTCATCAGGTGGTACATCGCCGGCGCGTCCTGCGGGCGAGTGCCCAGGAAGACCGCCGGGTAGCCCAGGATCTGGCGCAGCACCGGGTGCTTGAACCGGCGCTGCACGAAGCGCTCCAGCGAGGTCAGCAGCAGCTGGGCCAGCTCCGGAGCGGATTTGAGCACCTCGGGCACTGCCAGGTTGTTCAGTCGTTTGAACGGGTTGTAGAGGAAGCGTCGCTCGGCGATCTCGGTGGTGCGCTTGGCCGAGGCGATGTAT
Source organism: Nesterenkonia sp. AN1 (assembly GCF_000582475.1). Classification (NCBI taxonomy): domain Bacteria; kingdom Bacillati; phylum Actinomycetota; class Actinomycetes; order Micrococcales; family Micrococcaceae; genus Nesterenkonia; species Nesterenkonia sp. AN1. The sequence continues at coordinate 72,554 of NZ_JEMO01000006.1, forward strand.
TTGTCCAGGGCCGGACCGCTGCCGGGCTCCAGCTCCTCGAAGAGCGCCCGCACCCGGTCCGCGCCCTTGGGCAGGTCCACCGGGGCCGGCGGCGCCTGGCCGGGTTCAGGCTCGGAGTAGACCCTGTACGCGGGGTCCAGGTCCACCAGGGTGAGCTGCTCCGCCGCCGTCGTGCCCATCAGGTGATAGAAGTGCTCGAACACCGAAGGCATCAGGTACCAGGACGGGCCGGTGTCGAACTGGAATCCGTCCTCGGCCAGCATCCCGGCGCGGCCGCCGGTGCGGGGTCCCTTCTCCAGGACCAGGACGTCATGGCCCTCTCGGGCCAGCAGCGCGGCGCTGGCGAGTCCGGCGACTCCGGCGCCGATCACTATGGTGCGTGGCATCAGTGGGTCTCCAGTCGGGTGGTCAGGGCGGCCCGGGCGGCCAGTCCTGCTTTGCAGGCGTTGGAGACCCGGACCCGTGAGTGGTAGAGCTCCTGCACCGGGGTCGAGGCGATCTTCTCCAAGAGCGCCTCGAAGAGCGCACAGGCGCTGCGCACCGCGGTGCGCGCGTCGCGCGGGAGCAGCGGCATCGCGGCCCGGGCCTCGGCGAGCTGCATGCGCACAGTGTCCACCCAGGCTTGGCATTGTTCCTCGGTGAGTCCCTCGCCGCCGCCCAGATAGTCTCGGCCCAGCTCATCGGTGTCCTCGGCGAGGTCGCGCAGGAAGTTGATGTTCTGGAACGCCGCGCCCAGCGCGCGTGCACCGCTGATGAGGGTCTCGCGTTCGGCTGCGCTGCGCCGCTCCTCGCGCAGGAACACCTGCAGGCACATCAGCCCGATCACCTCGGCGGAGCCGTACACGTAGTCCGCGTGCTCGGCGGCGCCATAGGCGGCGGGCTCGAGATCGGCGCGCATCGAGTCGAAGAACGGGTCGATCAGATCCAACCCGATCTGGGACTCGATGGCGGTGCGCGCGAAGGCATGGACCACCAGGTCGGTGCTGTAGCCACGGCTCAGCGCGCGTCGGGTCTCCTCGGCGTAGCGCTCGAGCGCCTCGGCCTTCTGTGCCGGGTCCAGTCCGGCCGCGCTGGCGGCGCCGTCGACGACCTCGTCGGCGACCCGGACCAGGGCGTAGATGCTGCGCACATGGCTGCGGTGGCGCGGGCCCAGCAGCCGGGTGGCCAGTCCGAAGGAGGTGGAGTACGAGGAGATCACCCGGTCTGCCGCGGCGCGCGCGGTGGAGGTGAAGTGCTCTGCCGGGTCGGTGGGTGCGCTCACGCGGGGGCGCTCCAGCCGCGCTGCTCCGAGCCGCCGAGCGCCGCCATGGCCTCGAGCTGCTCGACCATCCAGGGGCTGAACGCGAAGGGCGCACCCGCCACGGCGCGCTTGACCGCGTCCAGGTCAGCCCACTGCCACTGGCTGACCTCATCCTCCACCGGGGCAAGCTCCGAGGTCAGGACCGCGGTGAAGACCGGGCAGATCTCGTTCTCCACGACGCCGCTGGCATCCACCGCGCGGTACCGGAACTCCGGCAGCGTCGCGCGGATCTCGGTCAGCTCCGCGCCGAGCTCCTGGCGGGCCCTGCGGCGGACCGCCTCGGTGAGCTCCTCCTGCGGGCCGGGGTGTCCGCAGAAGCTGTTGGTCCAGACACCGGGCCAGGTGGTCTTCGACAGGGCCCGGCGGGTGAGCAGCAGCCGGCCCGAGGTGTCAAAGAGGTAACAGGAGAACCCTAGATGCAGCGGGGTGTCGAAGGTGTGCACCGTGGCCTTGAGGGCGGAGCCCACCGGCGCTCCGACCTCCGAGAGAAGGACTACGTGTTCCTGCGTCGAGGACGAGCCTGAGGTCATGGATCGAGCATATCTACTGAAGCGCCTCGTGTGCGGGACCCGTCACACTCGCAGCGCGGATAAGACGTGACCCCCACGAGGAGCTGACTCGCAGAGGACTTACACAGAGTCCGCGCAGAGGACGATGTTAGATTGACCGCTACGTGCCGCGGCACGGCCAGCACGCCGATGACGCCGCGCAGATCTTCGAGCGAGGACGTGGGCCAGATGGCAACAGCAGCGGTGACCGGAGCAACTGGATATATCGGAGGACGGCTGGTGCCCCAGCTGCTCCGCGCAGGACACGAGGTCCGAGTGCTCACGCGGCGCGCCGAGGCGCTGCGCGACGTTCCCTGGCGAGACGAGGTCACCGTCGTCGAAGGTGATCTCACCGACCCCGAGGCGGCCCGGGAGCTCTGCGAGGGCGCCGACACCGCGTATTACCTGGTCCACTCGATGACCTCGGACCGCAGCTTCGAGGAGCTCGACGAACGCTGCGCCGAGGTGCTGGGCAGCGCGGCCAAGAACGCCGGCGTCGACCATATCGTCTACCTGGCCGGCCTGCACCCGGACACCGCCGAAGGTGAGCTCAGCGCCCACCTGCGCTCCAGGGTCCATGTCGGCGAGGTGCTGGAGTCCAGCGGCGTGCCGACCCTGACCCTGCAGGCCGGGCTGGTGATCGGCTCCGGCTCCGCCAGCTTCGAGATGATCCGCCACCTCACCGACGTGCTCCCGGTCATGCCGGCACCAAAGTGGGTGCTCAACCAGATCCAGCCCATCGCGGTGCGCGACGCGCTGCACTACCTGACCCGCGCGATGGACATCGAGCTGAGCTCCAGCGTCCGGGCCGACATCGGCGGACCCGATGTGCACAGCTACGCGCAGCTGATGAAGATCTACGCCCGCACCGCGGAGCTCAACGAGCCCCGGGTGATCGCGCTCCCGGTGCTCACTCCCTGGCTCGCCGCCCAGTGGGTCAACCTGGTCACCCCGATCCCGCGCACCCTGGCGATCCCACTGGTGGAGTCGCTGCAGCACGACTGCGTGGTCAAGGACCAGATCATCGACGAGATCATCGCCCCGCCCGAGGGAGGACTCACCGACTACGAGACCTCGGTGCGGCTCGCCCTGGACAAGATCTCCGCCGATCGGGTGGAGACCACCTGGGCCGCGGCCCATCCGCTGGACGTGCCCTCGGAGTCCCTGCCCTCGGACCCGGAATGGACCGGACGCTCGGTGCTGGTCGACGAGCGCGAGCGGATCTCCACCGCCTCCCCCGAAGCGGTCTTCGCGGTCATCGAGGGCATCGGCGGGGAGACCGGATACTTCTCGCTCTCCCGCGCCTGGGCGCTGCGCGGCCTCGCCGACAAGCTGGTCGGCGGCGTGGGCATGGGACGTGGCCGGCGCAGCCGGGGTCAGCTCGCGCTGGGCGACACCCTGGACTGGTGGCGCGTGGAGGATCTGGAACGCGGCCGGCTGCTGCGCCTGCGCGCCGAGATGAAGGTGCCGGGGCAGGCATGGCTGGAGTTCGTGGTGGAGCCGGAGGGAACCGGTTCCCGCTACCGGCAGCGCGCGATCTTCTTCCCCCGCGGCCTTGCCGGTCGCGCCTACTGGCTGGGCGTGACCCCCTTCCATGCCATCATCTTCAAGAAGATGGCGGCTCGGATCCTCGCCGAGGCCGAGCAGGCGAGCGTCTGAGACCGAACCGGATCGGTGGGGTCCAGAAGATTTTTCGCAATTCCACCATCCGATCCTGATCTCGCTCCGAACTCTGCGTACATGGCCTGGTCGACACCACGATCAGTGGCTGTGAACCAGACCAACGTGCGACCAACAGGAGATTCAGTCATGAAGACCGAGATTCGTAAAACCTCTTCCCTGCTCGGCATCGGCATGGTGGCCCTGCTCGGCCTCAGCGCCTGCGGCGACAGCGCGGAGCCGGCAGAAGAGACCGACCAGGAGATGACCGAAGAGACCGAGGGCACCGACGCCGAGGCCACTGAGGAAGAGCCCATGGACGAGGAGTCGATGGAGGAAGAGGAGCCCATGGACGACGAGTCCATGGACGAATCTGACCCAGCGGCGAACCTGGTCGGCGCCTCCTGTGAGGCATACGCCGAGGAAGTCCCCGAGGGTGAGGGCTCCGTGGGCGGCATGGCCCAGGATCCAGTGGCCACCGCAGCCTCGAACAACCCGATGCTGACCACGCTGACCGCAGCAGTCTCCGGTGAGCTGAACCCCGATGTCGACCTGGTGGACACGCTCAACGGTGACGAGTTCACCGTGATCGCTCCCACCGATGACGCTCGCGGCGAGATCCCTGAGGAAGACCTCAACGCAGTGGTCGAGGATGCCGACATGCTCACCGAGGTGCTGACCTACCACGTCATCCCCGGCCAGCTGTCCCCCGATGAGATCGCCGGTGAGCACGAGACCGTCAACGGCGCGACCGTGACCGTCGAGGGCGAGGGCGATGACCTCACCTTCGACGACGCCGGCCTCGTCTGCGGCGGCGTGATGACCGCCAACGCCACCGTCTACATGGTCGACGCTGTCCTGATGCCGGCAGCTGCCGAGGAGTGATCCTCGCTGGGAGCGGTCGTTGAAGACCGTTCCTGACCAGGCCTGAATCGAAGACGGCGGCGCTCGGCACCCACCCATCTGTTGGGGTGCGGACGCCGCCGTCCTCGGTTGCGGTCACACAGCGGCCGGAACCGTTGGATGCAGAGATCACCCTCCGGGGTGTGGCATCCTGTGGGGATGCATGAGACAGGAAATCTGGGGTCTGCCGCCGAGGGCGTGCATGCTCCGGTGGATGCCTCCGCGGATCCCTGCGGTGCTCTGCTGCTGAAGATTCAGCAGGGTGATGAGCTCGCCTTCGAGCAGCTCTACCGGGAGCAGGGTTCGATCCTGTTGGCCACCGCGCTGCGAGTGCTGCGGAACAGATCGCTCGCGGAGGAGGTTCTCCAAGAGATCTTCACCGAGGTCTGGGTCAACTGTCACAGCTACCGCGCGCAGGTCGGCACCGGACGCGCATGGTTGACCACCATGTGTCGGCGCCGCGCGATCGACCGGGTCCGAGCGGTACAGGCCCAGCAGAACAGAGACTTCACCCAAGGGGTGAAGGAGGCCCACGTGGTGGAGCCCGACGTCCAGGACACAGTCCTCACTCAGGTGGAGGCGGCCCGCGCGCAGACCGCGCTGCAGACCCTTCCCGAAGAGCAGGCCACCGCCATCGCGATGGCCTACTACCAAGAGCTTTCACACTCCGAGATCGCGCAGCGACTTGATGTCCCACTCGGAACCGTGAAATCTAGAATACGAGACGGCATGCGAAGACTGAGGGCCCAGCTAGGAGGTGCCGGATGAACGCCGATCGCGAATACCTGGCAGCTGGCCTTGCCCTCGGGACGCTGGCAGACGCCGAGATGCTCGAGGCCCTTGACCTCGAAGCCGCCGACCCCGATTTCGCCGAAGCTGTCGCGTCCTTCCATGAGACGCTCGGACTGCTCGCCGAGACCGACGACGCCATCGCCCCCAGCGCCGAGACCTCCGCGGCGATCCTGAACATCCCGCGCCAGCACCAGCAGGCCGTTCCGGAGCGGGCGGCTCATACCGCCGACGCTGCCCAGGCTGAGACCGCTCACGCCTCGACCCCTGATTCCAAGGCCATCGACGCCACGACCCCCAGCTACACGACCCCTGACGCCACGACCCCCAGCTCCAAGAGCCCCAGCTCCACGGCCCATGACACCGCGAGCCCGGCTCGCCGTCGGCGTCCGAGCACCGCGCTCTTCGCCCTGGCCGCCTCCACGCTGCTGCTGATCTCCGCCGTGCTTGCGGGTGCGCTGATCAACCAGCAGCAGGACACCAGCCAGATCGAGGACTCGCTCACCGTGGCCGAGGCCGAGCGCGAACGTGCTGAGCGGCTGCTCAGCGCCTCGGATCTGGCCTTCATCGAAGCCGAGGTGACCGTGGGCGGGCAGCTCAATCTGGCCTACTCGGTCTCCGAGCAGATGCTGCACCTGACCCCGCACGATATGCCCGAGCTCGACGAGGATCAGACCATGCAGCTGTGGCTGATCGATGAGGAGGGCCCGCGCAGCGCCGGCCTGATGACCGGTGCAAGCACCGAGCTGCTGACGGACCTCCCGATGACCCAGGACATGACCTTCGGGGTCACCGTGGAGCCTGCGGGAGGCTCCGAGGAGCCGACCAGCGACCCAGTGGTGCTCGCGGATCTATAACCTGGGCTCGATGACCATCCAAAGGCGCTTCCGCTCCGAACTCAGGACATGACCGAGACAGTGCACGAGACCCCAGGAACCACCGGCCGCGGACACTCACGACCGCCCACACGCCGGCGGCAGGTGATACCGCACCTGATCGCTGGGGTCCTCGCCGCCGCGATCTTCCTCGGTGTGGCAGATCTGATCTCTCAGCTCTTCGGCCCGGCGTCCTCACCGCTGGTCTCGCTGGGCTCCACGATCATCACGCTCTCCCCCAGCTGGCTGCAAGACTTCGCGATCTCCTACTTCGGCAGCAACAACAAGCTGGTGCTCTACCTCAGCATGGGCGTGGTCGGGATGATCCTGGCCGCCGCGATCGGGGCACTGGCTCGACGCAGCCTGCGCCTGGGCGCGATCCTGTTCTCCGCCGTCGCGCTGGTCCTGCTGATCGTGGTGCTGCTGCGGCCCGAGAGCTCCCCGCTGGACGTGGTGCCCACGCTGATCGGCGCCGGGCTCGGCCTCCTGAGCCTGCTGCTGCTCAGCGGCGCCGCCACCGGCCTCACCCGGGCGGTGGCGGCGGATCGTGTGGATCAAGCTGACCCTGTGGACCGGGACCGCCCGGCGCGGACCCGGCGCGCCAGCACGAGCCGTCCCAGCACCGAGGACGAGCGTGCCCACTCCCGGCGTCGCTTCCTGAGCCTGGCTGCCGTGGGGACCGCCGTCGCCGCCGGCTCGATCACCTTCGGACGCTCGGTCAATGCCTTCGGCGTGGGCGCCGGAGAGGCGGCGGCACGCCTGGTGCTGCCCACTCCCGCGGTGCGCGCCCCCGCCATCCCAGCCGGCGCCAGCGTCGGCGTGGACGGGGTGCCTCCGTTCATCACCCCGAACAGCGACTTCTACCGGATCGACACCGCGCTGGTGGTCCCGGAGCTCTCACCTCAGGACTGGACGCTGCGGATCCACGGCCTGGTCGAGGAAGAGGTCACGATCGACATGACCGAGCTGCTCGACCTGCCGCTCGAGGAGCACCACATCACGTTGGCCTGCGTCTCGAACCCGGTGGGCGGAGACCTGCTCGGCAACGCCACCTGGCTGGGCTACCCGATCCGCGAGCTGCTTGCCCGGGCTCGTCCGCTGGGCGAGGCCGATATGGTGCTCTCCCGGTCGATCGACGGCTGGACGGCGTCGACCCCGCTGGAGGTGCTCACCGACGAGGACCGCGCCTGCCTGCTCGCGGTGGGCATGAACGGCGAGCCGCTGCCCGCCCAGCACGGCTACCCGGCCCGGCTGGTGGTCCCAGGCCTCTACGGCTACGTCTCGGCCACCAAATGGGTCACCGAGCTGGAGGTCACTCGCTTCGACGCGGAGACCGCCTACTGGACCGACCGCGGCTGGGACGCCGAGGGACCGATCCTGGTCGCCTCCCGCATCGATGTGCCCCGCCCGCTGGCCCGGGTCTCCAGCGGCGAGGAGCTCGTCGTCGCCGGCAGCGCCTGGGCCCAGCACGAGGGCATCGAAGCCGTGGAGCTGCGCCTGGACGACGGCGAGTGGGAGTCCGTCGAGCTGGCCGACGAGGTCAACATCGACACCTGGCGGCAGTGGCGCCACACCTTCGCCGACGTCGAATCCGGACGGCACTCGGTGTCGGTCCGCGCGATCAACGCCGCCGGGGAGACCCAGACCGATGAACGCCGGGACCCGATCCCGAACGCCGCCACGGGTCAGCACCGGATCGAGTTCAGCGTGGAGTGATCGGCTGCGCAGCAGGCTCGACCTGCTCCGCCTGGAAGGCAAGGATCCGGCGCAGCCCCTCCGCGACCACCGCCTCCCCCGGGGCCAGGCTGAGCCGGACCCAGTGGTGTCCCGCCACAGGATCGAAGTCGGTGCCCGGCACGACGGCGACGCCGGCGCTCTCCAGCAGCGCCGCGCAGTAGCTCGGGGAGTCCTTGAACCGCCGGAGCTGCTCGCCCAGGTGGGCGTAGACGTAGAAGGCGCCATCGGCCGGGGCCACCTCGCCCCAGCCCAGTTGTGGAATCAGTCCCAGCACCCGCTCCCGTGCCGCGGCATACCCGCTGACCTGGGAGGCGGCGAAGTCGAGCGAGGCCGGCGTGAAGGCCTGCACGGCCGCAAGCTGGGTGGCGTGCGGCGGACACAGTGCCACATTGCCGGCGAGTCTGGAGACCGGATCCACCAGATGATCGGGGAGCACCATCCAGCCCAGTCTCCAACCGGGCATCCCCCAGTACTTGGAGAAGGACGAGATCACCACGGCCTCCTGGCCCATCTCGGCGGCGCTCACGTTCTCCGCCCCATAGCTGATTCCGTGGTAGATCTCATCGCTGATCAGCTGGACCCCGTGATCGGCGCACCAGGCGGTGAGCTCAGCCAGCTGTCCGCGTCCGACCATGGTGCCGGTGGGATTCGCCGGGGAGGCCAGGATCAGCCCCGCCAGACTGTCGCCGGCGTCGAGCTGTGCCTGCAGCTGGGCGATCGTCGGCTGGAAGCGCTCATGCGGGCCGCAGTCGAGGTCCACCACCTCGATGCCGAGCGCGGTGAGGATGTTGCGGTAGGCGGGGTAGCCGGGACGGGCCAGCGCGACCCGGTCCCCCGGATCGAAGGCCGCCAGGAAGCTGAGCATGAAGGCTCCGGAGGACCCGGTGGTGATCGCGATCCGCGAGGGCGGCACGGTCACCCCGTACCAGTCTGCGTAGTGCTGGGCGATCGCCTCCCGCAGCGGGGCGATCCCCATCGCAGCGGTGTAGTTGAGCACCGTGTTCTCCGCATGGATCGCCGCGGCGGCCTGGTTCACCCCCACTGGGGCCCCGGAGCCGGGCTCCCCCGCGGTCAGCGAGACGACATCCTTTCCGGCGGCGCGCATCACATCGATCCGGGCCAGGATGCTCATCACCTCGAATCCGGGCACCTGTGATCTCTGCGAGGGCATCATCGCTCCAGCCTATAGACTCACTGCCTATGCGCCGCTCAGCCAGGACCCGACTGCTCCCCGGCGCGCTGCTGCTGGTGCTGCTCTCCGGCTGCGCGAATTCCCCGGATTCAAGCGCCCCGGATTCAAGGGCCTCCGATTCAGACACTCCCGACGCCGAGACCGGGCAGCCGCTGCGGGTCTTCGCGGCCGCCTCGCTGCAGCAGGTGCTGGACCCCCTGGTCCAGGAGTTCACCGAGAGGACCGGCGCCCAGGTCCAGCTCAGCTCCGCGGGCTCCGCCGACCTGCTCTCGCAGCTGGAACAGGGCGCTGAGGCAGACGTCTTCATCCCGGCCGACGAGCCGACCATGGAGCGTGCCCAGGACGCCTCGCTGATCCAGCAGGCCCCCTCGGTCATCGCCTCGAACACCCTGGTCATCGCGGTGCCTTCGGGCAATCCCGGTCGGATCGGAACCTTGGCGGATCTCGCCGACCCGGAACACGCGCTGGTCCTCTGCGCCCCCCAGGTCCCGTGCGGCACGGTGGCGCAGCAGGTGGCACAGGCTGCTGGGGTGGCCCTGGCTCCGGACAGCGAGGAGCTGGCGGTCACCGATGTGCTGGGCAAGGTGCGCAGCGCCGAGGCCGACGCCGGCCTGGTCTACTCCACCGATGCGCTGCGCGCCGGTGCGGAGGTCGAGACCATCCTCATCGAGGAGGCCGCCGAGTTCCCGAACCGGTATCCGGCGGCCGTGCTGGCCGAAGCCGAGCAGCCGGAGCTCGCCGGGGAGTTCATCGAGCTGCTGCTCAGCGAGTCCGGCCAGTCGGAGCTGGAGCAGGCCGGGTTCAGCCCGGCACCTGAGGCCTCCGGATGAGCCGGCGACCAGCCGGCGGGGCAGCCTTGCCGCGCTGGGTCCTGATCCCCGCCGCCGCGGCCGCGGTGTTCATCCTGCTGCCCATCCTCGCTCTGCTGACCCGGATCGAGCTCGCCGAGCTTCCCAGCCTGCTCAGCTCGGAGGCGGCGCTGTCCGCGCTGTGGCTGAGTCTGCGCACCGCAGTGGCGGCCACGCTGCTGTGCACCGTACTCGGCGTGCCGCTCGCCCTGGTGCTCAGCCACGCCACCTTCCGCGGCAGCGGGATCCTGCGCACCCTGATCCTGCTGCCACTGGTGCTTCCCCCGGTGATCGGGGGCATCGCGCTGCTGAACACCTTCGGCCGGCAGGGACTGCTCGGTGAGAGTCTCGAGCTGCTCGGCGTGCAGATCGCATTCTCCACCGCTGCGGTGGTGCTGGCGCAGACCTTCGTGTCGCTGCCGTTCATGGTGATCGCCGTGGAGTCGGCGCTGCGCGGGGTGCAGAAGGAGGTGATGGAGGCCGCCGTCGTCGACGGGGCCGGGCCCACCCAGCTGCTGCGCAGCATCGTGCTGCCGCTGATCCTCCCTGGGCTGGCCTCCGGGGTGGTGCTGGCCTTCGCCCGTTCCCTCGGCGAGTTCGGCGCGACGATCGCCTTCGCAGGAAGCCTGCAGGGAGTCACCCGCACGCTTCCGCTGGAGATCTACCTGCAGCGTGAGACCGATCCGGATGCGGCCGTGGCGCTCTCGGTGCTGCTGATCCTGGTGGCGGTGGTCGTGATCGGTCTCACCCGGCCACGTACCGCCCCAGATGCTCTGCGGTGAGCGTCTGGCCCTGGGCGATCAGCTGCGCCGGGGTGCCGGTGAAGACCACCCGGCCGCCCTCGGTGCCCGCGCCCGGGCCCAGGTCGATGATCCAGTCGGCGTGGGCCATCACCGCCTGGTGGTGCTCGATCACCACCACCGAGGTCCCCGAGTCCACCAGCCGGTCGAGCAGTCCCAGCAGGTTCTCCACGTCGGCCAGGTGCAGCCCGGTGGTGGGCTCGTCCAGCACGTAGACCCCACCCGGGTCGGCCATCTTGGTGGCCAGCTTGATCCGTTGCCGCTCGCCTCCGGAGAGGGTGTTCAACGGCTGTCCCAGCCGCAGGTAGCCGAGTCCGACGTCGGCGAGTCGGGTGAGGATCTTGGTGGCGGCGGGCAGCCGGGCGGCCCCGGCGGAGAAGAACTCGACCGCCTGGTCCACCGAGAGGTTGAGCACCTGGCTGATGTTCAGCGCCGCGCGTCCCCCGGCTCCGTCACCGGCTCCGGCTCCGTCTCCGGCTCCGTCTCCGTCTCCGGCTCCGTCTCCGGCTCCGTCTCCGTCACCCAGCGTGTACTCGAGCACCTCGCGGCGGAAGCGGCGCCCCTCGCAGTCCTCGCACGGGCTGGCCACGGTCTCCATCACACCCAGCTCGGTGTAGATGACCCCTGCGCCGCCGCAGGTGGGGCAGGCGCCCTCGGAGTTCGCGCTGAACAGCGCCGGCTTGACCCCGTTGGCCTTGGCGAAGGCCTTGCGGATCGGCTCCAGCAGGCCGGTGTAGGTCGCGGGATTCGAGCGGGAGGAGCCCTTGATCCCGCTCTGGTCGATGAAGGTCACGCCCTCGCGGCCGGCGAGGCTGCCCTCGATCAGCGTGGACTTGCCCGATCCGGCCACTCCGGTGATCACGGTGAGCACCCCGGTGGGGATGTCCACGTCGACCTCACGCAGGTTGTTGCGCCGGGCCCCGCGGATCTCCATCGCCCCGGAGGCCGAGCGGACCCCGTCCTTGACCTGCGCCCGGTAGTCCAGGTGCCGGCCGGTGAGCGTGTCGCTGCCGCGCAGGCCCGCCACGGTGCCCTCGAAGCAGAGCTCGCCACCGGCCTCCCCGGCTCGGGGGCCCAGGTCCACCACATGGTCGGCGATCTCGATGGTCTCGGGCTTGTGCTCGACCACCAGCACGGTGTTGCCCTTATCGCGGAGTCGCAGCAGCATCGTGTTCATCCGGTCGATGTCATGCGGGTGCAGCCCGATGGTCGGCTCGTCGAAGACATAGGTGATGTCGGTCAGCGCCGAACCCAGGTGCCGGATCATCTTCACCCGCTGCGCCTCGCCGCCGGAGAGCGTGCCGGCGGGCCGGTCCAGGCTCAGGTAGCCCAGTCCGATGTCGATGAAGTGCTCCACGGTCTCCAGCAGCGAGGCGCGCAGCGGAGCGACCGCTGGTACGTGGAGCTCACGCAGCCATTCGGCAAGGTCGCTGAGCTGCATCGCGCAGACCTCGGCGATGCTGCGGCCCGCTACGCGCACCGATCGGGCCAGCTCGCTCAGCCGGGTGCCCTCGCAGGCGGGGCAGCTCACGAAGGTGACCGCGCGGTCCACGAAGGCCCGGATATGCGGCTGCATCGCGTCGCGGTCCTTGGCGAGCATGGACTTGCGCAGCTGCGGAACCAGGCCCTGGTAGGTCATGTTGATCCCGCTCATCTTGACCTTCTCCGGCTCCCGGTGCAGCAGGTCGTGGCGCTCCTGCTCGGAGTAGTCGCGCACCGGCTTGTCCGGATCGAAGAATCCGGATTCGGCATAGAACTTCACCGACCAGCCGCCGGCCTTGTACCCGGGCACGGTGATGGCGCCCGCATTCAGCGAGAGCGACTCGTCGATCAGCTGGGCGATGTCGATGTCGTTGATCTGCCCGCGACCCTCGCAGCGCGGGCACATGCCGCCGGTGATGCTGAACTCGCGGCGCTCCTTGGTGGTCTCACCGCCGCGTTCAAAGGTCACCGCGCCGGCTCCGCTGATGCTGGCCACGTTGAAGGAGAAGGCCTGCGGGGATCCGATCTTCGGCTCCCCGATCCGGCTGAACAGGATCCGCAGCAGCGTGTAGACATCGGTCACGGTGCCCACGGTGGAGCGGATGTTCGCGCCGAGGCGCTCCTGGTTCACCACGATCGCGGCGGTCAGGCCCTGCAGGTCCTCGACCTCGGGCCGACTCAGGCTCGGCATGAATCCCTGCAGGAACGCGCTGTAGGTCTCGTTGATCATCCGCTGGGACTCCGCGGCGATGGTGCCGAAGACCAGCGAGGACTTCCCCGAGCCGGAGACCCCGGTGAACACGGTCAGCGCCCGCTTCGGGATCTGCAGGCTGAAGCCCTTGAGGTTGTTCTCCCGCGCGCCGATGACCTCGATGACGTCGTGGTGGCGAGCGGGGTCGTTCATCTCAGTCCCTCGATCTCAGTCCCTTGATCTCAGACTTCTCTGGCTGTTCTTCCGTCGCCGTTCTTCCGCCGCTACTCTTCCGCGGCGGCGAGCTGGCCGCAGGCGCCGTCGATCTCCTTGCCCCGGGTGTCGCGCAGCGTGGTCGGCACCCCGAGGGACTCGAGCCGGTTCACGAAGGCGCGCATCACCTCGGGCTCCGAGGAGGTCCAGATCGAGCCCGGCGTGGGGTTCAGCGGGATCGGGTTCACGTGCACCCAGCCGCGGCCCCGGGCGTTGAGCTTCTCGGCCAGCAGCTCCGCACGCCACTGGTGATCGTTCATGTCCTTGATCAGCGCGTACTCGATGGAGACCCGCCGACCGGTGGTCTTGTAGTAGTAGTACGCGGCGTCGATGGCTTCATCGGCCTTCCAGCGCGAGTTCACCGGGATCAGCTCGTCGCGCAGCTCATCGTCGGGGGCGTGCAGGCTCAGCGCGAAGGTGATCGGCAGGTTCTCCTCGGCGAGCTTCCGGATCGCCGGGACCAGCCCCACGGTGGAGATGGTGATCCCGCGGGCGCTCATCCCGAGGCCCTCCGGGGCGGGGTCCACCATGCGGCGCACCGCGTTCATCACGCGCTTATAGTTCGCCAGCGGCTCGCCCATCCCCATGAACACGATGTTGGAGACCCGCTGTGGGCCCACACCCGAGGACGACGACGCGCCCTTGCCTGCGGCTGCCGACTCCTCGGACTCGGCGAAGTCGGTCTCCTCGCCCAGGGCTGCGTGGTCCGCCTCATCAGCGATCTCCGCAGCGTTGGGGGCGTCGAGCTCCCCGGCGGCGATCGCCCGGTTGGCCTGGACGATCTGATCCACGATCTCGGCGCTGGACATGTTTCGGGTCAGCCCGTTCTGCCCGGTGGCGCAGAAGGGGCAGTTCATCCCGCAGCCACACTGCGAGGAGATGCACAGCGTGATCCGGCTGCGATAGCGCATCAGCACCGACTCGACCATGGCGCCGTCGAAGAGCCGCCAGAGGAACTTGATCGTGGCGCCGTCGTCGGTCTTGAGCCGGCGGACCTCGGTGAGCAGCGGCGGCAGAAACTCCTCGACCAGCTGCTCGCGGGTCTCCGCGGGCAGATCGGTCATCTGCTCCGGGTCTGAGGTGTAGTGCCGGAAGTAGTGCACCGAGAGCTGCTTGGCGCGGAAGCCGGAGATGCCCAGCTCCTTGGCGCGCGCGGTGCGCTCATCCAGGGTCATGTCCGCCAGGTGCTTCGGCGGCTGCTTGACCTTGGGCTGGGCGAACTGCAGCTTCGGCCGGCCCTCGGCGTCCATGGGCTGCTGCCAGCCCTCGGCCTTGGGCCGGATCTGCGGCCGGGCCGAGTCGACGGGCGCCCCGGCGGCCGCTGTTCTGGGCGCCCGGCACCGGAGCGGGCCGAGCCCTGCTTGGGCGCGGAGCTGGACGGTTCGGGGCGTGGGTTCTTCGAAGGTGACATCGCATTGATTGTCCCACGGGCGCGGGTGTTCCGGTATGCCCGCTCCGCAGTCCACCTGGCAGCCGGTGCGCTCAGCTGGCGCGGCCCTGTTTCCAGTAGCCCATGAAGGAGACCTGCTTGCGGCTGAGCCCGATGTCCTTGACCAGATGTCGGCGCAGACCGGTGATCACCCCGGCCTCCCCGGCCAGCCAGGCGTACTCGCGGAAGCCGTCGGCGTCGCCGACCTCCCAGAGCAGGTCTCCCTCGGCGAGCTCAGCGAGATCCTCTGCGCCGGAGGGCGCACCCACCGGTTCACCGCGGGTCGGCTGCCAGGAGGAGCGGCGCTGGGCGAAGATCTCGGCGCGACGCCGGCCCCAGTTCTGCACCGCGCTGGTCAGCGGCTCACCGCGCGGGGCGCCCTCTCGGGGCAACCAGTAGATCTCCACGCCGGAGCGGTTGACCACATCAAGGGCATCCGCCCGGGTGGGTATCTCCAGGTAGGCCTCGCCATGGATCCGTTCGGGCAGCGTCTCCAGGATCGCGCAGATCGCGGGCACCGCGGTCTCGTCCCCGGCCAGCAGGACGTCCCGGGCGGTGTGCGGGTTGAACTCGATGCCGCCGCCGGCTCGGGCGGAGCGACCGTCGGGGCCGATGATGACCAGCTCATCGCCGATCTCGGCGCGCATCGCCCAGGCGGAGGCCGGGCCCTCGGTGCCGTGGACCACGAAGTCCACGTCGATCTGGTGCTCCCGGGGGCGGATATTGCGCACGGTGTAGGTCCTGATCGGATTGCGCTGCGCCTCGGGAAGCTGACGCCAGGTGTTGTACCAGGCCATCATCTCCGGCTGCGGCTCCTGGAAGAGCCCCAGCTCGGGCAGCGTCCCGTCGGCGCGAGGCAGCAGCAGCTTGATCCGCTGGTCCAGCCCACCGGTGTGGAAGTGGCGCAGCTCCTCGGCCTCCAAGGTGAAGCGCAGGTAGTTCGGGCTCAGCCGCTGGAGGTCCGCGACGACCGTGGAATACGCGCGCTGCGGATTCAGCGTGGCGGCCCCGGCTGCGGGCTCCACCAGTGCGGCGCGGCTTGAGCGCAGACTCATGGCCCCACAGTCCCCTCGATCTCCGGGGCGAGCTCCTCCAAGGCGTAGATCTGCGCCTCGGGGGTGCCCAGCGAGAAGGCGTTGGCCAGGTCGCCGGTGATCACCAGGTCTCGGCCGTCCTGCACCGCGGGGATGCTCAGCCAGCCGGCGTCCTCGGTGATCTCGGTCTCCTCGATGAAGATCGGGAACCCGAGGAGCAGGTCGGCGTCGAGCAGCTCGAGCTGCTCGTCAGAGATGTTCACGCTGAACTCGCCCTCACCGCCGAGCTCGGCGATCTCGGGGTTCTGCTCGAAGCCGAGATCCTCCAGGAAACCGACCCGGCCGTCGGCCTCGGTATAGGCGCCCCAGCCCTCAGCCGTCCGGGTGGCCACCGTCACGGACTGGCCCTCCCACTCTGGATTCTCCTGCGCGGCAGCCGCGAAGGCATCCTCCTGCTCGGTGAGCATCTCCTCGCCGGTCTCTGGCTGCCCCAGGGCGGCGGCGATCATGCGCACCTGCTCCTCGGGCTCGGTCAGGTAGTTCGCGCCCTCGGGGGCCACTCCCACCGTCGGCGCGATCGAGCTCAGCCGGTCATAGCGCTCCTGGTCGCCCGAGCTGCGCACGTCCAGGATCAGGTCCGGTTCCAGCGCGGCCACCGCCTCATAGGAGAGCTCCAGCGTGCCGAGCATCTCCGGGGATTCCGTATAGGGGTTCTGCACCCAGGGGCCGATGCCGTCCGGGTCTTCGAAGCCGAGCCAGTCCGAGGCGCCCACCGGTTCGACGCCGAGATCCAGCGCCACTTCAGCGTCACCCCAGCCCAGGGCGACGACTCGCTCCGGCGCCTGCTCAATGGTGACCTCGCCGAACTCGGTCTCGATGCTCGCGGGGTAGGCCCCGGCCGCCCCCTGGGCCGGCTCGCCGCCGCCCTCCTCGGTGCCGCCCTCCTGCTCGGAGGAGTCCGCACAGCCGGAGAGAAGCAGTGCGGCGGTCGCTGCCAGGGCGATGCCGGCCGAGGCTGAGCGCCGCGCGTGAGAACCAGCCAGCTGGCGAGATCCGTTCAAGAGGATGCTCCTAGTGATGAAAGGATGTGAGGGTGGCCTGTGGCCACCCATCAAGAATAGATCAAATTAGAACACAAGATAGTACCCATTTCCGACTAAGGCGAGACTCATCCCGGTATGACCGTAGATTCAGGCACGCTCAGACGCCCTGGGATGCACTCGCATGCCCCAGGTCGCGTCGCCGCTCCGCGCACCACTCTCGCCCTGGTTCTGGGCCTGGTCATCCTGGCGCTGCTGTGCGCGGCGAGCATCAGCATCGGCAGCCGCGGCATCGGGCTGGACACGGTCTTCTCGGCGCTGAGCGGCGGGGAGGTCAGCGCCAACGATCAGCACGCGGTGCTGGGACTGCGCCTGCCGCGCACTCTGGCCGCCGTCGTCGTCGGGACCGCTCTGGCGGTGGCGGGAGCGCTGATGCAGTCGCTGACCCGGAACCCGCTGGCCGAACCGGGCCTGCTCGGAGTCTCCGCCGGCTCGGCCTTCGCCGTGGCGATCGCCATCGTGGGCTTCGGAATCACCTCTCCGTTGGGGTACATCTGGTTCGCCCTGGCCGGAGCCTTCTTCGCCACGGTCGCGGTGGCGTTGATCGGCGGCATGTCCTCCGGCAAGGTAGATCCGATGCGGATGGTGCTGGCCGGGGTGGCGCTGTCCGCGGTGCTCTCCGGGATCATCGGGGCGCTGCGCGTCGCGGACCCGCGCACCTTCGGCGCACTGCAGGTCTGGGAGGCCGGGATCCTCGCCGGGCGTGGCCTCGACGTCACGCTGACCGTGGCCCCGCTGGTGCTGCTCGCGCTGATCGTGGCGCTGCCGCTGGGCAAGGGGCTGAACACGCTGGCGCTCGGTGACGAGCTGGCGGCGGCCCTCGGCGTCTCGCTGTGGAAGACCCGGGTGCTGAGCATCCTGGCGATCACGGTGCTCGCCGGGGGTGCCGCGGCGATCGCCGGACCGATCGCGTTCATCGGGTTGATGGTCCCGCATGCGGCGCGCTTCTTCGCCGGGGCGGACCAGCGCTGGGTGCTGCTGCTCTCGATGATCTTCGGCCCGATCCTGATGCTCACCGCGGACATCGCGGCCCGGCTGATCGTCTGGCCAGGGGAGATGCCGGTCGGGCTGGTCAGCGCGCTGATCGGCGCCCCAGTGCTGGTGCTGCTGATCCGCCGGCGGAAGGCGCTGAAGCTGTGACCGCGACGCGTGAACCCCTCACCCGCCGCCCCCATCGCCGCCCCCGTCGCGCCCTTCGCCGCCCCCATCGCCGTCCCCGTCGCGCCCTTCGATCCTGGCTCGTGGGCCTCGGACTGTGTCTGGGCATCCTGGTCCTGAGCGTCACCGCGCTCGGAATGGGCGACTACCCGCTGAACCCGGTCGAGGTGCTCACCGCACTCGCCGGTGGCGGCGGCTTCGACGCCACCGTGGTGCTGCAGTGGCGGCTGCCACGGATCACCGCCGCGCTGATATTCGGAACCGCACTGGCGCTCTCGGGCGCGCTGTTCCAGACGCTGACCCGCAACCCGCTGGGCTCCCCGGACATCATCGGCTTCTCCACCGGCGCCTACACCGGGGTGCTGCTCGCCACGGTGGGGATCGGCGGGTTCACCGTGGCCGACGGGCTGATCGGCACCTCGCTGGGCGCGCTGATCGGCGGTCTGGGCACCGCGCTGCTGGTGTATTTCCTGGCCTACCGCGATGGCATGCAGGGGTTCCGGCTGATCGTGGTGGGCATCGGGGTGACCGCGGGGCTGCATGCGGTGAACTCCTGGATCCTGCTGCGCGCGCAGACCGAGACCGCCATGGGCGCGGCGATCTGGGGTGCCGGTTCGCTGGGCCTGACCAGCTGGTCCGCCGTGCTCCCGGCGGTCGCGATCGTGCTCGCGGCGCTGCCGCTGCTGCTGATCTCCGTCCGGCCGCTGCGCCAGCTGGAGCTCGGCGACGACGTGGCGGCCTCCCACGGGGTCCGCGTGGAGCCGACCCGACTCGCGATCCTCGGGATCGGGGTGCTGCTCACGGCACTGGTCACCGCCGCCACCGGGCCGATCGCCTTCGTCGCACTGGCCGCCCCCCAGATCGCCCGGCTGCTGGCCCGCTCACCGGGGATCCCGCTGGTGCATTCCGCGCTGATGGGCGCGCTGGTGCTGCTCGGATCCGACATCATCGCGCAACAGGCGCTGGCCCAGCCGATCCCAGTCGGGATGGTCACCGTGGTGCTCGGCGGCGGCTACCTGGCGGCGCTGCTGGCCTATCAGGCCCGAAAGAGCTGATCAGCTGATCAGCTGATCCCGTCGTGGGTCAGCCGGCCACCGAGCAGCGTCGCGGAGACCCCCATCTCGCGCAGCCCGGAGCCGGAGAAGTCACTGCCGGCACGGTCACCCCCGGCATGGTCACCGCCGCCATGGTCACTGCCGGCGGCGCCGCTGCCGGCGAGCGGATCGGTCTCCAGCAGCACCAGATCCGCCGCATCCCCCGCGCCGACCTGGTGGCCTCCCCGCGCGGTGCCGCCGCGGGTGGCGGCGGCGAGCGCGGTGGCCCGGTCCAGGCGCTGCTCGGGATGCCAGGGGTCCCGGCCGTCGCGACTGCGGCTGACCGCCGCGGCGATGGCCACCCAGGGATCCAGCGCGGCGACCGGCGCATCGGAGCCCAGTCGCAGCGGCACCGCGGCGCGGGTGAGCGCGTCCAGCGGGAAGGCCCGATCGGTGCGCCCGGCCCAGTAGGCGTCGGCCACATCGCGGTCATCCATGGCATGTTCGGGCTGCACGCTGGCGGTGAGCCCGAGTCGGGCGAAGCGAGGGATGTCCTCCCAGCGCAGCAGCTGGGCATGCTCGATCACGCCTGGCATCGCCAGCGCCTCGAAGGCATCGAGCACCGCACTGTTGGCCCGGTCCCCGATCGCATGGATCGCCGCGGCGATCCCGCCATCGCGGGCCTGGCGCATCACGTCCTGGAGCTCATCCATCGGCACGGTCTGCATCCCGCAGCTGTGCGGATGCCCCAGGTCCAACTCGGGGTAGGGGTCCCAGCACCAGGCGGTGCGGGTGTTCAGCGACCCGTCGGAGATCACCTTCAGCGGCCCCATGGTCACCAGGCCGCGCTCGTCGAGCACATCCCCGGTGGCGATCCCGGCCAGCAGCGCGGACTGCAGCCGGTCGGGCCAGACCGAGACCTCCACGCGCAGCGAGTCCACCCCCGCCGCGGTGCGCAGCGGCCAGGCCGAGATGTTGTCCGCGTTCTCGAACTCCACGATCCCCACCACTCCGCGCTGCGCCGCCGCCTGCGCGGTCTGGCGGTAGATCTCCGGGGTCAGCGCGGCTGGGTCCTGGAGCTGGTCCATCACTGCGAAGGAGTCGGCCTCGCGCAGCAGCCCGCTGGCGTCGGTGGAGACCCCGAGTCGGGACTGCAGCGCGGTATTGAGCCACATGCAGTGCAGATCCCCGCTGATCAACCCCACCGGCACCGCCCCGGTCGCCTCATCCAGACTGCTCAGCGAGGGCAGGTCGGGCCAGAGCCCGTCGCGGAACCCATAGCCCACGACGCCGGAGCCCGCCGAGTTCGAACCTGCCGCCGCGAGCTCCGGATCGGAGCTCAGCGCACCGCGCACCAGCTGCAGCACCTCGGCGGCGCTGGTGGTCGCGGCGAGGTCGAGCCGCCGTCGCGCGATCACCCACTGGGTGAAGTGGACATGGTGATCCCACAGCCCAGGGATCAGGAAGCGGCCCTCCGCGTCCAGGGAGTCGGCTCCCCTGCCGGACAGTGCAGCACCGGACAGCGCGGCGCCGGGGCCGGACCGAGGGTCCTGGCCGGCGGCAGCGATGGCGGCCACGCGTCCCTCCACCAGGTGCACGTCGCGCAAACCGCTGCTCCCAGCGCCGGGAAGCCGCACATTGCGCAGGATCAGCGGGGCGGGATGCCGAGATTCGGGCGTCATCGATCCAGGATTCATCGGGCGCCTCCACCCAGTGCCGCACGATTCACCCGGGCCATCCGATCCGCCAGTGCCGGATCGGCGTAGGGGCCGGTGCCGCGGAGCTCATCGATGATGCTGCGCACTGATTCCATCGGCTTGTCCTGACTCATCTTCTCCTTGGCCTCGATCCGGGTGACGCGCAGTCGGAAGCCGAGGGTGCCGCGCAGGATCCGCTGGGCGTATTCACTGTTCTCTTCCGTGGCGTCGAGCAGGTGCGGGTCCGGCAGCGGGCTCTCGAAGTGTTCCACCAGCCGGTGCAGCACGTCCAGGTTCTCGGCGTCCGAGAGCACCTCGGGCACCCCGTAGAGGTGTGCCACGGCGAAGTTCCAGGTGGGCACGTTGGGGCGGTAGCCGTACCAGCTCGGGGAGATGTAGCCGTGCGGCCCCTGGATGATCGCAAGCAGCTCGCTCGACTCGGTCGCCCCGGCATCTGGTGCGCTCCCGCCGCCCAGCCCGAGCTTGGCCTCATCGGGCCGACCGACGTGGCTGAGCAGCACCAGCGCGCCGTCGCCCTCGGCCTGACCCTCAGCCTCCTCTTGCAGCAGCACCGGATAGTGCGAGGCGACGAGCCTGCCGGGGTGTGCGCCACGAAGGTGCACCAGGGGTGCTGCCTGATCAGGTCCTTGAGGGCCTCGAGATCCTCGAGGGCGTAGTCCGGGTTATGCCGCATCCCACTAGGATAGGGAGCTGTCCTGGCCGCACCAAGTGGAAGGACCGCCGTGAGCCACACCAGCGGACTCACCGCGCTGGAGCCGCTGACCGGCGCGGAGATCCTGGAACGGGCGGCAGGCCTGCCCGCGGTGCAGCACTACCCCAGCGTGGATGAGCTGCATGAGGCCTTCGCCGCGCTGGCCGCGCAGCATCCCGAACAGATGAGCGTGACGCAGCTGGGGCATTCCCGCGCCGGGGAGCCGATCCTGCTCTACTCGATCGCCGACGAGGGTGGTGACGGTGCGGAGGCCCTCTCCGGGCTGCTCGCCGGCGGCGTGCACCCGAACGAGCCGATCGGCTCCTGGACCATGCTGCACCTGGCCACGCAGCTGCTCACCGACGTGCGGCTGCGGCGCTGCCTGGCCAGCAGCTGGCACTTCCTGCCCTGCGCGGATCCGGATTCGATGCGCCTCAACGAGGGCTGGTTCCACGCCCCTGAGGACCGCGAGCTGTATTTCCAGAACTTCTACCGCCCGGCGGGCCCGGAACAGGTGGAGTGGACCTTCCCGTTCCGGTACAAGGCGGCGCACTTCGACGCGATGCTGCCCGAGACCCACGCGCTGCAGCGCGCCATCGATCTGACCCGGCCCGATTTCTACCTGCCGCTGCACAACGCCGAGTCCGGCGGGGCCTACTACTACCTCTCCGACACCCTCTGTGCCGCCCCAGGCGCCCATGTCGAGCCGCTGCATGCGCTGCTCAGCGAGCTCCCCACGGCCATGGGAGTCCCGCTGCACCGCGGCGAACCGGAGGCAGCGCACTTCGAGGTCCTCTCCCCCGGGATCTTCGCCATGGGCAGTCTCGAGGAGGCCTATGACTGGGTGGAGGCGCTGGGACTGGACCCCTTCCCGGAAGGCTCCACAGGGGAGTCCTCCACCGGCTATGCGAGCCGCCACGGCACGCTCTCGATGGTGGCCGAGATGCCGCAGTGGAAGCATCTGCTCGCCGATGACATCAGCCCCGGCGGAGCCTCCTACGCGTCTGCCCTGCGGGATCAGGCCGCAGCGCTGAGCGCCTCGGGTGAGCTGCTTCTGGAACTCCTGGACCGACTCGCGGCGGAGTCCGAGCCTCCGCTGCTGCGCGCCAGCCGAGCCTTCCTTCCACTGCTGGGCCAGGCCGCGCAGTCCCAGCGCGCCCGAGCCGAGGATCCGGCCTGTCAGCGCGAGGCGACGGTGGCCGAGCTCCACGGCCTGCAGGGCGTCCTGCATATGCTGAGGCTGCGCTTCGGCGGCATGTTCCTGCGCGCACTGCGCGAACTGGGCATTGCAGGATCGCCGGGGGCGGCCAGCCTGGCCGAGGAGCTCTCCCCGGTCTACGCGGACTGGACCTCCGAGGCTGCCGAGCAGGAGCAGGATCTCGAGCCCATCCCGATCAAGGACGCCGCCGGGCTGCAGTACGGCGCCGTCCTGGCCCTGGCGGCGCACACGCTGCGGACCCGGCTCAGTCCACCGCTCGCTTGAGCTCCTCGGCCAGCCGGTGGAAGTCCCGCGCCGGGTTTCCGAAGCGGTGCAGGGTCATTGAGACGGCCTGCTCCTTGAGCCAGTAGCGCAGCTCCACCCGGCCGGAAGCGGTGACCTCGTCGGCGAGCAGCGCCACCTCCGGACGGCCCGCCAGCTTCGTGCGCAGCGCGGAGTCCACGGCCCCCAGCATGCGCACCCGCACTCCCACTCCGCGATCATGGTCCCCGGCGGCCAGGGCCTCGGCAAACTGACCCGTGGTCTCCTCGGTGAGGGTGAGCTGCAGCGTCCTGCTCCCCAGTTCCACGGCCTTCGCGGTCGCGTTCGGCAGCTTGGGGCAGACGGAGAGGCGCACCTGAGCCCCGGCACGCCGTGCGGCGATCAGCGCGCGCAGCACCTGGACCGCCGTGGCATCGACGCCCACACGCAGCAGCACGTCCTCGCCGAGGTAGCGGAAGATGTTGGCCTCGCCGCCCAGGCCGGTGCGGTCGGTGGGCCTGCCGAACTCGGTCTCCCACCAGCGCTGGTCATCGGCGGCAGCCGCGGCGAGCCAGGCCCGATCCGCTCCGGACACGATCCCGGAGCTGACCGCTGACTCGATCAATTTGTCCACAGTCTGCTCCAGCGCCGCTCCGGCTGGACCTGCCGCTGGTAGCTCGGCCCCCACGGTGTCATCTTCCCAGCGACCGAAGAGCATGACGTAGTTGGGGCCACCGGCCTTGGAGCCCAGGCCCACCGAGGACTGCTTCCAGCCACCGAAGGACTGACGCTGGACGATAGCTCCGGTGATGCCTCGATTGACATAGGCGTTTCCTACTTGAACCCTGTCGAGCCACGTGGCCACCTCGCCAGGCTCCAGCGAATGGATGCCCCCGGTGAGGCCGAAGTCGACCTGGTTCTGCAGGCCGATCGCCTCCTCGAGATCCGAGGCCTCCATCAGACCCAGCACCGGGCCGAAGACCTCGGTGAGGTGGAAGAAGGATCCCGGCTTCACGCCGTCCTTGATCCCCGGGGACCAGAGCAGACCGGTGTCGTCGAGCTGCTTGGGCTCCAACAGCCAGGACTCACCGGGCTCCAGGGTGGTGAGTGCGCGGCGCAGCTTCTCGCTGGGCTCCTCGGTCAGCG
The DNA here is from genome assembly GCF_000582475.1 of Nesterenkonia sp. AN1. Lineage (NCBI taxonomy): Bacteria > Bacillati > Actinomycetota > Actinomycetes > Micrococcales > Micrococcaceae > Nesterenkonia > Nesterenkonia sp. AN1. The sequence goes on from NZ_JEMO01000006.1 coordinate 96,420, forward strand.
GGCCCACCGTGGCGGCGAGGCTGCTCGGCCATTCCACGATCATCGAGGAGGCGGCATCGACCAGCTGACGACGGAACCGCTCGGAGTCATAGACGCTGCCCACCAGGATCCCCAGCGAGGCGGCGGAACATTTCTGCCCGGCATGGCCGAAGGCCGAGTTGACCAGGTCCGCCACCGCGAGGTCGCGATCCGCCGAGGGTGTGATGACCAGGGCGTTCTTCCCGGAGGTCTCCGCGTTGATCGCCAGCGCCGGCTTCCAGGAGCGGAACATCGCCGCCGTCTCGGAGGCCCCGGTGAGGATCACCCGGTCGATGCCGTCGTGGGAGACCAGCCGCTTGCCGTCCGCACCTTCGAAGGGATAGACCCCATGCAGCACTTCCCGCGGCACGCCGGCGTCCCAGAGTGCGTCCAGGATCGCCATGGAACAGTGCGGGGTGTGGTTCGAGGGCTTGTGGATCACCGCGGCGCCTGCGGCGAGCGCGGCGAAGGTGCCGCCGGCCGGGATGGCGAGCGGGAAGTTCCACGGCGGGGTGATCAGCACCAGGCGGTCCGGGAGGAAGCGGGCATGCTCGACCTGCTCGATCTCAAGCGCGCTGTGCGCGTAGTAGCGGGCGAAGTCGATCGCCTCGGAGATCTCCGGATCCGTCTGCGCCACGGACTTGCCCACCTCGGCGGCGGCGATGGAGACCAGATGACCGCGGCGCGCGGCGAGGATATCGGCCGCCCGGTAGAGGATGCGAGCGCGTTCGACGGCGGGGCGGGCCGCCCACGGCTCGGCGGCCGCTCGGGCCTGCGCGACCAGCTCGTCGATCCGGTCCCCGCTGATCTTCTCCGGCAGCGACTGGGCCTCCAACCAGCCCGGCTCGGAGGCGCGATCGATCGCTTGGGCGGCCCAACGCTGGTTCGCCGGCAGCGCTGGATCGGTATCGGGCTCGTTGGCGAAGGGCGGGAGGGCGTCGTCGTTCTTGAGCGCTTCGGCTCGCTGCTGCGCTTCGGCACCCGACTGCGCTTCGGCGCCCCGGTCCTGGGTGTGCTGCGGGCTGGGCGCGGTGTGGCCGTGCTTGGTCAGGATCTCCTCCAGCAGCGCGAGCGAGCCCCGGAAGCGCTGGGCCTCGCGGTCGAAGACCTCGCTGCTGCCGCCGGATTCGTCCACGGACAGATCGAAGATGCCGGACATGAAGTTCTCGCTGGCAGCGTTCTCCTCGAGCCGCCGGACCAGGTAGGAGATGGCCACATCGAACTCGGCCGGGCGCACGGCCGGCACGTAGAGCAGCAGCTGGCCGACATCGGCGCTCACCGCTTCCGCCTGTTCCGTGGCCATGCCCTGGAGCATCTCGAATTCCATCTGCCCGGTGACCCCGCGCTGGGCTCCGAGCAGGTGGGCGAAGGCGATGTCGAACAGGTTATGCCCGGCCACGCCGATCCGCACCCCGGCCATGTTCTCTTCGGTGAGCAGCCAGTGCAGCACCAGCTTGTAGTTCGCGTCAGTGGCCTCCTTGGACTCACAGGTGACCTGAGGCCAGCCAGCGATCTCGCCGTGGACCTTCTCCACAGCCAGGTTCGCACCCTTGACCAGCCGGATCTTGATCCCGGCTCCGCCGGCCGCGACGCGGGCGTGGCGAACTCAGCGAGCTCCTGGGTCGCGCCGAGCGCGTCCGGGAGGTAGGCCTGCAGCACGATGCCGCCCTCATAGTGCTTCAGCTCGGGGCGGGAGAGCAGGTTCTTGAAGACCGCGATGGTCAGGTTGAGGTCGCGGTACTCCTCCATGTCCAGGTTGATGAACTTCGATCCGGCGGGCGCCTTCGCCGCCTCCTGGTACATCGGGATCAGCCGGGCGACCACGTAGTCCACGGTCGCATCGAATCCCCACATGGAGATCTGCGAGGCGATGGAGGAGACCTTGATCGAGACATAGTCGACGTCATCGCGGCGCAGCAGATCCACGGTGTCCTGCAGGTGCTTGTCAGCCTCAGCCTCGCCCAGCACCGCCTCGCCGAGGAGGTTGATGTTCAGCCGGTGCCCGTCCTGCTTGATCGATGCCACGGCCTTGCCGAACGGCTTGTCCCGGGCATCCACGACCATATGTCCGACCATGGCGCGCATCCGCGCCCTTGCCGCGGGCACGACGACGTCGGGGAGCGTCTTGGCCAGCGCGCTGCCGGCGAGGATCTGCGCCCGGTCCAGGGCGGAGAGCGTGTCCGGGGCGAGTCCGCCCAGCTCGGAGAGCGCCGAGGCGGCGGCCTTGGTGTCTTCGGTGCGGATGACCCGGTCGACGAATCCCACGGTGAAGTCCAACCCGTTGGGGTGCGAGAGCACTGCGGAAAGGCGCTGCGCCGACTTGTCCGCGGCGGCATGATTCTTGCTGGGCCGACTCCGCCTGCCCGGCTTCTCGCCCCCTGTTCCGGTTGCCGTTCCCGCGGGGCCGCGCTGCAGCCAGCGGGTGACCTTGGCGACCGCAGCCTCGGAGAGATCGGTGAGCTCGGCGGTGTTCACAGGGGACATCGGGGCCTCATTTCACGCAGGGAAATTTCACGCAGGGATGCGGGTTCAGCTCTTGGAGTGCTCGGTTTGCTGTCTTCCAGTGTGTGCCGACACACACGCGGAAGCCACGATGTGGCGCACGAATCCGTTACAGCTTGAGTCAGAAATAGGCCATACTGATGATCATGCAGACCACCGGTCGCGGCCGTCCGCGGATCCAGGACACGGCTGATGACATCGTGGCCAGCGTCCTCGCCACCGCCGGGGCCAGGGTCAGCACGCCGGACTTCTCGACCCGGCGCATCGCTGAGCTCACCGGGCTGAGTCAGACCCTGGTCAGCCGCGGCTGCCGAAGGATCCGCAGAGCGGCCACAGAGGTCGCCGATCCGGTCGATCCTGTCGATCCTGTCGATCCTGTCGATCCTGTCGATCCTGTCGATCCTGTCGATCCGGCTGGGGGTCTCGAGGCTCGAGGGATCAGGGCGCGCGAGACCAGGGCACGCGAGCTGGTCGTGGCGGAGGTGCAGGTCAGATTTCCACAGATCGTGGTGCGCTTCGCCGCTCGACCGGTCACCGGTCTCGCGCAGCGGACCATTGCGGAACGTCGGGCCACGGCCCTGATGGCGGCGCTGCATGCCTCTGAGGCGGCGCACTGGCGGGTCAGGGAGGCCGGCGCGGTCAGCTCCGGGGTGGCACCGCTTCAGGGCTCAGACCCGCTGAGCGCCTGTTGGGACGCCCACGACCCGGACTGGGAGCGATTCATGGACCGCACGGCCTCTCTGCTCACCCGCTGCGCCCCCACCACCGACGCCGTCCCCGGGGATCTGCTGGACCTCCTGGCCCGACGTGCCGGACGAGGACTCCACGGCACGGACTGGCGACGCGAAGCTTCGAAAAAGAGATCCACTTTTGACTCAGATCCGGGCTTGGGACCAGATGACAACGCGCTGTCCGCCGAGCTGGAGCGATCACCGCGGAATCGCTGGTTCTCCCAGGTGGAGCTCTCGGTGACCGAACAGATCGCCATCGCGCTGCGCCGCGAGATCACGAATTCGGGCTTCCGCGCGGGCGACAGACTTTCCCCCGACGTGCTCGGAGAGCGCCTCAGACTCAGCCGCAGCGCCGTGCGCTCGGCGATGAGCCGCCTGGTCGATGACGGGCTGCTGGACTTCCACCAGGGTGGCTTCCGGGTTCCCGCGGTGACCGGGGCAGACGTGGTCGACCTCTACGCCGCGCGGCTGCACCTCGGGATGGTGCTGCTCAGGGCCTGCGCCATGCAGCCCCGGCATCGAATGCTGCCGGTCAGACTGGCGCTGGGGGCGGTGGAGGCTGCGGCGACCCAGGGCACCCGATCCGACGTCGGCCTGACAGATCTGCAGTTCCAGCAGGAGCTGGCGGAGGCCTCCGGGCTGAGCCAGTCGGCACGCGGGTTCCACGCACTGACCCTGCGGGTGCGGATGTTCATCGCCGTGCTGCGCCTGGACTACAGCCCTGCGGTGGAGCGCATCGTCAGTGATGATCGGCGCATCCTGAGCGCAGTGCTGGCCGGAGACGCCGAGGCCGCGGTGCGCGCCTGGCGGGCGAAGCTGGACAACGCTGTTCGACATATGTCGGCGCTGGCTCCCGAGTCCTTCGACGCGGAGCTGTGGGCGCGGCTGAGCCGCTAGGAGCGCCTGGCGTTCAGCGCGTCACGGCATAGCTGAGCTGCACCATACCGTTGCCGAACCGGCGCTCACCGCGCAGGGTGAGCGCCATCCTCATCTTCGGCAGCATGCGAAGACCCCCGCCGAGCACCATGGGGCAGATCAGCAGGTGGACTTCGTCGACAAGACCATGGCGCAGCGCGTGGGCGGCGAGGGTGGGACCCTCGATCGTGAGATCCTCGGCGCTGGCCTCCTTGATCCGCTGGACCTCTGCTGGATCGAAGTCGCGCTCGATCCTGGTGCGCCTGGTGGTGACCTCGGTGAGCGTCGTTGAATAGACGATCTTCTCGGCGGCGGTCCAGATCTTGGCGAACTCAGCCGCCTGCGGAGAACCTTCGGCCAGCGCTGGATCCGTCTCCCAGACGCTCATCAGCTCATAGATCTTTCGTCCGTAGAGGTAGGTGCCGATCCCCCGGGTCTGGTCATTGATGGCCCGCATGACTTCCTCGTCGGGCTCACCCCACTGGAAGTCGCCGTCCTCATCGGCGACGTAACCATCGGCTGAAACGAGCATGAAGTAGATGAGTTTCCCCACTGCGACCTCCCCAGTGTCCGCTGCCGCTGCGCAACAGTTTCACACGCTCCAGGCGCAGCGCGGAATGCTCCACGACCTCATCGAGAGACTCAAGTGCCGGGCGCCGGCTCAGAGCACCGGCGCCCTGGGGATCATCAGCGGCTTGCCCGTCTCCGGGTCTTCGATGACGCGGGATTCCACGCCGAAGACGCCGCGGATCGTCTCTTCGGTGCCGACCTGCTCCGCGGTGCCTTCGGCGGCGATGCGACCGTCCTTCATGGCGACGATGTGCGAGGCGTAGCGCAGCACCTGGTTGATGTCGTGGAGCACCGCCACCATGGTGCGGCCCTCGCGCTGCAACCGGGAGCAGAGCTCGAGGATCTCGATCTGGTGAGCGATGTCGAGATAGGTGGTCGGCTCGTCGAGCAGCAGCAGCGGGGTCTCCTGAGCGAGCGCCATCGCGATCCAGGCGCGCTGGCGCTGACCTCCGGACAGGGCGTCTACTTCGCGACTGGCCAGCTGGGTCATTCCAGTGTTCTCCAGCGCGGAGCGCACGGCCGTCTCATCCTCATGGCCCCAGCGTTTGAACATGTGTTGATGCGGATGCCGTCCACGGGAGACCAGGTCGAACACCGTGATGCCGTCCGGCGCGATCGCGGACTGCGGGAGCAGGCCCACGGTGCGCGCCAGCTCCTTGGTGGGCATGTTGAAGATGGATTCGCCGTCGAGCAGCACCTGTCCCCCGGTGGGCTTGATCAACCGGGCGAGGCTTCGCAGCAGCGTGGACTTCCCGCAGGCATTGGGGCCCATGATGACGGTGAACGATCCATCCGGGATCGTGATGGTCAGGTCTTCGAGCACCTGACGCTCCTCGTACCCGGAGGTCAGGCTGGAGGCGGAAAGCCGGTATTCGTCGGTCATCGGGTCCTTCGTGGCGGCGGGGTCCCGCGCCGGGGCATCGGGCTGGGCCGTGGAGCAGGAGCCATCACCTGATGATGCGCCCCGAGGCGCTCGTGTCAGGGCCAGCCTACGGGCTCGCCGAGGGTGGCCGATCAGCGGGGAGGTCGAGGAATCCGGCGGTCTTGAGCCGATGATGCTTCCGACACAGCGCCCACAGATTGGACGCCGTGGTTTCCCCCTGCGGCCAAGGGATCTGATGATCGATGTCGCAGTGCTCCGCTGCGACCATGCACCCCGGTGCCTGGCAGGTGCCATCGCGGAACTCAATGGCCCGACGCAGCAGCTGGGGCACAAATCGGCTCTCGTAGACCCGCACCAGGGGCTCTAGTGCGCGGAGGAGCGGATCCGGCGCGACGCCGGGTGGGTCCGGCGGACCGGAAGGCTTGACTCGGGTGCGCGGCACTCCCGGCGGAGTGGCTGGCATCGCGCCCGGAGGTGAAGCTGGCAGCGAGGTCGATCGCGGCACCGGGGTCCAGGTGATCTGGTGTTCCGGGCTGAGGATGATCCGCCGAATCATCGCCGCTGGATAGGCGTGCCGTCGATTGCGGCTCAACGCGGGCCGACCCGCACCGTCGGTGGCGTCGGTGGCGTCGGTGGCGTCCGTGATGCGAGCCGAGTCCATCAGAAGGGTCTCGGGCTCGATCAGGATTCCGACGTGGGCGTTGATCGCGGTGCCGGAATCGGTCCCTCCGTTGAGCAGCCAGCTCGAGAGGAGATCGGCCTCTCGCTGGGCCTGGGTTCGGGGATCCCCCGCTTCGCGGCTCAACGGCGCAGCGGGTTCGGCCGTCGCTGCCGCGGCGACCTTCTCGAGGCCATCGGCGGATACCAGCTGAGGGGCCTCCCACCCCGCATCGGAGCCATCATCGGGCCCCTCACTCGGGAGCCCGAGCCAGTTGAATCCGCCTGGGTGGACCTCTGCGCGGAGTGCGGCAGGCTCAGCCGGAACTGGCTTCTCGACGCACGGATCATAGGGGACATCGCGTTTCGGGCTGCGGGCCACCTCCACCAACCGGTTCTTGATGGCCTCGGCGGTGAGTGTGGGGAGCATCGCGTGGAGGATGCTGACTCCATCCTCCAGGTGCTCCAGCCAGACCCGGCGCTCGGCGTGGCTGCGGTGACAGCGGTGGACGTGCTGGTCAGGCTCCGTGCGGGCCACGAAGCGGTTCAACCAGGCGGTCAGCCGTGCGGGGCGATGCGCGACGGCATAGGCGGCGGCCTGGACGTCGAGCCGCTCGCGGTGCACCGGGGAGACGAGACGCTCAGCGGCCGAGATCACCCGGACCAGGGAACGGACGGGCACATCACCCGCGCGAACCGCGCCCCACACTCGCGGCAGATGCTGCCGAGCGAAGCACCCCTGCCGGTGCTGGGTGTACACCTGCCCCTCGCTGACCCCCAGGGCCTCGGCCGCGTTCATGATGGCCGCCGATTCGGCGGTAGCTCGACCGCGAGCGCTGCGCATGAGCTCGGGCTCGGTCACTTCGAGGTCACGCAGGAAGGACTCGACGTAGCCCACGAGCAGCCGCAGCTGCTCGGCCTGACCTCGATTCAGCAGCCGCTGGGATTCCCGGAGCGGCTCTGCATTCGGATCAGTGAGTGCAACCTGCATGATTCGAATATATCTTCTAATGCGGTGAGACTCAATAGTTCAGTTCATGCCAATTTGGTTCTATTTGACCGGAGTCCAGAGGCTGCATGAGGCCAGTTTCAAGGCCGTACCATCCGAGCATCTGTGATGGCCGGAGCGCCAGGATCCCGCTTCTCGGCCCCGTCGAAGCGGAACCCATTGCGGAGATAGAAGGCGATGGCCCGCGGATTCTGCTTGGCCACCCAAAGATCGACGGGCTCGGTCACCGAATCCGACCCGGGCCCCAGTTCCGAATCCGACCCAGACCCCGTCCCGAGCGTCGCGTCCAGCAGCGTCTGACCCGCCCCGGTGCCGTGGTGACTGCGGAGGACGTAGACCATATAGAGGGAGCGAGCAGGAGACGCAGCGGACTGCGCCTGCTCCTGGGCCGGCCCTGCCATCGCGAAGCCGATGATCTCGCCGTCGGACTCTGCCAACCGGATGCTCCACTCGTTCCGCGACTCACCAAGGATCTGCGCCCACATCTCGCGGCGCTGGCGAGAATGCCCCTCGGTGAAGAACCCCTCGGGGAGCAGGTCACGGTAGGTCTCCTTCCAGGTGGCCACGTGCACCGCTGCGATGCGATCCGCATCCTCGGGGCACGCCCGTCGGATCACCACGCGCGAGGGCCCCGGCGCCGCACTGCCCGGTGCCTCCGGTCCGCTCACCGCTGCACCGTCGGCTCCCCCACCTCGATGGTTCCGCTCACCGCGACCTCGGCCCGGCCGCCGACCCACAGCGACTCACCGTCACCCTCGACGTGGATCCGGCCGCGGCGCTGCAGCACGGTGCCCTGACTAGCCACGTAGGGCGGGGACATCTTGCCCGAGTACTCCAGCCACTGGGCCACCGAGGCATTCAGGCTTCCGGTGACCGGATCCTCGCGCAACGCCCCGGTGTCATCCGAGAAGAAGGCACGAAGCTCGAGCGCGGTGTCCGCACCCTGAGGCTGCAGCGCCACCACGCCGAAGTGTCGGTACTCCGGATCGGTGATCATGGACAGATCCGGGGTGACACCCAGCACGGTCTCCGCGCTCTCGAGGAGCAGCGCGACCCACCCGGGGCCGTTGTCCACCCAGGCCGCGTCCAGCACCTGATCCGCAGTGAGTCCTAGAGCCTCGGTGAGCATCTGGCGGGCGGCCTTCGGGACCGGCCCCGATCGGACCAGACCCGGGGCACCGAAGGACAGCGTATGGTCTCCGATCTGCACCGGGACCAGCCCCACACCGCATTCCTGGACGACGACGCCGGCGGATCGAGGCTCGTGACCGAGGTCCAGCCAGGCGCGGGCGGAGCCGAGGGTGGGGTGCCCGGCGAAGGGCAGCTCCTTGTCCAGCGCGAAGATCCGCACCCGGTAGTCCGCCTCGGCGGTGGTCGCAGGCAGCAGGAAGGTGCACTCGGAGAGATTGGTCCAGCGTGAGATGGTGCGCATCTGCTCGTCGGTGAGGCCCTCGGCCTCGGCGATCACTGCGACAGGGTTGCCCATGAATGGTCCGTCACCGAAGACGTCGACCTGGCGAAATGGCTTCAACATGGGCTCATCTTAGACAGACTTCGGCGGCGCCCCGCATGCACCTCGCATGCACCCCGCCAAGCGTCGGCCTATACGCCCTTGAATCCGCGCAGCCGCAGGCTGTTGCCCACCACCGAGAGCGAGGAGAAGACCATCGCGGCGCCGGCGAGCATCGGGTTGAGCAGGCCCAGTGCGGCCAGTGGAATGGCGGCGACGTTGTAGCCGAAGGCCCAGAACAGGTTGGACCGGATCACGCGCAGCGTCCGGCGCGAGAGCGCCAGGGCGTCTGCGACCGAGCGCAGGTCTCCACGCATGACCGTGATCCCTGCGGCGTTGATCGCCACATCGGTGCCGGTGCCCATGGCGATGCCCAGGTCAGCCTGGGCCAGCGCGGCGGCGTCGTTGACGCCGTCTCCGACCATGGCCACGGTTCGGCCCTGCTCCTGGAGCCGGAGGATCGCCTCTACCTTGTCCTGCGGGAGCGCCTCGGCGATGACCTCTTCGATGCCCACCTCGGCGGCCACACGATGCGCGGCCCCGGCGTTGTCCCCGGTCAGCAGCACGACAGAGAGCCCCATGGCGGTGAAGCGGGCCACGGCCTCGGCGGAGGTGTCCTTGACCGCATCCGAGACGATCAGCACCCCGGCGAAGCTGCCGTCCACCGCGACCAGCACCGGGGTGGATCCCTGCGACTCGGCCTGGGCCAGCAGCCCGGCCACCTCGGTGGGGAGCTCGATTCCGTGCTGGCGCAGCAGCTCACGGCGGCCCACCATCACGAGGCGCTCCGAGACCGTCCCGGAGACGCCGAAGCCCTGATGGTTCGTGAAGTCACTGGCCGCGGGCAGCTTCCCGGAGGTCGACCCCAGCGTCTCGCGCGCGGCGTTGGTCACGGCGCGCGCGATCGGGTGCTCAGAGGCTGATTCAAGCGCTCCGGCGAGGCGGAGCAGCTCGGCGTCGTCGTCGCGCCCGGCGTCACCTTCACCGTCGCGCCCGCCGTCACCGTCACCGTCGCGCCCGGCGTCCGCGCGGTCACGCTCGGATGAGACCGACGCCGCCCAGGCTCGCGCGGAATGCATCGCCGCCAGCTTCATCGCCCCGGTGGTCACCGTGCCGGTCTTGTCCAGCACCACGGTGTCAACCCCGCGCGAGGCCTCGAGCACCTCGGGGCCTCGGATCAGGATCCCCAGCTGCGCGCCGCGGCCGGTGCCGACCAGCAATGCCGTGGGGGTGGCCAGTCCAAGCGCGCAGGGGCAGGCGATGATCAGCACGGCCACGGCGGCGGTGAAGGCCGACTCGGCCGAGGGGCCGAAGGCCAGCCAGAGCAGCAGCGTGAGCAGCGCGATGCCCAGCACGATGGGCACGAAGATCCCGGATATCCGATCGGCCAACCGCTGGACCTGGGCCTTGCCCGACTGCGCCTCCTCCACCAGGCGGGCCATCTGGGCCAGCTGGGTGTCGGATCCGACCCGCGAGGCGCGGACCACCAGCCGTCCGGAGGAGTTCATCGTGGCCCCGGTGACGCTGTCGCCCTGGGCGACCTCCACCGGCACCGATTCTCCGGTGAGCATCGACATGTCCACGGCGGATGCGCCGGTGAGCACGGTGCCGTCTGCGGCGATCTTCTCCCCTGGGCGCACGATGAACTCGTCTCCCACCGAGAGCTCGCGCACCGGTACGAGCACCTCGTCGCCGTCGCGCAGCACCGTGACCTCCTTGGCACCCAGGTTCAGCAGCGAGCGCAGCGCCTGGCCGGCCTGGGACTTGGAGCGCTTCTCGAAGTACCTGCCCAGCAGCAGGAACACCGTCACCGCAGCAGCCACCTCGAAGTAGATGCTGGCGGCACCCATGGCGTGGGCGGCGTCGGAGGCCCAGACCGGCTCGGCGAAGAACACGAACTCGTGGCGCAGCTGCGGGTCTCCGGCGGCACCGAAGAGCATGGCGTAGAGCGACCAGAGCAGCGCCGCGAGCGTGCCGAGTGAGATGAGCGTGTCCATGGTGGCGGTGCCGGCGCGGGCATTCAGCGCCGCGGCACGGTGGAAGGGCCAGCCGGCCCAGAGCACCACGGGCAGGGTCAGTGCGAGCGAGACCCAGTTCCACCAGGGGAACTGCAGCGCCGGGACCATGGCCAGCAGCACCACGGGCACGGTGAGCCCGGCGGAGATCAGCAGACGACGGCGCAGCCCGACCAGGTCCCTCGCCGCGGGGCTCGCGGCGGAGGCCTCCTCGGTGAGCGGCACGGGCTCCTGGGCGCTGTATCCGGTCTTCTCCACCGTACTGATCAGCTCCGCGACGGCGGCCTCACGACCAGAGACGCCGCGCTCGGAAGCGACACCGACCTGGACCGCCGCCTTCTCGGTGGCGTAGTTGACGGTGGCCGTGACGCCCTCGAGCTTGTTGAGCCTGCGTTCCACGCGCTGGGCGCAGGCCGCGCAGGTCATTCCACCGATCTCGAGCTCGATGCGCTCGGTGTCGGCTGAGCTCACGACTGGCGCGCGGCGTCGTAGCCGGCCTCGTCCACGGCGGCGAGCACCGCCTCGTCGGTGAGACCGGCCCCCTCGGCGAGGGTGAGGTCCAGCAACCCGGTCTCCGCGCTGACCTCCAGTCCGGAGACGCCGGGGAGCAGCTCAACCTCGGCTCGTACCGCGCTCTCACAGTGGCCGCAGGACATTCCCTCCACGCTGTATCGGCGGGTCTGGGTCATGATGGCTCCTCGAGGGATTGATAGGCGGTGCAGGAATACTCTCAAATATACCCCCTAAGGGTATATTTGAGGAACATAGCTCATATAGTGGTGACCTTGGCCACCGGAGGAGGATCCATGGACAGCTCAGCGCTCGAGAACCCTGCAGACACCTCAGGCGACGCCTCGACCGAGACCCCCGCCCAGGAGCACCATCACGGGTACATGACCCAGAAGGACCGCTACCTCGGGCGGCTGCGTCGGATCGAGGGGCAGAGTCGCGGGATCCACCGGATGGTGGAGGAAGATGCCTACTGCATCGACATCCTCACTCAGATCAGCGCCACCACGGCGGCGCTGGAGAATGTGGCGATGGCCCTGCTGGAGGACCATCTGCGGCACTGCGTGGCTGACGCCGTCGCCGCAGGAGGGGATCAGGCCGAGGAGAAGCTGCAGGAGGCCACCGCCGCCATCCGTCGCCTCGTGAAATCCTGACCCGCCCTATGATGACACCCGCGCGCGGCGTCGCCCTGATGGTTCTCGGCACCCTGGCCATGGCCGCCTCGGCGGCGATGATCTCAGCCATCGACGGCGAACCGCTCAGCGTCGCGGCCTGGCGCTGCCTGCTCGCGGTGCCCATGCTGCTGCCGCTGGCGGCCTGGGAGCTGCTGCGTCGGAGGGGCAGGGCGAACCTCTCACGGGGCACGATGATCGGTGCGCTGATCGCCGGTGTGGCCCTGGGCGTGGACTACAGCTTCTACAACACCTCGATCAATATGATCGGGCCGGGCATCGCGACCGTGCTGATCAATGTGCAGGTCGTGATCCTGCCGCTCATCGCCTGGGCAATGGAGGGCGTGCGGCCGATGCGCCAGTTGGCGCTGATCATCCCGCTGATGCTCGCCGGGGTGGCGCTGACCGCCGGGGCGCTGGACCTGGGGAACGTCCAGCTCGCGGGGGTGCTGGCAGGACTCGCGGCGGGCACCGGATATGCGCTCTACCTGGCGATCATCCGACGCACCGCGCCGAAGGAGCCGCGGCGCCACAGGTCCGCGCCGTTCACGATCCTCAGCCTGGTCTGCCTCTCGGCCGGAGTCACCACCGCGCTGACCGCCGCCGGACTGGGCCGGCTCGAGGTGCCCCAGGGCCTGGACGGCTGGGGGCCGATGCTCGCGCTGGCCTTCGTCGGGCAGGTGCTCACCTACCTGTGCTTCAACGTCGCCATGACCGCGATCTCCGAGACCGCCTCCAGCACACTGATGCTGCTCTCGGCAGTCTTCGCGGTGGCGCTGGCGGCGGTGCTCTTCGCCGACATCCCCAGCGCCTGGCAGCTGGTGGGCTGCGCGATGATCATCGGCGGAGCCTGGTGGAGCGCCGCGGCGGCACGCAGAAGGGCCGGAGGCGCGGTGCCTCCGACCCTTCCAGCCGGCTCATCCGAGAGGAACAGGACGAGTTCGCGGCGCTGAGCCACCCACCCTCATCGGATCAGTGGTCGTGATCCTCATGGTCGTGATCATCGTCGGCCTGGTCGTGATCCTCGTCGCCTGCTGCGTGATCCTCGTCGTCTTCAGTGTGGTCGTGATCCTCGTCGTCATGACCCTCCTCGGCGTGGTCACCCTCGTGCTCCGCCGCGCCCTCGGCCGTGCGGCCGTCCACAGCGGCGATCTCATTCGGAGTGAAGTCCAGCTCGGCTGAGTTGATGATCTCCATCGAGCCGAGATCCACCATGTGCAGGGTCTGCGCATCGGGCTCGGTGATGTAGGCGATGTCGTCGACCACGCGGATCGCCGGGCGCGGCTCCTGCCACTCCTCGGGCTCGGTCCACTCCTCCATGATCTCCAGGTGATCGGTGTGCTCGCCGGTCTCCGGATCGATGACATGCAGCTGACCGTCCTCGGCGAGCACCAGCGCCTCTCCCTCCGGCCCGCGGGCCAGGGAGCGGAAGTTGTAGGCGGCGTCGAGGTCGACGATCGTGATCTCACTGCTGGCGGTGTCCACCAGGGACACCTGAGTCATCGGCTCCTCACCCTCGGAATCGGTGTTGTAGTCACCCAGGAAGACCGGCGAGTCCTGGGCCGGCGCGAGATTGCCGATGCGGGCGTAGTCCTCCTCAGCCTGGACCTTGGTGAACTCGGTGCCGTCGAAGACCAGCACGCCGTCCTCACAGCCCACCGCGATCATCCCGTCAGGACCGGAGGCTTCACCGTGGACGCCGGGGCATTCCTCGCTGCGCGCCACCTCCTCGCCGTCGGCGTCCAAGAGCCGGGCGCCGTTGCGCTCATCCTCGTTGCCCAGGGTCTCGAAGCGACCGCCATCGCTGAAGACCGCCGCCACGCCGTGGTGCGCCTCCTCGGTCTCGGTGACCTCTGTCTGAAGCTCGGTCTCGACGTCGAGCTCGGAGAGCTCGTAGCTGTGGATCTCACCGTTGCCGTCGAAGAAGAGCGTCCCGAGGCCGTCGTGGGAGACCACGTGGCCCGGGGCGGGACCGTCCACGGTGATGTCACTGACGTATGGATCGGTGGTGTAGAAGTGATCGTGCTCCCCGTGCGGCTCACCCCAGGTGCCGCCATCGATCAGCCGGAAGCTCTCACCCTCGGTGAGGAAGAAGTGTCGCCCATCGCCCGCCGGGCTGACCCGGACGAAGCCCTCGGTCTCGTCCTCGCTGAGCACCTCCAGCGTCGCGCCGTCGAGCACCGAGACGCCACCCTCATAGGTGACCGCCAGGCGCGGGCTGGGACCACCAGCCTCGTGGGTCTCGCGCTCGGAAGGATCGACGGCGGCCTCGCCGGCCTCATCTCCAGCGTCGCCGGCCTCATCTCCAGCGTCGCCCGCCTCCGGGGACTCGGCTGGAGCGGTGGCGGTGGCCTCGCCGTCGGCGGCTTCATCGGCGGCGCCCGGCGAGGCATCATCGGCGCAGGAGACCAGGGCGAGGGCGGAGATCATGAAGACAGAAGGCAGAGTGAGATGCTTGGAGATCATGCGAACCATTCTCATTTAACCCCAAGGCAATTGCAACTCGTTCGCATTAGAGCCCGAAGGGGAGCGTGACTCGGCGTACACCACCCATCACGATCAACGCCATCCGGTGTCGGAATGTGTCAAACCCCGTGACGTTCTCGAACACCCCGATTTAGACTCAGATCATGCCCAGTACCCAGTGGAACCCGGGGGCGTATCTGACCTACGCCTCCGAACGAACTCAGCCCTTCATCGACCTGCTCCAGCGTGTGCGCGCCCCCCGGGCGGACCGGATCGTGGACCTCGGATGCGGACCCGGCAACGGAATGCCGGTGCTGCGTGGAATGTGGCCGAAGGCCTGGATCACCGGGATCGACTCCTCGCAGGAGATGCTTCAGCGAGCCGGCGAGGCCACCGATGACGATCGGATCTCCTACGCCCGCGCCGATATCCGGGACCTCCATCTGGAGGCGAAGGCCGACCTGATCGTCTCCAACGCCGCACTGCAGTGGATCCCCGAGCACCGCGAGCTGCTGCCGGCGATCATGGACAACGTGGCCGCCGAGGGCGCGCTGGCGGTGCAGGTACCTGGCAACTTCGGCGCCCCGAGCCACCGGCTGCTCGCCGAGTTCGCCGCCAAGCGTCCCTACGCGGCGCATATCGACCCGGAGTCGCTGCTCAAGCCCACCGCCGAGCTGAGCGACTACATGCTCGACGTCTCGCTGCCCGGCTGGGAGGTCGAGGCCTGGGAGACCCGCTACCACCATGTCCTGCAGGGCCAGGACCCGGTCTTCGACTGGATCTCCGCGGCCGCGGCGCGTCCGGTCCTCGAGGCACTCCCTGCCGATGTCCGCGAGGAGTTCATCGCCGAGTACAAGGCAGCGCTGCGTGAGGCCTATCCGGCGACCAGGATCGGCACGATCCTGCCGTTCCGCCGACTGTTCTTCATCGCCCGGCGCAGCTCCGGGCGCGGCTGAGCGGTCCGCAGGAAGCGGTCCAGGCTGAGCCGGTAGGGTTCTCGCGTGACTGTTCCTCCCTCCTCCCCGGCGACGCCGCGCACTCCCCTGGTCATCCTGAGCACCTTCGTGCTGGTGGCGCTGACACTGGGCTGGCTGATCGCTCTGCCGCTGGTGCTGATGAGTCCCGAGGAGCGCAGCACCGCCCAGCTCGGGGTGTATTACAACCTCTTCATGGTCACCCCGGCCCTGGCCGCGGTGGTCGCCTATGTCCTGGAGCGCCGGCAGCCGGCGGCGGTGCTCTACGGCCACCACTCAGGCGCGGCCCAGCCCGAGCAGGCGGCGCAGGCAGAACACTCAGCGCAGCCAGAACACTCAGTGCAGCCCGAACACTCAGCGCAGCCAGAACAGGCAGAGCACTCAGTGCAGGCCGGGCAGGTGCTCAAGCCGCAGAGTCTGACCGACGCCCTGGGCATCACCCCGCTGCGTCCGGTGCGCAGGCCGCTGGGCTGGTCCGTGCTCGGACTGCTGCTCTTCTTCGCCTTCAGCTTCATCGCGCTGCCGCTGGGCGGCGCGCTGGGGGTCTATCCGTTCGACCCCTCGATGCCGCTCTTCGTGCAGGATCTGAGCTCACGGCTGGGTCGCGACGCCACGGAGTTCATCGCCACCGGCCTGCTGCTCGAGGTGGGGATCATCTTCTCGGCCTCGGTCCTCGGGGTGTTCCTGCACGCCGGGATCGAGATGGGCTGGCGCGGCTACCTCTTCCCGCGGCTGCAGCTGCGCTGGGGCCCGCGCGCCGCCGTCGTGGTCACCGGTGTGGTCTCCGGACTCTGGTACGCCCCGCTGCTGGCCGCCGGGTTCTTCTATGACCAGACCCCGGTGTTCCAGGCGCTGGCGCTGATGCTGGGCTACGCGCTCATCATCGGCGGCGTGCTGGCCTGGCTGCGGATGCAGTCCGGGTCGATCTGGCCCGCCGCATTCGCCCAGTCGATGATCTCGGCGGCGGCGATCCTGCACTTCTGGTTCGCCGAGGCGGGCGAGATGGTGGACCTGCGCCAGGCCACCCTGCAGGGGTTCACCGGATGGATCCTGCCCGGGGCGCTGCTGGTGGGGCTCTTGATCTTCGCCCGCCGCGCCTACCCCCAGAGCGCCAGCCGCTGAGAAGCACCAGACACACCAGCGTCACACGGCCGACAACCCCGAGAAACGCCCTCCCTCTAGCCTGAGTCCAGGCAGCCCAGCAGCTGCCAGCACTCAGGCCTCACGGGGAGGAACGGCGATGGTGAATCCGGCACAGCAGCCGGTGGCGGAGGACTCCGCTCTGCGCCTGCGCACCCGATCCGGAGAGATCACGGTCAGCGGGGACACCCTGCATCTGCCCGCTCCGGACACGGCCCCGGTCCAGCTGGCCCCGGGGCCGCTCGCACTGATGCGCGCCCTGATGAAGGCGCAGGGAGCGGTACTCTCCAGGGAGCACCTGTTGGCGGTGCTGCCGCACTGCGGCTCGGAACATGCCCTGGAGATGTGGGTCTCGCGGCTGCGTCAGGCGCTGCCTGACCCGAGGATGGTCAAGACCGTGGTCAAGCGCGGCTACCGGCTGGTGGTCTGACCCTCGCCGGACTCCGCAGTCTGCCCCTGAAGCGGCTCCGTGACCACGGTGCCGATCTCTCCGGCCTCGGGGTCCCAGCCGTCGGCCCACTCCCCGGTGGCGAAGTCATAGCCCACCGGTGTTCCGTCCTCATCGGTGCGCTGGTACCACTCGGTGTAGTCATCATGCTCGGAGTCCACCTCGGCGCCCGCGCCCTCACCCGGGTGGGTGGGGACCACCTCGATGGCGAAGTCGTCGCCGTAGCGCGCGACGCCGTCGAGCACCGCATTGCTCACCGCGGTGGTGGCGTACTTCTCGCGCAGCGCATGCGGATCGGTGGCCAGCTCGCGCGACCAGGCGACCATGATCAGGATCAGCACCACAGCGAAGGGCAGCGCGGTGATGATGACCAGCGACTGCAGTCCCTCCAGCGCGGTCTCATCGCCGAGCAGCAGCATGACGGTGGCGACGCCGGCCATGACCAGGCCCCAGAAGACCACCACGATCTTGTTCGGGTCCTGGTCGCCGCGGGTGGTCAGGATGCCCATCACCACCGAGGCGGAGTCAGCGGAGGTGATGAAGAAGATCGAGAGGATCACCACGATGACGATCGGCAGCCATTGCAGGAAGGGCAGCGCGTCGACCACGGCGAAGAGCACCTCAGGGGCGGTCAGGTCCGGGCTGACATTGCCCTGACCCTCCCGGGAGAGCCACATCGAGACCCCGCCCATGACCCCGTAGGCCAGGAACAGCAACGAGGAGGGGACCAGGATGACGCCGAGGATGAACTGGCGGATGGTGCGGCCGCGGGAGACTCGGGCGATGAAGATCCCGACGAAGGGTGACCAGGAGATCCACCAGGCCCAGTAGTAGACCGTCCAGGTGGACTGAACTCGACCGTGTCCTGACCCCAGGAGGCGGAGCGGCCCATCATCTGGAAGAGCGTGCCCAGGTACTCCATCAGCGCCGAGGGCAGCATGTTGAGCAGGAAGAGCGTGGGTCCGGCGAAGAAGAACAGCCCGATGACCCCGATGGTGAGGATGATGTTGATGCTGGAGAGGTAGCGGATGCCGCGGGAGATGCCGGAGACGGCGGAGACCACGAAGCAGGCGCTGAGCACGGCGATGACGCCGATCATCATGGCGTTGGTCAGCTCCGAGGCGCCGGAGACGATCACCACACCCTCACCGATCTGCAGCACCGCGATGCCCAGCGCCGCGGCGGTGCCGAAGAGCGTGGCGATGATGGCGAACATGTCGATCAGCTGCCCGGCGAAGCCCTCGGAGTGCTTCTTGCCGAAGAGCTTCTCGAAGATCGCCGACATCAGCGGGACCCGGCCGCGCCGATAGGCGGCATAGGCCACCGCGCCGCCGACCAGGGCATAGATGCCCCAGGCGTGAAGCCCCCAGTGGTAATAGGTCTGCGCCATGGCGCTGTGCAGCGCCTGGTCGGACTCCGGTGCGTGCTCCAGCGGCGGAGGGACGTTGTGGAAGTAGGTCAGCGGCTCGGCGGGTCCCCAGAAGAGCACCCCGATGCCGATGCCGGCGGCGAAGAGCATCGAGATCCAGGCGAAGGTGGAGAACTCCGGCTGCTCACCGTCCTTGCCCAGAGGGATCCTGCCGTAGCGGGTGGCGGCGAGGATCAGCAGGAAGACCAGCACCACGATGGCCACCGCGTTGAAGAGCCATCCCGCATGGTTCATGGTCCACTCATAGGCCATCCCGGAGACGGATCCGACGCTCTCCGGGCTGGTGACCCCCCAGATCACGAAGGCCACGGTGAGCACTCCGGTGATCGCGAAGATCAGCCAGTCGATGCTGTAGCGCCGGCGCTGCTCATCGATGCCGATCCCGGGCACCAGCGCGGGGTGGATGTCATGCGGATAGGTGGACCGTGAGATCGGGTTCAGCTGGCCCAGCGCCTGGCCGGCCTGGCGCGAGACCCGTCGGGTCTCCTGGCCCAGGCGCTGGCTGCGCGAAGGTGACTCTTCTTCGGACATAGGTGATGTACCCCAATCTACGCGGGTCCCCCGGCGCAGCGGCCGGGGGATCTGTACAGGTGCGAGTGCGTGGTGAAGCTGAGCGAGAGTCCCCTCCGGTCCCCGGATTCCGGCGCTATGGCTCCCGGATGAAGCTCAGGTCGAAGATCTTGCGGCCGACGGCGAGCGCCTTGGTCTCGAAGTCGGTCTGGGTGCGTCCGTGGAACCGGGGGGCCCAGCCGCCCTCCTCGTCGCGTGCTTCGCCAAGCTCCAGCGGCTCCGGCTGCCTGCCCATGGAGATCGCATCCAGATCATGGAGTCGGACCTCGGTCAGCGGGGAGTCCTCCCCTGCCCGCTCCCGGGCGTGGAGGTTCTTGAACTGCGTGGAGGCGCCGATCAGGGAGCGCATCTGCACGGCATAGCCGGACCAGTCGGTGGCCAGTCGCCAGACGCCGCCGGCGGGCAGCACCCGGGCGACGCGCTCGATGAACCCCTCGTCGACGAGCCGACGCTTATTGTGCTTCTTCTTGTGCCACGGGTCGGGGAAGAAGATCCAGACCTCGGCGACCTGGCCAGGGGCGAAGAGCTGGTCCAGGACCTCCGGCGCATTGGCCACGGCGACCCGGACGTTGCTCAACCGCTCCCGACGGATCCGGCTCACCAGCTGGGCGGCGCCGGGCTTATAGACCTCGATGGCCAGAAAGTCGGTGTCCGGATTCTGCGCGGCGGCGTGGGCCACCGCTTCTCCGGAGCCGGAACCGATCTCCACGATGATCGGGGCGCTGCGGCCGAACTCGGCGGCCCAGTCGATGTGGAAGTCCTCAGCCACGGAGGTGTCACGCTCCCCGTGCGGGATGTCCAGCAGCTCAGCCCCCAGGGCCGCGTCCCAGGTCCGCTGGTAGCTGGGCTTGAGCCGGTTGCTGCGCCGGACGAAGGAGAGCGGCCGGCGCATCGGCAGGGCCCGGCGGGAGCGCTCCGGGTCAGTCGGGGCCGGGTCGGTCGGGGCCGGTTCAGCGGCGGCGGGTTCGGGTGGGGCCGGTTCAGCGGCGGCGGGTTCGGGCTCGGGCGCCTCGGGCTGGGAGATGTCGGGCTGGGAAGTCACCGCTACAGGATAGCGGAGGCCCCCTCGAGGAACTCCTGGAGCAGCGGTCCGTTGGTGGATCCGCCGAACTCTCCCTCATCCAGGAAGATCGCCACGGCGAGGTCGCCCTGCATGGCGATGACCCAGGTGTGGGCGTAGGAGTCCTCGCCGTCGCCGGCCTCGGCGGTGCCGGTCTTGGCGTAGATGGGCTCACCGGGCAGCTCCACCAGCGACTCCAGCGAGCCGAAGTTCACGGTGTCGGTCATCAGCGTGCGCAGGTCCTCGGCCTCGTCCTCGGTGATCCCGGATTCGGGGGTCTCCGACTCCTCCTCGGGCACCACCAGGTGGGGGGCCACGGTGTGACCCGCGGCGATCGAGGCCGTGACGGTGGCCATGCCCAGCGTGGAGGACTCCACCACGCCCTGACCGAAGAGGTTGGAGGCGTGCAGGTTCAGCTCGGAGTCCTGCGGGACCGAACCCATCCGTGCCGGCACGCCCAGGTTCGTCTCCTCGGTGATGCCGAGGTCCACCGCCGCCTCGTGGACCTCGGCGGAGGTCACGTCGTCGTAGGCGTCGGCGAAGACGGTGTTGCAGGAGACCGCCACGGCATCACGGAACGGGATCTCGCCGAGGTACTCGGAGGGGAAGCCGGTGTAGTTGCCGAAGGACTGGCCATGCACGGTGGTCCGGTTCGAGCACTCGACCTCGGTGTCCGGGGTCAGGCCGCCGCGCAGCATGGCCAGCGCGGAGACCACCTTGAAGGTGGAGCCGGGAGCGTAGGTGGACTGGGTGGCGATCTCCACCTGTCCGCCCTCCGGGTCGTGGCTCGCGGCGGCGAGGACGCCGCCGTCGGAGGGCCGGATGGCGACGATCGCCCCGGAGGTGTCCTGCTCGTCGACGATCTCCTGGGCGAGGTTCTGCAGCCGCGGCACCATGGTGGTCTCCACGTCTCCCCCGTCGACGGGCTCCACGGCGTAGAGCGTCTCGCCGTCCTGCTGGATCGCCATGCCCGGGGTCCCGCGCAGGGTCTCCTCGTAGGAGGCCTGGATGCCGGAGGTGCCGATGCTGTCGCCGACGCTCAGGCTGGGGTCGGCCTCCAGCGACTCGGCGGTCACCGGTCCCACCCGGCCCAGCAGCAGCGGGGCGAAGTCGCGGGAGTCTGCCAGGGACATCTGGTCATAGATGCCGGCGGCGCCGGGGATGGCTTCGACGTCGGTGGCGGTGACCTCGTCCTCGGAGCGGCGCAGCGTGATGGCCTCCACGAAGGCCAGGTCCCCGCCGCCCAGCACGCTCTCCACGTAGGGGTCCACCGGGATCTCGACCAGCTCGGCCAGGGCCTCGGCCGAGCTGCGCAGCGTGTCCTGCTCCGCGGGCTCTCCGTCCTGGGCGAGCTGGGCCTTGTCGATGCCCAGCCGGACGACGTCGCGGTTGTAGACCATGGCGCGTCCATCGTCGTCCATGATCCGGCCGCGGTCAGCCCCGGTGGTGACCAGGCTGATGGAATCGGCGCCGGTGTAGTCGGGCAGGATGATCGCAGGCTCCGCCTCGAGCGCCCAGGTCGCGGTCTCCTGGTCATAGACCAGCTCCGCAGAGGTCTCATAGGTCCAGGCCTCACCCTCGATGCCGAGCTCCGCCAGCTCCCAGCTGTGCTGAAGCGGGACCGTGGCGGTGACCGGGCGCGGGGAATCCTCCGGCGGCTCATCAAGGCTGATCTCGCCGGGAGTCACCCGAGGATCGAGGTCATCGAAGGGCTCCTGGAGGTTCTGGACCGCCGCGGCCATGGTCTCGGGGTCACCGGATGCGAAGCTCAGGCTGGAGAAGTCTCCGCCGGCCACCGCAGCAGCCAGCGTTTCGGCGGCCTCCTCCACGGTCTCGGCGGGGTCCTCGCCACAGCTGGTGAGCAGCAGCACCGCCGCGACTCCCACCGCGCTCGGAACGATGAGCCGGGAGCGGGAGACGACAGACATGAGACCAGTATCACGGGCCGCGGGACGCACGGCGCTCAGGACTCGCGGGGTGGGCGCGAGTCGCTCCAGGTCAGCGACGGCGCGGGCCGGGTTCCCAGAGGACCAGCGCCTGCGTGTTGGCCCGGGCGCGGCGACCGCGGGCCACGGTGACCACGTCGCCATGCGGACCCACGGCGAAGAATCGCGGCTCGGTGGAATGGCGCTGGGATTCGCGCAGCTCTTGGCGCAGCGCTTCCACGGTCTCCTCCAGCACCTCCACCCGGTTCTGCAGATCCAAGACCCTGCGGATGCCCTCCAGCGAGACCCCCTCCTGGGAGAGCTGCTGGATCTGGCGCAGCTGGACGATGTTATAGGGCGAATATCGCCGGTGGCGCCCGCCCTGCCGCCGCGGAGTGACCAGACCGATGCGGTCATACTGGCGCAGCGTCTGGGGGTGCATGTCGGCAAGCTCGGCGGCCACGGAGATCACGAACATCGGGGCGTGCCGGTGCTCGGGCTCCTGCATCCGGGAGTCCAGCATCCGCGCGTCGGGTGTCCGGGGATCCACCATCACAGCACCGCCTTCGCCTCGAGGCCTTTCCGGGGATCGAGCCCCTTGGTGGCTTCGGCGTAGGCCTTCACAGCCTGCACCGCCTCATCGGAGAGATCCTTGGGCACCTGGACCTCGACGGTGACCAGCATGTCTCCCGCGACCTCGCGGCCCTTCTCCTTCCGGCGCACCCCGTGGCCCTTGAGCCGCAGCACGCGCCCGGAGGTGACCCCAGCCGGGATCTTGATGTTGACCTTCTCGCCGTGCACCGTCGGGACCGCCACGGTGGTGCCCAGCGCCGCCTCGTCGAAGGCGACCGGCAGGTGGATCCGGATGTCATCGCCCTCGCGCTCGAAGAACTTGTGCCCGGACACCGCGACCTCGACCAGGAGGTCTCCGGCGCCGCCGGAGCCGCGCTGGCCCTTGCCCTTCACGCGCACCTTCTGGCCGGTCCGGATCCCTGCGGGGATCCGCACGTCGATGACCCCGCCGTCGGGCTCGCGCAGCCCCACCGTGGTGCCACGGATGGCACCGCCGAAGGAGATCGTGGTCCGCGCGGTGCGGTCGGCGCCCTTGGCCGGGGCGCCGCCGCCGAAGCGACCGGAGCCGCCGAACCCGCCGGCACCTCCGAAGAGGTCCGAGAGGTCGGGGCCGTTGGCTCCGCCGCGGCCGAAGCCGCCGCGGGACCCCCCGGAACCGCCGTTGAAGAGGTTGCCGAAGAGGTCTTCGAATCCGCCGCCTCCGCCGGGGCCCGGGCCGCCCGAGAATCGGGCGCCCGAGCCCATGGCGCGCACGGCGTCGTACTGTTCGCGCTGCTCTTTGTCAGCCAGCACGGAGTGGGCCTCGGCGACGTCCTTGAACTTCTGCTCGGCGGCTTCATCACCGGGGTTCTTATCGGGATGATGCTTCCGGGCGAGCTTTCGGTACGCCTTTTTGACGTCCTCCTCGGAGGCGTCTCGGGAGACGCCGAGGATGGCATAGAAATCTTTATCGATCCAGTCCTGTGAGGCCATGGCGCCTCCCTCCTTCCTGCTGTTGTATGGGGTCAGCTGTGCTCGGGCCCGGAGGAGACCATCACCTGGGCCGCCCGGAGCAGGCGGTCCCCGTGGCGGTAGCCGGCCCGCAGCACGATGGCCACGTGGTCGGCCGGGATCTCCTCATGAGGCTGAGCCATGATGGCCTCGTGCTGGTTGGGATCGAAGGCTTCGCCGATCTCTCCCACCACCTCGAGGCCCTGGCTCTGCAGCACCGACTCCAGCCGGGTGGCGATATGCGCGAAGGGACCGTCCTGCAGATCTCCGGCCTGGCGGGCCGAGGAGATGTCGTCCAGGACCGGCATCAGCTCGGTGATGAGCTGACCCTTCGTCCGATCACGCTCGGTGGCCCGGTCACGCTCCACCCGTCGGCGGTAGTTGATGTACTCCGCCTGGAGTCGCTGCAGGTCCGCCTGCAGCTCGGCCTCACGGAGACCGTCCTGGGCGGGAGCCTCCTCACGGATGCTGTCCTCGGCCAGGATGGCCTCGGGATCCATCGCCATCGCGGCATCGGCGATCGACTCCTCCTCCGTGCCACGAAGGAACTCGTCGGCGGCCTGGATCCGCTCCTCGGGCTCGGTCTCGACCCCGCCGGAGATGCCTTCCTCCGCGGAGACCGGATCCCCGGCCTCACCGTGGTTCTCGCGCTGGCCTTCGGCGCCGAGGGTCTCGACGTCCTCGGCGTCCTCCACGGGGAGGTCATGCAGGATCTGCTCGGCCTGGGCCAGCGGGTCCTGCACGGGATCCTGCTCTTCAGGCTCTTCGCCGCTGGGAACCTCAGGGTTCTTGTGATCTGCCATGTGTGCGACCCCCTTACTTCTTCTCGGCTTCGTCCTCTTCGTCGACGACCTCTGCGTCGACGATGTCCTCATCCTCGTCCTGCGCGGGCTCGCCGGTGCCGTCGGCGCCGGCCTCGGGGGCCTGGGCGTAGAGCGCCTCGCCGATCTTGACCTGGGAGGCCTGCAGCTTCTCGTAGGCGGCGTTGACCTCTTCGGCGTTGTCCTCGCCCTCGAGTGCCTTCTTGAGCTCGTCGACGTCGGCCTGAACCTCGGTCTTGACCTCCTCGGGCAGCTTGTCGCCGTTGTCCTTGAGCAGCTTGTCCACGGAGTAGGCGGTGGACTCGGCGGCGTTGCGCTTCTCAGCGGCCTCGCGGCGGACCTTGTCCTCCTCGGCGTGGGCTTCGGCGTCGGCGACCATACGCTCGATGTCTTCCTTCTCCAGCGAGGTGCCGCCGGTGATGGTCATCGACTGCTCGGTGCCGGTGCCCTTGTCCTTCGCGGAGACGTGGACGATGCCGTTGGCGTCGATGTCGAAGGTGACCTCGACCTGCGGGACGCCGCGCGGCGCCGGCGCGATGCCGGTCAGCTCGAAGGTGCCCAGGGCCTTGTTGTCCCGTGTGAACTCGCGCTCACCCTGGAAGACCTGGACGGCCACAGAGGGCTGGTTGTCCTCGGCGGTGGAGAAGACCTCGGAGCGCTTCGAGGGGATGGCCGTGTTGCGCTCGATCAGCTTGGTCATCACTCCGCCCTTGGTCTCGATGCCCAGGGACAGCGGGGTGACGTCGATGAGCAGCACGTCCTTGCGCTCACCGGCAAGCACGCCGGCCTGCAGGGCTGCGCCGACGGCGACGACCTCGTCAGGGTTGACGCCCTTATTGGCGTCCTTTCCGGCGAGCTGCTTGACCAGGTCGGCCACGGCGGGCATCCGGGTGGAGCCGCCGACGAGGATCACGTGGTCGATCTCGGCGACCTTGACCCCGGCCTCCTTGATGACGTCGTTGAACGGCTTCTTGGTGCGGTCCAGCAGATCCGAGGTCATGTCCTCGAACTTCGCCCGGGACAGGGTCTCGTTGACGTGGACCGGGACGCCGTCGTTCTGGGTGGCGTAGGGGATGTTGATGTTGGCGCTGGAGGTGGAGGAGAGCTCCTTCTTGGCGCGCTCGGCCTCTTCCTTCAGACGCGGCACAGCGATCTTGTCCTTGGAGAGGTCCACGCCCTCCTTGGCCTTGACCTGCGCGACCAGCCAGTCCATGATCCGCTGATCCCAGTCGTCGCCGCCGAGGCGGTTGTCACCGGAGGTGGAGCGGACCTGGATGGTGGAGAAGTCGTCCTCATCCTTGCCGACCTCGAGCAGGGAGACGTCGAAGGTGCCGCCGCCCAGGTCGAAGACCAGGATGAGCTCGTCCTCCTTGCCCTTGTCCAGGCCGTAGGCCAGTGCCGCGGCGGTGGGCTCGTTGACGATGCGCGAGACCTTCAGGCCCGCGATCTCGCCGGCCTCCTTGGTGGCCTGGCGCTCGGCGTCGTTGAAGTAGGCCGGAACGGTGATGACGGCTTCGACGACGTCCTCGCCCAGGTAGGACTCGGCGTCGTGCTTGAGCTTCATCAGGGTGCGCGCGGAGATCTCCTGCGCGGTGTACTTCTTGCCGTCGATCTCGGTGGACCAGTCGGTGCCCATGTGACGCTTGACCGAGGCGATCGTGCGGTCGGGGTTGGAGACTGCCTGACGGCGTGCCACCTCACCGACCAGGACCTCGCCGGACTTGGAGAAGCCGACGACCGAGGGCGTGGTGCGGGCACCTTCGGCGTTGGCGATGACGGTGGGCTCGCCACCTTCGAGGACTGTGACGACCGAGTTGGTGGTTCCGAGGTCGATACCTACTGAGCGGGACATGCGGTCTCCTTTCGAGAGCGGTGTTGAGTGAACTGCGCTCAAGTCTTGTACTCGCTTGACGTGGTGTCAAACTGACTTGAGTGAAGGTGACTCAACTTTCTACTCCCGGTGCAACTTCAGCCCCGCCGATTCCATTCCCGTGCCGGTGCTGAAGTCCGGATCTGGCGCCGCGATCCTGCTCACATGGCGATGCCGATGTACTTGGTCTCGAGGAACTCCTCGATGCCGGTGTCCCCACCCTCACGGCCCAGCCCCGACTCCTTGATCCCGCCGAAGGGGGCGGCAGGGTTGGAGACCGCACCCTGGTTCAGCCCCACCATGCCGGACTCCACGGCCTCGGCGACCCGGATGCCGCGGCGCAGGTTCTCGGTGTAGACGTAGTTGACCAGCCCGTACTCGGTGGCGTTGATCCAGGAGATGACCTCCTCCTCGGTGTCGAAGGCAGTCAGCGGAGCCACGGGTCCGAAGATCTCCTCCTCGCGCATCCGGGCCCCGTCCGGAATATCGGTGAGCACTGTGGGCGGATAGAAGTAGCCGTCGCGGTCCACCGGCTGCCCGCCGAGCAGGACCTTCGCGCCGCCGTCGACCGCCTCGGTGACCAGGGCGTCGACCTTCTCGAGCTGCTTGGCGTCCACCAGCGGTCCGACGCGCACCCCGTCCTCCACGCCGCGGCCCAGCGGGAGCTTCTCCATCTCGGCGGAGAGCTTGGCGGCGAACTCATCGATCACGCTCCGGTGCACGAAGATCCGGTTGGCCGCGGTGCAGGCCTCGCCGGTGTTGCGCATCTTGGCCAGCAGCGCGCCCGCCACGGCGGCGTCGATGTCGGCGTCCTCGAAGACCACGAATCCAGCGTTGCCGCCGAGCTCCATGGAGGTGCGCAGCACCCGCTCGGAGGCCTGCTCCAGCAGCTTCCGGCCGACTCCGGTGGAGCCGGTGAAGGAGAGCTTGCGCGCGATGCCGGAGCGGATCAGCGGCTCCATCACCTTGCCCGAGGTGGACGTCACCAGGACGTTGACGGCGCCTGCGGGGAGGCCTGCCTCGTGCAGGATGTCCGCGAGCGCGAGCATGGACAGCGGGGTCAGCTCGGCAGGCTTGATCACCGAGGTGCAGCCCGCGGCGATGGCCGGGCCGAGCTTCCGGGCACCCATGGCCAGCGGGAAGTTCCACGGGGTGATCAGGATCGTGGGACCCACCGGCTGCTTCGCCACCAGGAAGCGGGCGCCTCCGGCCGGTGCGGTCTGGTAGCTGCCGCTGATCCGGGTGGCCTCCTCCGCGAAGTGCCGGAAGAACTCGGCGGCATAGGTCACCTCGCCGTAGGCGTCGCTCAGCGGCTTACCCATCTCCAGGGTCATCAGCAGCGCGAGGTCATCCTTGCGCTCGTGCATCAGCTCGAAGGCCCGCATCAGGATGTTCGCGCGCTCCCGCGGGGCCATCGCGGCGAGTCCGGGCTGCGCGGCCTCGGCGGCCTTCAGCGCGTTCCAGCCATCGCGCTCGGAGGCGTCGGCCACGGTGCAGAGCAGCCTGCCGGTGGAGGGATCGTTGACCTCCAGGGTGGCTCCGCCCTGGGCGTCCACCCATTCGCCGTTGATGTAGAGACGCTTGGGCGTCGCCTCGATCAGACTGGATTCGCGCTCTGCGGTGATGCTCTGCTCTGCCATGGGTCCTCCTTGAGAGGGTGCGATGGACGTGACGTGGGCCTTCGAGGGCCAGCCTACGCCGCCTGCGCGGCCGGCGTCGCTGGGCCCTGCGCGATGACCGTACGTCATTCTGGCCTTGCGCCGCGATGACCGCTAACCTGGAGCACAAGAAGATTGTCAACAATCCGAAAGGTGCATTTCGATGGCGACGCTGTCTCCCCAGCTGAAGCAGGCGACCCAAGTGGTGGCGACCCGCGGCGAGGGCGTGTGGCTCTATGACGAGGCGGGCCAGCCGCATCTGGACTTCACCGCCGGCATCGGGGTGACCAGCACCGGCCACTGCCACCCGCATGTGGTCGCGGCCGCTCAGGCGCAGGTGGGAAGCCTGATCCACGGGCAGTACACCACGATCATGCACCAGCCGCTGCTGGCGCTCACCGAGCGGCTCTCTGAGGTGCTGCCGGCGGGACTGGATTCGGTGTTCTTCTCCAACTCCGGCTCCGAGGCCGCCGAGGCGGCGCTGCGCCTGGCGCGACAGGCCACCGGGCGGCCCAATATCGTAGTGTTCCAGGGCGGCTTCCACGGACGCACCGTGGCAGCGGCGTCCATGACCACCTCCGGAACCAAGTTCCGCGCGGGGTTCAGCCCGCTGATGTCCGGCGTCGTCGTCGCCCCGTTCCCCAACCCCAGCCACTACCGCGAGTACGGCTGGGATCAGGAGCAGGCCACCGACTTCGCGCTCAAGGAGCTGGATCTGCTGCTGCAGACCCAGTCCAATCCGGCGGACACCGCCGCGTTCCTGGTGGAGCCGGTGCTCGGCGAGGGCGGCTATGTGCCGGGCAATGAGCGCTTCTTCGCGGGCCTGCGCGAGCGCGCCGATCGGCACGGGATCCTGGTGATCATCGACGAGGTCCAGACCGGCTTCGGGCGCACCGGCAAGTTCTGGGGCCACGACCACTTCGTCGCGGAGGGCTCACCGCGGCTGCCCGACATCATGATGTTCGCCAAGGGCATCGCCTCGGGCTTCCCGATCTCCGGGATCGCGGCCTCGGCGGAGCTGATGGGCAAGGCCTGGCCCGGCTCCCAGGGCGGCACCTATGGCGCCAATGCGGTGGCCTGCGCCGCGGCGGTGGCCACCCTGGAGGTGATCGCCCAGGAAGGCCTGGTGCAGAACAGCGCGGTGCGCGGAGAACAACTGCGCGCGGGCCTGCGCGAGATCGCCGTGGCGGCGAACGCCCGGACGCACGCTGCGCGCATCGCCGAGGTGCGCGGACTGGGTCTGATGGTGGGCAACGAGTTCCGCGACGCCCACGGGGCTCCGGATCCAGCCACCGCGACCGCTGTGCAGCAGGAGGCCGCCCGACGAGGGCTGCTCCTGCTGATCTGCGGCTCCTGGGGCGAGGTGGTCCGGTTCATCCCGGCGCTGGTGGTCTCGGAGTCGGAGGTGGACCAGGCGTTGACGCTGTGGTCCGAAGCGGTGGCAGCCGTCCTCACGTGATCCGGTGAGATCCAGCCGGCCGGACCTGCGGGGTTCGGCCGGCCGCCGGCTACCAGATCCGGGAGGTCAGCTGCGGGTACTTCGGGGACATGTCATCGCCCGAGGAGGTGCGCGTGACGCGCCGCCTGAGCCAGGGGTAGAGGTAGTCCTTGGTCCAGGTCAGCTCGCTGATCAAGCGCTCGGGCAGCGAGGCCAGCGGTGCGTCGTCGACCTCGGGGTCCTCGATCTCGTCCTTCTCGCCGAGGACCTTGAGCACCTCCTTGGCCATCATCATGTGCCCAGCGATCCCCAGGTGCATCCGGTCCTCGTCCCAGTAGCGCCAGTCCTGGAACGCACGCATGTGCCAGAAGTCGACCAGATCCAGGTCGAAGTCGGCGGCGATCTTGCGCACGTGCTCGTTGTAGATGGCGGTCCGGCCACGGGTGGCCTTGAACAGCGGGGCCTGGCCGGAGTCAAAGCCGGTGAACAGGACCACGCGGGCGCCGCTGCCGATGAGCTTCTCCACGCCCCAGCGGTAGCGCTCCATGAGCGCGTCGATGTTCACGGTGGGGCGCAGGATGTCATTGCCGCCGGCGTAGACGGTGACCAGTGTGGGGCCGAGCCCGATCGCGGGGTCCAGCTGCTCGTCAAGGACCTGCTGGAGCTTCTTGCCGCGCACCGCGAGGTTCGCGTAGCCCCAGGAGGAGTCATTGGCGATCAGCTGACCTGCCACCCGGTCGGCCCAGCCGCGCACCCCGTTGGGGCTGGATGGATCGATGTCTGCCACACCCTCGCTGAACGAGTCCCCCAGGGCGACGAAGCGTTTCTTGAATGGACCGTCGAGTTGATCTGATGCGGACATTGAGCCCTCCCGTTCGCATGCGGCTGGCGTTCTCTCTGCAGCAACCCTACCGGTGGCTCGGCCAGGACTGAACCCGGACTCGGAGGGACGCCCCGGCTCAGCCGAGCAGGTCCTGGATCTGCTCCTCGTTGAGCGGGCGGGTCGCCCGACCCTCCAGCAGGAAGGCCAGCTGGGCGGAGACCTCGAGCTCCTCGGCAGCGTTGACCGCGTCGTGAAGCGAGCTGCCGGCCACGATCGTGCCGTGGTTCGCCAGAATCACCGCCGGGCCGCGCCGCCCCGTCGCGAGGATGTCCTGAAGCACCGCAGCGGATCCGGGCTTGCAGTAGGGCACGGTGGGAACCTCGCGCCCCAGCCGCATGATGAAATACGGGGTCAGTGGCGGGATCGGCTGGGCCCGATCGAGACAGCTGATCGCGGTCACGTAGGTGGAGTGCAGATGCACGACGGCGGCGGCCTGCGGGCGGGCCTGATACATCGCCTGGTGCATCACCACCTCCTTGGACGGCTTGGGCCCGGCGGTGTGCACCCACTGCGCGTCCAGCTCTAAGAGCTCATCAGGGTCAAGACGTCCCAGCGAGGAGTTCGTGGGCGTCATCAGGAACCCGTCCTGAGTCCGGACGCTGATGTTCCCGGCACTGCCCACGGAGAAGCCGCGCTGGAACAGGCTCGCTCCCAGCGCTACGATGCTCTCGCGCAGCGCGTCCTCGTTCCCAGCCGGTGCTCTTATCGATGTGTCCTCTCCTCGGGGGTGTCGGGTCAGGCTGCGCGGGCTGCGCAGCGGATGCGTGACCAGGGTGGTGGCCCAGGCGATGGTCGTCGGGATGGACCAGACCAGCATCTGGTGCTTGGCGTTCTTCACGCCCAGCATCCGGTTGACCACCCAGAAGAAGCTGTCGTTGAAGTAGCCGAAGAACAGCGAGCCCAGCGCTGCGGCCTGGGCCGCGAGCACCATGTTCACATCGGGCGCCTGAGCCAGGATAGGCGCCGAGATCGAGGCGGCGGTGATGATCGCGACGGTGCCGGAGCCCTGGATGATGCGCACCACCGTGGCGATGAGGAACGGGATCATGATCGTGGGAACCGAGGCGCTGGCCCTGGCCCAGAGGCTCGGGCTCGATCCGGCCCAGGCGCTCGAGGCGGTGGCCGAAGGGGCGGCCGGCTCCTTCATGCTCAGCGATCGAGGTCCGCGGATGCTGGAGGGCCCTGACGCGCAGGTGGCCAGCGCTGTGGGAACTTTCGTGAAGGACGCGTGCCTGGTGAGCGACCTCGCCGGCGCCCACGGCTTCGAGGCGCCGATGCTCGAGGCCGCCCGGGCGAAGTACCTGGAAGCCGCCGACGCCGGTCTGGCGCGCCAGGACGACTCCCAGGTGATTGGGACCTATCAGCGGTAGAGCGGGTTGGCTCCACCGGGCTGCTCGGAGGTCGCCACCGGGCCCGGAGCGGTGCCGGTGCCGAAGGGTGCTCCGCCGAGGGCCTCACGGCCGTGCTCGCTCAGCCAGTTCTCCAGGTCGGGTCCGACCGGGGTGATCTGGGTCGGGTTGAGGTCCTCGTGGACCTCGTAGTAGTGCCGCTTGATCTGGTCGAAGTCCACCGTGTCCCCGAAGCCGGGGGTCTGGAACAGGTCCCGGGCGTAGGCCCAGAGGTTGGGCATCTCGGTGAGCTTGTTGCGGTTGCACTTGAAGTGCCCGTGATAGACCGGGTCGAAGCGGACCAGGGTGGTGAACAGCCGCACGTCGGCCTCGGTGATCTGCTCGCCCATCAGGTAGCGGCTGCCGGCCAGCCGGTCCTCGAGCCAGTCCAGCGCGGTGAAGAGCCGGTCGTAGGCGTCCTGGTAGGCGCTCTGGGAGCCCGCGAATCCTGCCCGGTAGACCCCGTTGTTGACCTCGGTGAAGATCCGCTTGATCACCGGGAGCATCTCCTCGAGCGTGTCCTCCGGGAGCAGGTCCGGGGCGCCGGGGCGGTGGTGCTCGCGCCACTGGGTGGAGAGGTCGAAGGTCAGCTGCGGGTAGTTGTTCGTGACCACCCCGCCGGAGGGGACGTCGACCAGCGCCGGGACGGTGATCCCGCGCGGGTAGTCCGGGAAGCGGGCGAAGTAGTTCTCCTGCAGCCGCTCGGTGCCCAGCACCGGGTCCACTCCGCCGGAGTCCAGGTCGAAGGTCCAGGAGCGCGCATCATGCGTGGGCCCGGGGGTGCCCAGCGAGATGGCGTCCTCCAGCCCGAGCAGCCGGCGGATGATGATCGAGCGGTGGGCCCAGGGGCAGGCGCGGGCGGCGACGAGCCGGTAGCGTCCGGGCTCCACTGGCCAGGCATGACCGCCCTCGGTGAGCCCCGCCAGGCGAGGATCGCCGATGGATGAGGCCTCCTCCTGCGGCGCGGCCTGGACCGCCTGCGGGTCGGCGACCACGCGATCCTCGATGTAGTTGGTGTCGCGGGTGAACTCCCCCCCGGTCACATAGGCACCCTTGGTGGAGTGCTCGGTGCCTGCCGTCTTCTGGGGTTCGCTGCGCTGAGCTTCCGTGTTCTGGGCCATATTCTCAGCCTACGCGTGCGCGTCGGTAGGCTGAGAACATGTCTGAGTCCAGTCCGGTGCAGCGGATCACCTGCGACAACCCCTCTCCGATGACGCTGCAGGGGACCAACACCTACGTGCTGGGCGGAGATCAGGCCCCGGAGGTCGTGATCATCGATCCCGGGCCGGCCGATCACCCGGTGCATCTGGCGCAGGTGCGCGCCGTCGTCGGCTCCCGCCGGGTCGCCCAGATCCTGGTCACACATCGTCATGCTGACCACACCGGGGCCGCGGCAAGCTTCGGTGAGGCCTTCGCAGCGCCGGTGCGCGGGCACAGCCCGGACCAGTGCCTCAGACGTGGCGAGCAGCCGGCCGCCGCGCTGTCCGACGGGGAGACCATCGAACTGGGCGGCCTGCGGCTGCGCGTGCTGCACACCCCGGGCCACACCTCGGATTCGGTCTGCTTCTGGCTGACCGGCGACGCCGAAGACGATGGACCGGCGATGTTCACCGGAGACACGATTCTGGGTGAGGGCACGACGATGCTCGATCACCCGGACGGCACGCTCACCGATTATCTGCAGAGCCTCGAGAGGCTCAGCGAGTACGCCCAGGCCAGGCTGCTTCCGGCGCACGGTCCGGCTCAGCCCAGCGCGGCTGAGGCTGCCCGGCGCTATCTGGCCCACCGGCTCGAACGCCTGGACCAGGTCCGTGAGCTGCTGCGCACGGCCGATGACGAGGGAGCCACATTGGACGCGCCGGCGCTGGGAGAGCTGATCTACGGTCAGCGCAGCGGGCTCCCGGCGGGGATCACCACCAAGATTGCGGCGGCCCAGCTGCAGCATCTGGTGCACCTGGGCGAACGCTGAGCGCTAGAAGGGCCGCCTGATGTGATCGGACTCGGTCCAGCGGATGGAGTCCACGGTGATTCCCTCGGCGTTGAGGTGGTCCAACAGCGCCGAACCTGCGGAGTTCAACCGGGCGAAGGCGACCTCCCCGGGATCTGCCCCGGAACCGGAGGCGTAGAAGCTCAGCTTCAGTCCGCGCCGGCCCGCCGCGTCGTGGAACTCGGCCTTGGACACCGAGAGCTGGCCGTCGGTGACTCCCACCAGCGGGCCCGCTCCAATGTCGACACGGAACGGGTCCATGAACCCGGTGAGCTCCTCTACCGCATCGTCCACGGCGATCAGGTCGGAAGCGAAGATCTCGGCATGCAGCACCGCCCATTCATCGGCCGCCAGGGGGCGCTGCCCCCACGCAGCGCGTCTCTTCCAGCGCAATGATCCTCCTGTTGTGTGATGTGAAGGCCGGTCTCGGCGCTTCAGGCGCAATGCTTACCGCGCCGCCCGGCTCTGCACTCTAGGATAGCCAGCATGAGCAACCACACGGCCGTCATCACCGGTTCCACCGCCGGCCTCGGCGCAGCGTTTGCGCGCCAGCTGGCTGCACAGGGCTACGACCTCGTTCTGGTCGCCCGCGATGGAGAGCGCCTGCGGATGCAGGCGGAGTCCATGGCTTCCCAATACGGGGTGGACACCTCGGTCATCGTCGCGGATCTGGTGACCGACGATGGGGTCGCAGCCGTCCAGGAACGGCTGGCCGACCGCACGAACCCGGTCCACCTGCTGGTGAACAACGCCGGGCACGGGCTGGCCACTGAGTTCATCGACTCGGATCTCGAGGATGAGCGCAAGCTGCTGCGTCTGCATGTGCAGACCACCATGGAGCTCACGCACACCGCGGCCAGCGCGATGGTGCGCCGCCGCGGCGGACGGATCATCAACGTCGCCTCGGTGGCCGGCTACACCCCCACCGGGACCTACTCGGCGGCGAAGTCCTGGGTGATCAACTTCTCCAAGGGGCTGCACTCACAGCTGCGCTCTCGCGGAGTGACCGTCACCGCGCTGGTGCCCGGACTGGTGCGCACCGAGTTCCACCAGCGTTCCGGCATCAAGATCACTGCCGTCAAGCGCTGGATGTGGCTGGATGCCGAGGACGTGGTGCGGCAGGCGCTCACGGCCAACGCGCAGGGCGCCTCGACCTGTGTGCCGGCGCGCAGCTACCAGGTGCTCACCGCCGGACTGCGCTTCATGCCCGACTCGATGGTTCAGTGGGCCGTGGACAAGCGCACGGGAACCCCGGAACAGGACAGCGACTCCGGGCCGCAGACCCCCGGAGCGATCGAGACCGCGAAGGTCGGCGCGTCGCGAGGTCTCGAGTACGGGACCGGCGACGGCACTGCGGAGCCGACCACCGAGGCGATCAAGACCGTGAACGCCTATAAGACGGCCAAGGCCAAGAACTCCGCCAAGGGCAGCACGACCCGGGAGTCCCAGCCTCCGACGGAGTGACCCCGGGCCGGGGCTGTGCCACCGCCACGGCACGGCCCGGCACCGCCCGGGCCCCAGCTCGGGCGACGGTCAGCGTGCCGGGGGCGTTCAGCGCGGCCGCGCGGGTCCCTCGCCGGGACGCCGCGTGGCGGCGGCACCGAAGGTCTCCTCCTCGGCGGCCTCAGCCTTGTGCTGCGGCACCGCCTGAGTGGGCGCGGCGTCCTCGGGATAGGCGGTGCCGTCCTCGTCGAGCTCGGGTGAGTCCTGGCGTTCCTCCTGCCGTTCGAGCCGCTCGCGGTAGGCTTCGGCCCCGGGACCGGAGAACTCCCGGTTGCGCTGCACGGCGGCGATCGAGCCGGTGAAGACCGAGGCCCCCTCTCCCGCCTGGGTCACCGGCTGGGAGTCCATTCCGGAGTCGACGACGCCGACCTGCCCGGTGCGCACCGGGGCCGGGGACTTCGCCAGCGCCTCCTCGTTGGTCAGCAGCATCCGCTGGGTGAACACCGCATAGGGGTGCTCGGCGCGCAGGTAGTTCACCAGGTCCTCGCGGATCAGGCAGCGCAGATCCCAGAGCTCCCCGGAGTTCCGCGCGGAGACCACGACGCGCGCCTTGACCATGCCGCCCACGGCGTCGGTGACCTGCAGCGAGTAGTCCCGACCGTCCCAGAGCTCGGCGGAGTCCAGCAGTCGCTTGAGCCGGGCGCGCAGCGGATCCATTGGGACGCGCCAGTCCACGTCGAGCTCCACGGTCCCGAGGATGTCGGTGCCGACCCGGGTCCAGTTCTCGAAGGGAGTGGCCACGAAGTAGCTGGACGGGTAGATGAACCGACGCTCGTCCCAGGACTTGATCACCACCGCGGTGAGCGTGATGTCCTCGACCGTGCCGAAGTTGCCCTCCACCACGACGACGTCTCCGGCACGGATCGAATCGGTGAAGGCCAGCTGGATGCCGGCGAACACATTGGTCAGCACCGACTGCATCGCCAGACCGACCACCACAGAGGCCACACCCGCGGAGGCCAGCAGCCCGGCGCCGAGCGCGCGCACCTGAGGGATCATCAGCAGGATCGCCGCCACCGCCAGGGTGATGATGACCGCTGTGAGGATTCGCCGGATCAGCGAGACCTGGGTGGCCAGTCGGCGGCCGCGCCGGTCCTCCACATCCAGCTCCCCCTCGGAGTGGCCGATGTATTTGGAGTAGATCATCGCCTCCGCGATCCGCACGATCCGCAGCGCCCACCAGGCGACACCGATCACCACCGCCACCAGCAGCACGAAGGAGACCGGCAGGAACCATTCGGCCGCGCTGAGCGTGATGTTCAGCGTGAACCAGGTCCCGATCAGCACCAGGGTGATGAACAGCGGGGTCCGGGTCCGGTTCACCGCATGCTTGACCCCGTCGTTGTGCCGGAAGATCTGCTTGAGCAGCATCGAGGACATCACGGTGACCACCAGAGCGATCACCACCGCGAGCACCAGTCCGATGATGATGCCGAAGAACGGACCCTGCTCGACGATCAGGCTCTCGAGTCCTTCCGGGACGCTCTCTTCGACGATGTCACCGACCCCCTCGGTGGGTGCCACCTCCTGCTCGGGAGCCAGATCAGTGGTTTGCGGCACGGCGAAGGCCAGTGAGCTCGGTGAGAAATCCATCCGGGAAAAGACCATGGCCAGCATCATGCCACGCCGCTCTGGACGAGCACTGGAACACCCCGGGAGGTCCGGTGTGTGGGCTCTCACGTCACGAAGTGGGCGCGAGCGCCCTGCAATAGGGACAATGGTGCGGTGCTCACCTTCGATCCAGCGGGCGCGCACCTGATCAGCTCACCCCCTAGGAGAACCATGCTCACCCTCAAGGACCTTCGCGGCAGCGCGATCGACGCCGCCGCGGTGCTGCCCCGCGCCTCCCAGGACATCTCCACGACCATCGAGACCGTGGCGCCGATCCTTCAGGACGTGCGACTCAACGGCGTCTCCGCCCTGCTGGAGTATTCGGAGAAGTTCGACGGCGTCCGGCCACCCTCGCTGCGAGTGCCCGCGGAGAAGCTCCGCGAGGCGGCCGAGCAGCTCACGCCTGAGGTCCGCGCGGCGCTGGAGGAGCTCATCCTGCGAGCCCGCGCGGTGCATGAGGCACAGCTGCCGGAGGCTTCCGAGGTCTCCCCCGGCCCGGCGCCCGCGTGATCAACCGTTGGGCCCCGATCCGTCGGGTGGGCCTGTACGTGCCCGGCGGCCAGGCCGTCTACCCCTCCTCGGTGGTGATGAACGTCGTGCCCGCACAGGTGGCCGGGGTGAGTTCGCTGGCGATCGCCTCACCGCCGCAGGCAGACTTCGGCGGGCTGCCGCACCCGACCATCCTGGGCGCCGCGCACCTGCTCGGGATCGAGGAGGTCTACGCCGTCGGCGGCGCGCAGGCGGTGGCGATGTTCGCCTACGGCGCGAAGGACCAGGCGGGCCAGCAGGTCTGCCCTCCGGTCTCGCTGATCACCGGACCGGGGAACATCTTCGTGGCCACGGCCAAGCGCGCGGTCCAGGGGGTGGTGGGCATCGACTCCGAGGCGGGTCCCACCGAGATCATGGTGCTCGCCGATGACAGCGCGCCAGCGGAGCTGATCGCCGCGGATCTGATCTCCCAGGCGGAACATGATGCCCTGGCCGCCGCCGTCCTGGTGACGCCCTCAATGACGCTCGCCGAGTCCGTCGCGACGGAGGTCGAGCGCCAGGCGCGAGACACCCGGCATGCGGACCGGGTCAAGCAGGCGCTGAGCGGCACCCAGTCCGCAGTGCTGGTGGTCGACACCATGGAGCAGGGTGTGGAGATCGCCAACGCCTACGGCGCGGAGCACCTGGAGCTGATGACTCGGGATGATGCCGGGATCGTGGATCAGATCCACAACGCCGGCGCGGTGTTCGTCGGCGCCCACACCCCGGTCTCCCTGGGCGATTACTGCGCGGGTTCAAACCACGTGCTCCCCACCGGCGGCGCGTCCGCGTATTCCGCCGGGCTCAACGTCTCCAGCTTCCTGCGCTCCCAGCAGGTCATCCACTACGACCGGGAGGGTCTGCGCGCGGTCGCGGCCCACGTCTCGGCGCTGGCCCAGGCTGAAGGGCTCCCGGCCCACGGCGACGCCGTCCAGGCCCGGTTCCGCTGACGACGACGGCGGACGCGACTCTCCCGCGAATGAGGGAGTCGAGCCCGCCGTCGTCGTACTGATGCGTCTTGGTCCTCAACACGGTAGCTCGGGACGCGGCACCACTGGTGGCGCCGCTCCCCGAGCTGCCGTGTTGAGTTCTCTACCAGCTCTGAGCCGAAGGCTCAGGCCTGGGAGATGTAGCTGGTGTTGACCCAGCCGGTGTAGTTGTCCCCGCCGACCTTGTACTGGACCTTGAGCCAGGACCCCTCGCGCTGAAGCTGCTTGAGCTCCGTGCCGCGCGGGACCTGCACGAGCTTGTCGCTGGATGTGGAGGCCTCTTCGCGCAGCGGCACGCTGTAGCTCGCAGTCCAGGTCCCTGCGGCCGAGACCGAGGAGACGGTCTTCGCGCTGGGGTGGACCTTGTAGTAGTCGTCCCCGTAGCCGCCCGGGTCCCCCTTGAGCCCCAGCTGGGAGGTGCAGTGCGGCCAGGCGTTCCAGCCCTGCTTCTTCCAGAGCATGTGGGCCCGCTTGATCTGTTCCTCTCTGGTGGCCTGGTGCGGGAAGCCGGAGCCGCCCACTTCCTTCCAGGACTCAGGGCTGAACTGGATGCCGCCGTAGAAGCCGTTGCCGGTGTTGATCTTCCAGTTCCCACCGGATTCACACTGTGCCAGCTTGTCCCAGGCCGAGCTGTACGGGCCGTTAGAGCTCTTGGTGTGCATGTTCGAGGTTGACGGTGCGGTGGAGGTGCCGCTGCCGGAGGACCCGGTGGTGGAGCCGCCGGTGGTCGAGCCGGAGCCCGAGGTGGAGGTGCCGCTGCCGGAGGACCCGGTGGTGGAGCCGCCGGTGGTCGAGCCGGAGCCAGAGGTGGCGGTGTCGGAGGTGGTTAGGAACTGCGCCGACATCCAACCGGTGGCACCGTTGACCTTGACCTCCTGCCAGCCGGTCGTCTTCTTCTCGAGCAGCTCGACCCTGGTTCCGGTCGGCACGGAGAACATCGTGCTGTTCTCGGTGCTCGGACCCATGCGGACATTCACCTGAGCCGTGGTGGTGGCGGTTCCGACGACCTTGCTCGTGCTGTTGGTCGAGTTCGCCAGGGTGGGGGTTGAGCTGCTGGAGCCCGTGCTGCTGGAGCCCGTGCTGCTGGAGCCCGTGCTGCTGGACCCGGAGCTGCCGGCGGCACCGGCGTTGATGTAGGTGGAGTCGACCCAGACGGTCTGCCCGCTGAAGACGAAGCTCACCCAGCCGCCGCTGCGCCCGGTGATCTCGAACTGACGCAGCGGGTTCAGGTTCAGGACCACCTGATGTGAGGTGCCTGGGCCGCTGCGAGCATTCAGATAGACGTTGGGCTTGACGTGATGGGTCCCGCTCGCGGAAGTGCTCGAACCCGAAGTGTTCGAAGACGACTCGGTGTTCGTCGATGAGGATGACCCGGTGGTCGAATCGCTCGGAGACGATGATGAGACCGGGGTCAGGAAGTCCGAATGGACCCACAGTGTGCGGGTTCCGTCCTGGAAGCTGACCCACTCGCCCATCTTGCCGGTGATGGAGATCTTCGTGCCCGGGGAAAGCACCTTCACGCTTGAGCTCGT
Organism: Nesterenkonia sp. AN1; assembly: GCF_000582475.1. Lineage (NCBI taxonomy): Bacteria > Bacillati > Actinomycetota > Actinomycetes > Micrococcales > Micrococcaceae > Nesterenkonia > Nesterenkonia sp. AN1. The sequence goes on from NZ_JEMO01000006.1 coordinate 136,194, forward strand.
CGCACTCGCGCCGGTACGGGCATTGAGGTGGATTCCGCTCTTCACCGTGTAGCTGCCGGAAGCCGCAGTTGGGGCGCTGCTGGAGTCGGACGAGGTGGAGCTGGGGGATTCGGTCGAGGTGGAGCTGCTGGAGTCGGACGAGGTGGAGACCTTCTCCAGGTATGCGACGCTCACCCAGAGATTCCGGGTGCCGTCGTGGAACCGGACCGCGGAGCCCTTCTCGCCGTTCACCTCGATCGTGGTGCCGGGCTTGAGCACCTTGGCGATGGAGCTCGTCGTGCTGGCAGTCGTGCGCGCATTGAGGTTCACCCCGGCCTTGACCGTGTAGCTGCCACTTGCGGGAGAGACACCGAAGGCCAGGGAGCCTGAGCTGGGGGATTCGGTCGAGGTGGAGCTGCTGGAGTCGGACGAGGTGGAGACCTTCTCCAGGTATGCGACGCTCACCCAGAGATTCCGGGTGCCATCGTGGAACCGGACCGCGGAGCCCTTCTCGCCGTTCACCTCGATCGTGGTGCCGGGCTTGAGCACCTTGGCGATGGAGCTCGTCGTGCTGGCAGTCGTGCGGGCATTGAGGTTGACCCCGGCCTTGACCGTGTAGGTGCCGCTGGCGGGAGAGACACCGTAGGCATAGGAGAAGGTGTTTGAAGAGCCGGTTGAGGTGGAGCCGCTGGAGCCGGTCGTGCTAGCAGTGACTCTCTCCAGGTGCGCTGCGGTCACCCAGAGGTTCTGAGTGCCGTCATGGAACCGGACCTTGGTGTCCTTCATACCGGTCAGCGTGACCGTGGTGCCGGGCTTGAGCACCTTGACCATGGGACTCGAACCGCTGGCATTCGAGCGGGCGACCAGATTCACCCCGGCCTTGACCTTGTAGCTGCCACTTGCGGGACTGACCCCATGGGCCAAATCACCGGTGCTCGCGGCAGTGTTCGTGCTAGCAGTGACTCTCTCCAGGTGCGCTGCGGTCACCCAGAGGTTCTGAGTGCCGTCATGGAACCGGACCTTGGTGTCCTTCATACCGGTCAGCGTGACCGTGGTGCCGGGCTTGAGCACCTTGACCATGGGACTCGAACCGCTGGCATTCGAGCGGGCGACCAGATTCACCCCGGCCTTGACCTTGTAGCTGCCACTTGCGGGACTGACCCCATGGGCCAAATCACCGGTGCTCGCGGAACTGGTGTTAGAGGAATCGGTGGAGGCGGTCGAAACCCGGGACAGGAAGTCGCCGTGCGACCAGACGGACTGACCGTTTCGGCTGAACTTCATCCAACCGCCGTGGGTTGCGGTGACGGTCACCGTGGTGCCCGAGGTGAGCCCCTGGAGAACCGCGTAGTTGCTACCGGGTCCGCTGCGGCCGTTCAGCGCCGCGATGGTCCGGTACTGGGTAGGCGTGATTGAGGTGCCCTGGGGGACGTTGGCCGCAGGCACAGTGCCGCCTCCGGCGGGACGGGAGGGCGTCAGTGAAGAGTGCGCCACCCAGCCGATACGACCGTTTGCGTTCACCCGCACCATGCCGTTGCTGGTGTCACCCGGGGCTGCGGTCAGCGTGGCGCCCGCTCCGAGCTGCATGATGACGGAACCGGTGCTGCTCGCGGTGGCGCGCAGCGGAGTTGAGTTCACGGTCCAGTAGTTGCAGGCAGACGGGTTGGTGATGTTCATCACGGTGGAGGCGGATGCGCGCAGGTCGACACCACGCTGTGCGAGCCAGGTCGTCGGGTTGTGCGAGGTGCCGTGCATCCAGGCACCCTCCCAGATCTCCAGGTGCAGGTGCGGCCCGGTGGATGGCCCCGAGCTTCCCACCCGCGAGATGGTCTGACCCGCCTGCACCGTCTGCCCGACGCGGACATGGGTGTGCGCATCCCACATGTGGAGGTAGGCGCTGTGGAAGGTCCTGCCGTCGATCTGGTGCTGCACGACGACGAAGCCGGTGTTGTACCGGTTGCCACTGAAGGCGCGTACCACGGTGCCTGCGGCCACAGAGTAGATCGGGCTGCCGTCGGCGGCACCGAGGTCCTGTCCCAAGTGGGAGGTAGAGGCACCCTGGGTCGGCATGCAGCGCGAGCCATACGGGGAGGTGTAGCTGAAGGTCCGCTGGGCCAGTGGGAGCCGGAACTGGGTGGCGTTCTGCGAGGCAGAGACGTCCACACTGCTCAGTCCGGTGAGACCGGTCGCTGGAGCATCCACCCCCGCAGTGGACAGCGCGGCCACATTCATAGGCGCGGTGTCCGCGGCGGCGGCATTCGCGGTCAGTGGCATGGTCAGGCCTACGGCCAGGGTGCCGACAACGGCAGACGAGAGTTTCTTCGGCACAGGTGCTTCCTCACTAGTCGTTCACAACAGAACGGCTCCATGCACACACCGGCATTCACGGTCGACGACGACTGGGACCCTCGCGCTCATCGGCTGGGAGACCGTCGAGCCCCCTTGTGGGGTGAGTGAGGACCAGCACGCGAAACACGCGCATGCGGAGTATTCATAAGCAGATATGGCGACTGGGGAAGCAGCGAACCGTACTAAGAGATGGGAAACCTACGCGTACAGCAAGCCGAGTCGGGACAACTGTAACCCACGATTAGTTGTCCACCACAAGAGTTTTTAAAAAAGCTTCAAGTTCAACTTTAACCACGCTGTGATCATGGAAACGAACCGAGCACGACACGTTGATGAACACGGTGGAGGACGCAAGAGCAGCGTTCGAGTCGACGTCCAGGCGTCCGCGAGCGCCTGGGAATGATTGGAGGGCAGCGCAGCTGGCGAACATCACTACCGCAGGATGCTCGCGTGGCGCTGCACTGCCCTCGCTGGAAAAGTATCCCATTCCAGGAGAGCAGGAACGCGCCGACGCCCGGCACGGCACGCCATTGTGATGTGTTCGTGACTCATGCCGCGCAGCGCGTGCCACACTGGACCCATGACGCCGCCTCCAGCTTCGAAATCCGCCCCCGCGCAGGGCGCCCAGATGGCCCGCACAAGAGTGCGAGGGATGCTGATACTCGCTTCCATGACGCCGTTCGCACTGTTGGGATGCGCAGCCGAGGAGGAGCCGAGCCCTCCGACGCAGCCGAGCTCGGAGTCGGCACCCCCCGTGGAGGAGTCCGAGGAGCCGCAGCAGACTTCGACCCCGGAACCGGAGGAGCAGCCCGACACCTCACCGGACGACGGCGATTCTGGCGAGATTCCCCAGGGTGAGGGACCGGGAGGCGACCTTCCCGATCCCGATGAGATCGACATCGAGAGAACTGAGGAACTAGGTGCTTATTTCTCTGAAGAAGAGGCTTGCATGTTCATCGGTTCAATGATGGAAGGCCTGCAAACTGACATGAATGAAGGGGTTGAAGATCAAGAGGTTCTTGATGAGATCTATTCTGCGGTCGAGCAGAACTATATTCTCGTCCCAGTAGAACTGCGGGAGCCGCTTGAAAACATTCTTGCTCTGGTCGACACCGATGTTGAATCACTCGACGAGGAAGCGGTCCTGGTCGCGGCGGAACCGGTGGACGGATGGTTTACGGTTGAATTCTGTGAAGGCGAATATCACAACCAGACTTCAGGCGGCGACGCCTGAGCCCCAAGAGTTCCAGGCAGCTCACAGGTCACGACCATCGACTGCCCAAGAAGCCTCTCTACTGTAGGAAGTGCCTCTTGAAGGTGCGAGTGATTCAGCAGACCCCGCGTATCGGAACAGTGTTCCCTCACACTCCGGACGCGGGGTCTGCGCATTCGCTGGGGCATCTCCGCCGCAGGCGAGACAGCAGTTCTCTAGACTGATTCCATGTCAGAGACCGCCCCCACCGGCCCCACCGGCCCGGTCCGCATCGACGCATGGCTCTGGTCGGTCCGACTGTTCAAGACGCGCTCCGCCGCCACGACCGCCTGCCGCGCCGGACACATCACCATCGACGGCAATCCCGCAAAGGCCTCGCTGCGCATCACCCCGGGCACCAGGATCCATATTCGCCGGCCCGGGCACGAGTTGATCCTCGACGTCGTCCACACCCTGTCGAAGCGAGTCGGCCCCCCTGTGGCCCAGAAGGCCTACCGCGACCACTCGCCTGAGCGGATCAGGCCCCGCGACGTGGGACTGCCGGTCCGTGAACGCGGATCAGGCCGCCCCACCAAACGGGAGCGTCGGAAGCTCGAAGAGCTCCGCCGCCAGCTGCCGGAGTGAGGGCTTCTGAGACAATGCAGGCCGCAGGTATCCGTCACCAGAGAGGCAGAACACATGTCCAGCACCGAAGCACTCCCCCCTATCGATCTCGGCCCCGCCGGCCAGTACCCCGAGGGCCAGGTCTTCCGCGTCTCCGCCGAGGATTCGGGATGGAATGACGACATCGCGGTGGTCCATGCCGAGGACGGCGGGTTCTACGCGCTCGACGACACCTGCTCTCATGAGGCGGTCTCACTCTCCGACGGCTACGTCGAAGAGGACACCCTGGAGTGCCCGATGCATGCCTCAGCCTTCTGCCTGCGCACCGGCGTCCCAGAGACGCTGCCGGCGCTGCGCCCGGTGAAGACCCATCAGGTCACCCTCGAGGGAGACCGGCTGGTGCTGCACCCCGGAACGCCCCGGCCGGACACGGAGTCAGGCGAATAGCGGGCGAGCTGACCCGCAGTGCGGTTGAAGACCCAGGAAGCTCCCAGGAACTGCTCGGGAAAACGCCAAGAATGGGTCCTACAGTTATAAATACCTCATCAAGGTGCGAGTGATTCAGAGCCCCGAGTCAGCCATTTAAAGCGTCCCCTCACGCTGGCCGACCCGGGGCTCTTCTCGCGCCGGGCGGAGGAATTACATTCCCAGTGACTTACCAGCAAACCGCAAGCACCTGCCCAAGGAGAACTCCTAATGTAGGAACTACCTCATCAAGGTGCGAGTGATTCGGGAGCCCGGACTCGGCCGATCATCAGCGTCCCCCTCACGCTGGCCGATCTGGGGCTCCCTTCTTGATGCCCTGGAGTCTGCGACCGCTCAGGCGGTGGGCACTGCCCCTGGGTCAGTTCTATGGCGGTGCTCATGAGCGCCTCCCTCCCGCAGCGCTCCAGACGCTGGTCACGCCCTGGAGCGGAGCATCTCGATGATGGTGTCCACCAAGAGCCCGACGGTGCGGGCCTCGGTGATGATCGGATCGAGGTAGTCCGTCGGCAAACTGGGCACGGTGCTGACGCGGGAAGGATCTCCCGGGCGCGGGGGCCACGAACATGCCGAGACCCCGGCGTTTGAGCAGGATTCCGCGGTCCACCAGCAGATTAAGACCCTTCGCAGCCCTGGCCGGATTGATCCGACGGAAGGACACGAGCTCATTGCTGGATGGGGCGCGCTCACCTTCAGCCAGGGAGCCGTCCAGGACGGAGGACTCCAGCTGTTCGGCGATCTGCACGAAGAGTGCGCGACCCTCTTCCACGAGCCCGGGCAGCGCGATGTGTGCCAGCTCCCAGCGCCGGCCCCTGGCAGGCCCGCGGCGGGAGGACATAGGATCAAGGCATGAACGGTGAGAACATCGAATGTTGGCTGACCGATATGGACGGCGTGCTCGTCCGTGAGCAGGAGGCGCTTCCCGGCGCTGCGGAGCTTCTGGAGCAGTGGCGGAGCAAGGATCTGCCCTATCTGGTGCTGACGAACAACTCGATCTTCACCGCCCGGGACCTCAGCGCCCGGCTGCGCAACTCCGGACTGGTGGTGCCCGAGGAGCGGATCTGGACCTCCGCGCTGGCCACGGCCACGTTCCTGGCGAACCAGATCGATCCGGAGTCCAATGCGCAGGGCAGCTGCTACGTCATCGGTGAAGCCGGCCTCACCACTGCGATCCATGCCGCCGGATTCATCATGACCGAGACCAACCCGGACTACGTGGTCGTCGGTGAGACCCGGAACTACAGCTTCGAAGCCATCACGAAGGCCGTGCGGCTGATCAATGACGGCGCCCGGTTCATCCTGACCAACCCCGATGCCACCGGCCCGAGCCCGGAAGGCGTCATCCCTGCCACCGGAGCCATCGCCTCGCTGATCACCAAGGCCACCGGCAGGAAGCCCTATGTGGTGGGCAAGCCCAATCCGATGATGTTCCGCTCGGCACTGAACCACCTCGGCGCCCACTCCATGGAGACCGCGATGATCGGGGACCGGATGGACACCGACATCGTGGCCGGCATGGAGGCCGGGATGCACACGATCCTGGTGATGACCGGGCTCTCCAGCCGGGCCAGCATCGCAGACTTCCCGTTCCGACCGAATCGGATCATCGACGGCGTCTACGAGCTGCTCGAGGATCCGCTTGATCGGGACGAGGACTCGCAGTAGCCCCGACACCCAACAGAAGGATCACACAGCAACGCCCGGCGCCTTTGGCAGGTGCCGGGCTTGCTGTGTGTGCGGGTCGGTCAGCGGGTGGGCGCCGTCTCAGCATCTCTGGCCAGCGGCTGGAGCCCGTCGGCGGGGCCGGCAGCCTCGGGTGCGACCTCGCGCTCCAGCTGGGCGCCTTCGACGTCGACGTCCGGGATCAGACGGTCCATCCACTTCGGCAGCCACCAGGCGGCAGGCCCGGCCAGGTGCAGCAGCGCAGGCACCAGCATCAGCCGGACCACGAAGGCATCCAGCAGCACGCCCACAGAGAGCCCCAGCCCCATGGAGGCGATCATCGGGTCATCGGTGAAGACGAATCCGGCGAAGACCGAGGCCATGATCAGCGCCGCGGCGGTCACCACAGAGCGTCCGGCATGGAGGCCCTGGCGCACGGCGAGCCGTGGCGCGGAGCCGTGGGCATAGGCCTCACGCATCCCGGAGGCGGTGAAGAGCTGATAGTCCATGGCCAGCCCGAAGAGGATGCCCACCATGAGCACCGGCAGGAAGGTCAGGACCGGGCCCGGCGTCGTGACGCCGAAGATCTCGCTGAACCAGCCCCACTGGAACACCGCGACGACGATGCCCACGGCGGCGGCGAAGGACCCGACGAAGCCGAGCGTCGCGATCACCGGGAGCAGGATCGAGCGGAACACCATGATCGTCAGCAGCAGCGAGAGCCCGATGACCAGCGCCAGGTAGAGCGGAAGCGCATCGGAGATCACATCTGACATGTCGATCTGAGCGGCCGTCATGCCCGCCACGGAGAGCTCGACGTCGGCCGCCTCGGTTCCGGCCAGCGGGTTTCCTTCGCGGAACTCGTGCACCAGGTTCTCGGTGGACTCGGCGGCCGGCCCCTCCTCAGGGATGATCTGGAAGACGCCGAGCGTGTTCTCGTCATTGAGCGCGGCCGGCACTGCGGCAGCGATGTTCTCGTTCTGAAGCAGCGCGGTGCCGATCTCGATCTGGTAGTCCTGCGCCTGGGTGTCATCGAGGCCGGAGGGCAGGTCGGCCAGGACCAGGAGCGGTCCGTTCACGCCCTGACCGAAGGCCTCCTCGGTGGCGGCGTAGGCCTGGTAGGAGGCTGAGTCCTCGGCGTTGGAGCTGGCGTCGGGCAGGCCCAGGCGCAGGTCGAAGGTCGGGATGGAGAGCACCCCGAGTCCGATCAGTGCGACGGCGGCGATGCCGATCGCCTTGCCGTGGCCCATCGGTGTGGTGATCTCCTTGGTGCGCCGTTCCCCGATGTGACGACGTTCCTTGCGACCGAGAATCCTGCGGTCCACCAGGGAGAGCATGGCCGGGGTCATGGTGACTGCCATGAGCACTGCGATGGCCACACAGGCGGCTGCGACGCTGCCCATCAGGGCCAGGAACGGCAGGCCGGTGACGTTGAGCGCCAGCAGCGCGATCACCACGGTGGCGCCGGCGAAGACCACGGCATTGCCCGCCGTGCCAGTGGCCAGGGCGATCGACTTGTGGACCGCCATGCCGTCCTTCAGCTGTCGGCGGTGCCGGTGGATGATGAACAGCGAGTAGTCGATGCCCACAGCGAGTCCCAGCATCAGGCCCAGGATCGGAGTCATGGACATCATGTCGACGACGCCGGAGAACGCCAGCGCGCCGGCAACGCCGACTCCGACGCCGATCAGGGCGTTGAGCAGCGGCAGTCCGGCGCCGATGAGCGTGCCGAGCATGATCAGCAGCACGGCTGCGGCGATCATCAGCCCGATCAGCTCGGCCACGGAGAACAGGTGCGGGAGCTCGAAGTCGAGGTCGCCGCCGGGAAGGGCCTCGACGCCCTCGATCTGCGCGTCGGTGATGACCTCGGAGACGGTGGCCAGGTCCTCGGTGCCGATGCCCTCCATGGGCTCGGTGAAGTTGAGCATCAGCACGGCGACATCGCCGTCCTCGGAGACGACCTGAGCCCCGGAGGAGAGCTCCAGGAGCGCCTCGCCGCGCTCCAGCTCCTCGGCGGCCTCGTTGAGCTCCTCCGCGCCGGCGTCTAGCTCCTCCTCGCCGGCCTCGAGCTCCTGCTGCGCGGCTTCGAGCTCGGCGCGGCCGGCATCGAGCTCGGCCTGCTGCGCCTCGAACTGGGGCTGCGCGGCCTCGTAGATGCCCTGCTCCCGAGCGTCGGCGATCGCCTGGTCGAGCTGCTCCTGCCCCTGGTCAAGCTGGGCGAATCCGGACTCGATCTCCTCGCGGCCGGATTCCAGCTCTTCACGGTTGGTCTCGATCTCTTCGCGGCCGGACTCCAGTTCTGACTCACCGGTGGAGATCTCGCTGCGCGCCTCGGCGATCTGCTCCTCGGTGGCGAAGGGGTCGGTGACGCTGCTGACGATGCCCTCGCCCTCGAGCTCCTCGATGAACTCCGCGACCTGCTCCTCCTGCTCGGCGGTGAACGGCTCACCATCGTCGGTGCGCAGGATCGCCGAAGCGTTGCCGCCGCCGGAGTCCGGCATCTCCTCGACCAGACGGTCGGCGACCGCGGTGGTCTCAAGGTCAGGGAGGGTGATCTGATCCGTCAGCTGTCCGCCGAAGGCGAGGAAGGAGCTGACGGCGAGGGCGAGCATGGCTAACCAGGCTGCGACGACGGTCTTGGCTCGGCGCGCAGAGAGCATGCCGAGGCGATAAAGGAGCTTTGCCATGACACGATCATAAACGGAACGCCGCGTCTCGAAATTAGCCGAGACCTTTATGAAGCCCTGATGTGATCAAGGTCATGGCCGCTAGTTGATCGAGCTGCCGGCCCCGGGACGCATCAGCCCGGTCACGACGACGTCGACGAGGCTCTCCGACCAGCTCAGGCTCGGCGCGGAGCCGGTGAGCATCCGGAAGATCAACGGGTCCCCGATCGCGGAGGCGGCCGCGGCGATGTCGACGCCCTCTCGAAGTTCACCGGCTCGCTCGGCCTCCCGCAGACGCTCGGCCAGCAGGCCGTGATCCCACATGCTCGCCTGCTGCAGCAGCCGCTCGGTCCCCGGATCACCCTGGAGTCCCGCCACCACGAGGCTGCGCGCCATACCGACGTGGGTGTCGCGGAAGGCCTCGACGAGCATGCCGCGAATCCAGGTCAGACAGTCCGCGCGAAGATCGCCGGTGGAGGGCATGGGCACCAGCTCGATCTCGGCGTTGCCGGTGAGCATGACCTCCAGCACCACGGCCGCCTTCGACTTCCACCAGCGGTAGATGGTCTGCTTGCTCACCCCTGCCTCGGAGGCGATCGCCTCCACGGTGAGCTCCTCGTAGGAGCTCACGCGCAGCAGCCGGGTCGTGGCGTCCAGGACCGCCTGGTGCGAGGCTTCACTGCGCGGACGTCCCCGTCGCGGTTCTGCGGTGTCGGACCGCTGTGCCTCAGATGCCATGGGCGATATCGTAGCGCGCCGAGCGGACCCTCGGCCTGTGCCATCCTTGATCCATGACCGCCGCACCAGGGACCCCATGAGGGCTGCGTCGACCAGCCGGCTGCTGGACCTGGAGGAGCTCGTCCCGGAGTCCGCGCGAAGGGCCCGGAATCATCAGGCCCGTGACTCCGAGGACCTCGCCGCGCAGCTCTTCGCGAGCCTCAACGCCCAGCTTCCCGGCGTTCCGGCGGCGCTGCTGGAGAGCAGCGACCACGCCCGGACCGAGCAGCCCGCGCGCAGCGCCCACAGCATCCTGGCGTTCTCCTTCGGCGCGCAGGCGGCCACGGTCAGCCACCTGAAGGGTCAGACCAGCGTCACCACGCCCGCGGGGACCACCGAGGCCCAGCAGCCGTTCTTCAGCTGGCTGGCGGAGAACTGGAGCCGGCCGGCGGACCAGGCGGCCGCGGATGGGGATCCGGATCAGCCCCCGCGCGACACCCCGCGGTTCGCGCTCGGCTGGGTCGGATGGCTCGGCTATGAGCTCAAGCGAGAGTCTGGCGCCGCGGACCTGGCCGGCACGGCGCTGGAGCAGAGCGGTCTGCCCACCCAGGAGGCCAGCCTGTTCCGCGCCACGCACGCCGTGGTGATCCACCATGGCACGGGACAGCTGGAGCTCCAGTGCCTGGACCCGAGCACGGAGTCCGACTGGGAGGAACAGGTGATCCGGGCATTGGCCCGACCGGTGCCGGCGGGGAGCGCCGCGAGGCGGGTCGAGGGAGGCGACGCCGCACCTCAGGGGACTGCGGCAGTACAGGACGTCGCGGTCAGGGATTCCCGCAGCACCTATCTAGCGGCGATCCAGGCGGCCAAGCGAGAGATCACCGCGGGCAACAGCTACGAGGTCTGTCTGACCACGGCGGTCACCGGGACCCTGGCACCGGGCCACGCGTCCGGCGTCGACCTCTTCGCCGCTCTTCGTGCCCGCAACCGGGCCCCCTTCACCGCGTTCCTGAGCATCGGGGAGACCGAGATCCTCTCCACCTCCCCGGAACGGTTCCTCAGCGTCAGCGCGGGCGGCACGGTGCGCTCGGAGCCGATCAAGGGCACCAGACCTCGCGGGGCCACCACCGCAGCGGACCGTGCCATGATCGAGGATCTGCGCACCCACCCCAAGGACCGGGCGGAGAACGTGATGATCGCGGACCTGGTGCGCAACGACCTTTCGATCCACGCCGTACCGGGCAGCCTGCGCACGGAACGGCTCTGCGCGGTGGAGACCTACCCCAGCGTGCACCAGCTGGTCTCAACGGTCAGCGCTCAGATTCCGGATGAGGTCCCGCGGGCTCGGGTCGTCGCCGACGCCTTCCCGCCCGGGTCGATGACCGGAGCCCCGAAGATCTCCACGATGGAGATCCTGCAGCGTCTGGAGACGGGGGCGCGCGGACCCTATTCGGGGGTGGCGGGGTATTTCAGCACGAACGGCGCCGCCGACCTTGCGGTGCTGATCCGCACCGCGGTGCTCACCGGGACGCCCGGGGCCCGCCGGCTCCACCTGGGTCTGGGCGGGGCCATCACCGCCGATTCCGACCCTGCGGAGGAGTGGGAGGAGATCCGCACCAAGTCCCGCGGGGTGCTGGAGGCCCTCGGCGCGACGTTCCCGGACTCTGCGCCCGAAGCTAGTCGGTGAGCTCGTGATCGAAGGTCGCGAGCTTCTCCGCCTGGCTCTCCACGATCTCCTCGAACGTCTCGGCATCCATGTTCGCGGCGCTGACCATCAGCAGGTGCCTGCCGTAGTCCTTGCTGGCTGAGAAGCCAAGGACCTCCACCATGGACTCGCCGTCGTAGACTCCATCTCCAGCTCGAGTCCGCGGAAGTCATGGGCCTCGAAAGCCTCGAAGTCCACCGAGTCGGTCTCTGCCTGAAGCGGCTGTCCGGTGCAGGCCTCGACGACCCGGTCCCAGACGGAACTTGAATTCGGCCGTCCCTCAAGGCCGAGCATCCATACATAGAGGCTCTCGGTGCGATCGGCGAGCTCGTGCTGGTACTCCTGGACCACGCCGCGCTCCGGGCTGTCCCCGATGAGGTCCGCGTTGATCCGGTCCATGGCAGATGTGCACTCGCCCTCACCGAAGCTCTCGGTGTAGACCTCTGCGGTCGCGCCGAGCTGGTCCTGGAAGAAGTCCAGTCCGGTCAGCGTGGAGTGGCTGTCCGGGGTGAACGGGAGCTCTGACTCGGTGAGCAGGATCTGCGCGATCTCGCGCTGCGTGAGCAGCTCCTCGGGCCCCGACTCGGTGGCCTCTTCGGCGCTGCCGCCCTCCGGATCTCCGGCGTCCTGATCTGCAGAACTCTGGCCGGCGGTCTCCGCGCTCTCCGCGGAGACGGCACTGAGCCCTGCGGCATCCTGTGCCTGGCCCAGATCCTCGGAATCCGAGGAACAGGCCGTGGCGGACAGCGTCGCTGCGGCGATCATGCCGAGCAGGCCCGCGGTCCGGGTCGCGGAAGGCGCTGCTCGGCGAGCCGTCGAACGCAATCCGCTCATGTTTCCTCAGGTCTGATCGGCGCTGGGTGGAGGGGCTCCGGAGAGGGCTCCGGCGTCCTGGGCAAAGAGTATATATGCTCGTCTATCCGGGGCTCTACTGCAGCCCGGAGGTGAGCCGGAAGGTGTTGTCCAGGTAGCGCACGTGCCAAGGCCTGCGCGACCACTCCTGAAGGTCAAGCTCGGTGGAGAGCAGGAGATAGCGCGTGAAGACCTCCTCGATCTCGGCGACCTTCTCCACGTCGACGATCATCAGCGTGACCTCCAGGTTCAGCGAGAACGAGCGCATGTCCATGTTTGAGGACCCCAGGACCGCGACGTGGTCATCGATGATCATGAACTTCGCGTGCAGCACGTCGGGATCCGGGTAGCGGAAGATGCGCACCCCGGCCTCGAGCAGGATCTGGTAATAGGACTGCTGGGCGTGCTGGACGGTGAACTGATCGGCCTTCTTCGAGACCAGCACGAGGACCTCGACATCACGGTGCGCCGCATTGGTGAGCGCATAGAGCAACGAATCGTCGGGGACCAGGTACGGCGTGGAGATGATGATCCGGTCCGTGGCCTGGTAGATCAGGTCGTTGAAGAGCCGCAGGTTGTTCTCATCCGGGAACCCCGGACCCGAGGGGACCACCTGGACCAGCGAGCCGCCTGAGGCGGCCTCATCGGCCTCCAGGTCCACCAGCAGCTTCTCACCGAGGTTCTCGTTGGTCTCGGCGTACCAGTCGGAGGCGAAGACGATGTCGAGGCCGGTCACCGCGGGGCCGGTGAGCACAACGTTGAGCTCGACCCAACGCCGGCCCATGCGGACGGCGGCGGGTCGCTGGTAGTGCGGTTCGATCAGGTTCGTGGAGCCGGTGAGCGCGGTGATGCCGTCGATCACCACGATCTTGCGGTGGTTGCGCAGATCCAGCCGGGAGAAGCGCCGGCGCAGCGGACGAATCGGAAGCACCCGGTGCCATTCGATCTTGGAACCGCGCAGCCTGCGCTTGAGCCGACGGTAGCCCTTGACCCGTGCCGTGCCGAGATGGTCGTAGAGGAAACGCACCTTGACCCCGCGCTCGGCCGCGCGCTCCATGGCGTCTAACACCGGGCCGGCGTACTCGCGGTCGTCCCCGACGATGTAGAAGAGCACATGGACGTACTCCCGGGCCTCATCGATCTGATCGACGAGCCAGGTGAAGGACGCCTTATAGTCCGTGATCAGCGTGAGCTGGTTCCCCTCCTGGATGGGGAAGGCGCCGAGATTGCGGTTGAGCACCACGGTGGCGCTGAGCTGCTCATGCTCACGCAGCTGGTCCGAGAGCTCCATCTGACTGGTGGCCTGCAGCAGCGCGGCATTCATCCGTCGCTGACGCTCCTGCCGACGGGAGGAGAGCTTGCTGCGACCGAAGAGCAGGAACAGCGGCAGCCCGATCGCCGGGATGAAGAAGATCGCCAGCAGCCAGGCCATCGCCGTGTTGGGGCGGCGATTGGAGGGGATGATGCCGATCACGGCCACCCGGACGCCGATCTCGAACACAAGGATGCCCAGGAGGATCCCCTGCGGCAGGGAGTCCAGTCCCAACCCGCTAAATGGCCACAGCAACGCATACCCTCCAAGGTGTTCTGAGACAGCCTACTGGGTCTGCCCCTGCCGATCACCGCTGGCGGCCCACTCAGGGGCTAGGCTGTAGCCATGGCTGAGCACTTTCGTGATGACTCTGTGGCCGCCGTCGCCGTACGGATCGACGCCGAACACCCCACCGGTGCGGTCTTTGACCCGCACCAGCCCCAGCTGCGGATCACCGACCTCGGTGCCATTCGCGGGGACGGGATATTCGAGACGATGTTCGCCGTGAACGGCACGCCGCGAAAGCTCGACGCACACCTGGCCCGACTGCGCCGCTCCGCCGGCATCCTTGACATCGGCATCCCCCCGGCGGACTCCTGGGAGGCCGCCATAGGGCTGGGCCTCGAGGAGTACCGCGCCCGGGGCGGGGTGCCCGAGGAGCTCGCGGTCAAGCTCGTGGCCACCCGAGGCGTGGAGGGCGAACCGGCCTCCGAGGATCCAGCCTTCGCCGGCACCTACTGGCTGATGCTGACTCCGGTGGCTGAGAGCATGCGGTCCAACCGCGGCAAGCCGCTGGCTGTGACGCTGCTCGACCGCGGCTACGACTCCACCGCCGCCGAACGGGCGCCCTGGCTGGTGCTCGGCGCCAAGACCCTGAGCTACGCGGTGAACATGGCGGCGTTGCGCCACGCCGACGCTGGCGGTTACGACGACGTCATCTTCACCACCTCCGACGGCCAGGTGCTCGAGGGCCCGACCTCCACGGTGCTGATCGCGAAGGCGGGCGCCGAGGGTGAGCCGCCGACGCTGATCACCCCGGTGCTGGAGACCGGCATCCTGCCGGGCACCACCCAGGGAGCGATCTTCACCGCGGCCGAGCGGGCCGGCTGGAAGCTCGGCTACGGGCCGCTGACCCCGGAGGACCTCTATGCGGCGGACCATCTGTGGCTGCTGTCCTCGGTGCGACTGGCTGCTCCGGTGAACCGGATCGATGAGCATGAGCTCGCCGTGAACCCGGAGCTCACCGCGGCGCTGAACAGCTTCCTCGACCAGGACCTGCCGGTCAACCACCCGCTGGACTGAGCTGCGCGCCCTGGGCGCTAGAGCTGGCGGGCGTTGCGCAGCACCGGGACCAGCTCCCGGGTCCGGCTGACCAGTTCGGGGTCCAGCTCGGCGATCAGCAGCTCGGGCGCACTGCCGGCCTCGCTGAGCGGGACGCCCAGCGGGGACACGATCATCGAATGCCCGATCCCGGTGGGCGCTCCCTGCACCGCCTCCACTCCGGCGGCGGTGGGATCCGCCTGGCCGCAGGCCAGGATGTACTGCGTGGAGTCCAGCGCCCTGGCCTGGGCGAGCAGCCGCCACTGCTCCAGCTTCCCCTCCCCCGCACCCCAGGAGGCCGGCACCAGGGTCACCTGCGCGCCAGATCGGGCATGGGCGGTGAACAGGTTGGGGAAGCGGATGTCGTAGCAGGTGGCCAGCCCGAAGGTGATGTCGTCGAGGACGAAATGCGCCGGGCTTCGGCCGGGCTGGACGCCGTCGGACTCCTTGAAGCCGAAGGCGTCATAGAGGTGGATCTTGTCGTAGGCGACGTCGATCTCCGCGGCCCCCGCCGGCGCCGGCGGGGCCCACGGCGATCAGCGTGTTGACCACGCGGGGTCGACCGTCAGCGCTGGGAACCCCGGGGGTGAACATCCCGGCGACGATCACGATCTGGAACTCCCGCGCCAGGCCACGGACGGCCTCGGCCCAGGCGCCGGTGACCGGTTCGGCCACGGGCGGCAACGGGTGCCCGAAGGCGCGCTGGGCGGCCTCGGGGAAGACCACGACCCGCGCCCCGGCCTGCGCGGCACGCGCGGTGTATTCCCGGATCAGCTCCAGGTTGGCATCGGGGTCCGGGCCGGTGGTGATCTGAGCGGCAGCAATGCGCATCGATCAGACCTCTGCGCGATCTCCAGCTTGCTGCGGAGCTTCTTCACCGTGGAGCTTGCGCCCCGCTGTGAGAGCACCTGCACGGCGGCGGAGACGACGGCAGAGCCGATGGAGAAGGCCAGGGCGCGCTTGAGGGTCATCTCGTCGTTGGCCACACGAGGGGCGTCGTCGCCGGTGGTCTTCTTCCACACGAAGTCGAAGATCCTCGTGGCGACGAAGCCGCCGGCCAGTGAGATGCCAAGAGCCATGCCCTTGTCCAGAAGCTTGTCCACAGTTTTCTCCTCAGATGTGGTCAGGGGTGGTTCAGTGTCCTGGTGCTACTGTAGTGCACGTCATTTGAGACACGACAGGGGAGCGCCCCTCGACAGGAGATCTGGCTGATCAGCCAGTATCCTGCCGGCAGGACGCTGAGAGTGGGCTGAAGGCCCAGACCCTCGCACCTGATCAGGTTAGGACCTGCGAAGGAAGTCGAGCATCTTCACTCGGATGTTTGAGCTGCGGCTCGAGCCTCCCTCCTGCGTGCTCTTGGTCCGCACTCACCTTCATGGGGAGAAGCATCATGAGCAGCAACAATCGCGCGGCCCCCGCAGGCCGCGGCACAGGCACACACTTCCCCGCCCGGTCATGGCGCTGGTCGGTGTCCGACATCGTGGTCGCCTCGGTGCTTGCGGTCGCCTCCGGGGTCATCTTCTGGGGCTGGAACCTCAGCTACCACCTGGTCGGGAACCTCTTCGTCCTCTACCCTCCGGTGGAGACCCTGGTGCACGGGATGTGGCTCTTCCCAGCCGTCCTGGGCGCACTGGTCATCCGCAAGCCCGGCGCCGCGATCTATTGCGAGATGGTCGCCGCGGCGGTGTCCGCCCTGCTGGGTTCGCAGTGGGGGCTCACCGTGCTCTCCTCCGGCTTCATGCAGGGACTCGGGGCCGAGCTGATCTTCCTGGCGGTGGCCTACCGCCGGTTCTCGCTGGAGTTCGCGATGCTGGCCGGTGCCGCCTCCGGGCTCACCGGCGGGATCACCTATCACTGGATCGTGCCGATGTACGCCTACGCCCCCACGGAGACGATCATCCACATCGCCTGCTTCGCGTTCTCCGGGGCGATCATCGCCGGGGTGCTCCCCTGGCTCGCCACCCGCGGGCTCGCGGCGGCCTCGGTGCTGGGACCGCTGGCCTCGCGGCGGGCCCATCGAGAGCCTCGACTGGGTCTCGGCCGCTCACATGGGTGATCCGGCGGGTCAGCGTGCGGATGACGCTCCAGGCGAGGCCGGGCTCTCGCGGGGTGAGTCGACCCAGACGCGACCCGGAGGCGGAGTGGCCGTCATCGCGCGGGGATGGTCCTGGACCCATGCCGAGCGGGAACGTCCCGCCGTCGCGGGCCTGGACCTGAAGATCGCTGCCGGGGAGAAGGTGCTGCTGGCCGGACCTCCGGGGCGGGGAAGTCCACCCTGCTCCACGCGCTGGCCGCGGTGCTCCACGACGACGAGGCCGAGGTCCACGGGCAGCTGCTGCTCGACGGCGTCGCTCCCGACCAGACCCGCGGCCGGGCCGGGCTGATGCAGCAGGACCCGGAATCTCAGGTGGTGCTCTCTCGGATCGGCGACGACGTGGCCTTCGCGGCCGAGAACCTCGCGGTGCCCCGGGAGCAGATCTGGCAACGGGTGCGGGCGGCACTCACCGAGGTGGGGCTGGAGGGCTTCGGCCTGGACCATCCGAGCGCAAAGCTCTCGGGAGGACAGAAGCAGCGGCTGGCCCTCGCCGGGATCCTCGCGATGCGCCCAGGACTGCTGCTGCTGGATGAACCCACCGCGAACCTGGACCCCGAAGGCGTGTGGCAGGTCCGCGACGCGGTGCTCGCCGCGGCCGAGGCCACCGGCGCCACCATCATCCTGGTGGAGCATCGCCTTGAGGTCTGGGCGGAGCAGATGGACACGCTGCTCGTGCTCGAGACCGGGGGCGGCATCCGCAGACGCAGCCCCGCGGCGGAGATCTTCACCGATCCCGCGCTCCGCGAGGAGCTGGGCGCGATGGGACTCTGGGTCCCCGGTCGCGACCCGCTGCAGGAGCTGCCGGCTTGGCCGGGTGAGGCCGTGCTGCCGGGTAAGGCCGTGCTGCCGGATGAACCTGCGCGGGATGTGAAGTCTGCATGGGGCGGGATGCCTGGGCCGGCGCCGGGCGAGCCGCTGCTGCTGGCCGAGGGCCTCGCCGTCGGCCGCCACTCCCCCAAGGCTGGCTGGCGAAGCGCCCACGCCCGGCGCGCCGACGCTCACGGATCTCGATCTGGTGATCCGCCGCGGCCAGACCCTGGGCATCACCGGCTGCCAACCGGTGCGGGGAAGTCCACGCTGCTGCTGACCCTGGCGGGACTGCTGCCCGCCCACGCCGGGAGCCTCGCCGCGACGGCGGAGCTCAAGGGTGGTGCGGCCGGCGCGGGGCTGGCCGCGGACCCGCATGAGTGGCGCTCCGCAGACCTGGTCGCCCGGATCGGCGTGGTGTTCCAGGAGCCGGAGCACCAGTTCGTGCGCAGCACGGTGCGCGAGGAGCTGGCCCTGGGGGCGCAGCAGGCGAAGGTTCCCGGCACCGCTGATCCGTTGTTCACCGAAGAGCAGGTCCAGGACCGGGTCACCGGGCTGCTGCAGCGGCTGGGACTCTCCGAGCTGGCCGAGGCCAACCCGTTCACGCTCTCGGGCGGGGAGAAGCGCCGCCTCTCGGTGGGCACGGTGCTCTCGGCCGGGCCGCAGGTGCTGATGCTCGATGAGCCCACCTTCGGCCAGGATGCGCGTACCTTCGCGGAGCTGATCTCGCTGCTGCGCGAGCATCTGGACTCCGGTGGCACGGTGCTCGCGGTCACCCACGACGCGGACTTCCTGCGCGGGCTCCAGGCCGAGGAGCTCCAGATCGGGGCCACCGGCCGGGCCGCGCCGGGGACCGGTGAGCAGCCCGGGGCGTCAAAGGCCGGGAAGCAGCCCGAGGCGCCGGGCGGGGAGCTCTTCGCCGCCGTGCGGTCGCTCTCATGGCTGGGTCGGCGCAATGCGCTGGCCAAGCTGATCGCGGTCTTCCTGATCACTGCGGCGCTGGTGATGACCATCGATGTAGTGAGCTCCGGCGTCGTCATCCTGGCCGCCCTGGCGCTGCTGCCCTTGGCCGGGATCCGTCCGGCGGGCTTCCTGCGGCGGATCTGGCCCTTTGCGGCGGGCGCCGTGCTGGCCGCCTGGGGCACCGCGATCGCGGCCGAAGAGTCCGGGCGGGTGCTCCTGGACCTGGGATTCACCACGATCAGCGAAGGCTCGATCACGCTGGGGCTCGCGCTGGGCGCCCGGGCGTTTGCGATCGTGCTGCCCTCGGTGATCGTGTTCTCCACCACGGATCCGACCGACCTGGCGGACTCTCTGGCCCAGCAGCTGCGGCTGCCGGCGCGGTTCGTGCTCGGGGCGCTGGCGGCGATGCGGCTGCTGGGTCTGCTGGCGGAGCATTGGAGAACCATCGGGCAGGCCCGCCGGGCCCGCGGGGTGGGCACGCATGGCGGAGTCGTGGCGCGGATGCGCGGCACGGCCTCGCAGGCGTTCGGCCTGCTGGTCCAGGCGATCCGGATGGCCACCCGACTCGCGGTGACCATGGAGTCGCGTGGGTTCGGCGCAGGTCCGCGCAGCTGGGCGCGCCCCGCCCGGTTCAGCGCGGCAGACCTGCCGGTGATCCTGGGCGGCGCCTGATCGGGGCGCTGGCGGTGACCGCGGCGGTCCTGAGCGGGACCTGGAACTTCGTCTGGACCTGATCGACGGCAGCCCCGGCTGCCCGGAAAAGCGGGAGCAACGGGCGGCTCAGCCCCGGGAGGGCCCCGGGCTGCTCAGCCCCGCGGGAGCACCTGGCGGCTCAGCCCCGGGAGGGCGGGATGTCCCGGCTGATCCGCTCCACCGCGCTGGCGAGCTCATCGTGGGTCAGCAGATCGCGGCGCATGTGCTTGGTCCGGTAGCCAGAGCGCCCGACCACGTGGGCGCTGACCGGGGCGGTGAGCAGCTGCAGGCCCCAGGCGAGCAGCACGATGGCCACCCATTCCCAGGACCGCCAGGTGATCGCCGCGGCCAGCAGCAGCGAGAGCAGACCCAGCACCTGGGGCTTGGTCGCGGCATGCATCCGCGAGTGCAGATCGGGCAGCCGGACCAGGCCGACGCCGGCGGCCAGGGACATCAGACCGCCGATCACCAGGAGCACCGAGGCCACGGCGTCGAGGATCAGATCTGCGTCGAGAGATTCAATCATCACGGCCCTCCTGCTGTCTGGACGGACCAGGCGCACCCTCGGCGTCAGCCTCGGGGCCTGCGCTCGGCGCGGGAGCGGCCCCCTTGGTTTGATCCTCATTCCGGCGCGGGGTGAACCCGGAGCGGGCCAGGGCGGAGAACCAGGAGGTGGACTCGTCCTCTCCCTCCTCCACCTCCAGTCCTGGCATCCTCGGGGTGCTCACGGGGTCCTGCGGGGCCTCAGGCTCGCTCTCCGAGCCTGCGCGGGGGATCGCCGGGGCCACCGGTGGCCCCGGGTAGGGGTCTTGCTCCGAGGTCTCGCCCGCGACCTCTTCAGGAGAGCGCACGACCACGTAGCGGGCGATGGCCACGGCGCCGAGGAACCCGATCACGGCCGTGATCACCACGAACATGATGAAGTCCTGGTGATCGTTGACCACCATCTCCACGATCATCATCGAGGCCACGATGATCAGCATCACGTCGAGGCTGATCACCCGGTCCAGCACCGAGGGGCCCTTATAGATCCGGTAGACGCTGCCGATGGCGCCGACGGCGAGCAGCACCTGGGTGATCTGCACGGCGATGTCCAGCATCAGTGCTCCACCTCCTCGATCGTGACCCGCTCCGCGGAATCGGCCGAGCCGGCGCCTTCATCGACGCGACCGGCTGCGCGTTCGGCGTCCCGTGCTGCTTCGCTGGGACCGTCTCCACGGTGTGTGAACGGCGCATCGCGCTCGGTCTTGGAGAAGCCTGACATCCGGCCCAGGCGCTTCTCGGCCCTGACCACTGCGACATCGGAGCGGTTGCCGCAGGTCATGATGATCAGCGCCTCGGTCTTCAGCGCATCCTGGCGGATCTTCTCGGCGTCGTCATCGGAGTCGACGTCCAGCGTGTGGAGGTACAGCGTCGCCGTCGTCCGGTCCACGTCGAGGACCAGGGAGCCCGGCACGAGCGCGAGCGCATGCCCGGTGAGCGTGACGATCAGGTCGTCATGGCTGCGCAGCTGGATCGAGATGATCGAGTTGCGCACCTTCGGACCGACCACGACGGCGATCCAGGAGACCTGGAAGGAGGCGGCGACCATCTTGACCAGGAAGCGCAGCGCGAAGACGAGCCCCCACAGCGGGTTGAGCCGTCCGCTGCCGCGCAGCGGCGGCAGATAGAACACCCGCACGATGATTGTGGCGTAGACCGCGCCGATGATGAACGTGCCCAGCGTGAAGTCCTGCCAGATGGCCATCCAGAAGAAGCCCAGGAAGGCGATCAGCGGCAGCTCCAGCTTCAGCGGAGTCTTGGGCCTCTTCATCATCGATCATCCCCGTCCGTGATCTCCGGGAGGACCTCGGCGTCCTCGTCGTCGGGCTGCAGCGAGGTCTCCACCGGAGCATGCTCGGCCGCGCCGTCGTCGTCGAGCTCATAGTCGATCAGGAAGGTGGCCGCGAACTCCTCGAGCTCATCGCGGACGCCTCGGTGCGCTCGGGCCCGAAGACCGCCTCCAGGTAGGGGGTGCGCTCGTACATGTCCTGCGCGGCGGCCCGGGAGAAGTCCATCAGCGGGCCGGCGAAGACGCTGAACGCCAGAGACATCGCGACCAGCGCCGCGGTGGGAGCCACCATGGACATCGGCAGGTAGCGCTTGTTGGCCGCACGCGAGTGGGCCAGGGTCTTGGACATCAGCTGCCGCTCGGGAGTCTCATCGGCGTCCTCGGGCTTGCGCCAGAAGCCACGGGTCCAGATCCGTGCCACTGCCATCAGGGTCAACAGCGAGGTCAGCACCGAGGCGATCACCAGGGTCCAGGTGATCCAGGTGTTCTCCGCGATGCCGCCCTGCATCATGCCCAGCTTGCCGACGAATCCGGAGAACGGCGGAATCCCGGCGAGGTTCATCGCGGGGATGAAGAACAGCAGTCCCAGCACCGGGGAGATCTTCGCCAGACCGCCCAGGCGCAGCACGTTCGAGGTCCCGGACCTGCGTTCGATGAGTCCGGTGACCAGGAACAGGGTGGTCTGGATGGTGATGTGGTGGGCCACGTAGTAGATGGTGGCGGCCATGCCGATGATCGAGCTCAGCGCGAGGCCGAAGACCAGGTAGCCGATGTGGCTGATCAGGGTGAAGGAGAGCATCCGCTTGATGTCCGCCTGCGCCAGCGCGCCGAGGATGCCCACGATCATGGTCAGCGCCGCGACGATCATCAGCGCGGTGTTGATCCGCTCCCCCGGAAAGAGCAGCGTCTCGGTGCGGATCATCGCGTAGATCCCGACCTTGGTGAGCAGCCCTGCGAACACCGCGGTGACCGGCGCCGGCGCCGTGGGGTAGGAGTCCGGCAGCCAGAAGGCCAGCGGGAAGACCGCCGCCTTGATCCCGAAGGCCACCAGCAGCATCACGTGCAGGGTCAGCTGGGTGCTGGGATCAAGATCTGCGAGGCGCAGCGCGAGATCGGCCAGGTTCACCGTGCCCGTGGCGGCGTAGATCATCCCGATCGTGATCAGGAAGAGCATCGAGGAGACGATCGAGACCACCACGTAGGTGACGCCCGCCCGGATCCGGGACTCTCCCCCGCCCAGGGTCAGCAGCACATAGGAGGCGGTCAGGAAGATCTCGAAGCCCACGTAGAGGTTGAACAGGTCCCCGGCGAGGAAGGCGTTGGAGACCCCGGCGACCAGGATCAGGTAGGTGGGATAGAAGATTGAGACCGGACCGGAATCGTCCTTCTCTTCGGCCGCACCCTGGCCCACCGCGTAGAGCAGCACGCACAGGGTGATGATCGAGGAGACCAGCAGCATCAGCGCCGAGAACCGGTCGATCACCATCACGATCCCGAACGGTGCCGGCCAGCCCCCGAGGTGGATCGCGTGGGCGCCACCGTCCCAGACCTGGCTGAGCAGCGTGACCTCGAGGATCACGGTGAGCACGAGTGCACCGATGGTGATCGCCCGCTGGGCTGACTTGTTGCGGTAGAACGCGAAAGCGAAGCCGGCCCCGAAGAACGGGATCAGCACGGCCAGCGGGGTGAAGTTGAGCAGCTCGGCGTTCATCGGCGCTGGCCTCCTTCACTCGGGTCTGGGCCATCCTCGGGATCCTCGGTGGGGTCGGCATCGGAGACCTCCCGGTGGGGCGGTCCGTCGGCACGCCCGGCTCCGATGGTGACATCGCGATGATCCGGATGCGTCTCCTCCACCGCTCCGGCCACGTCCTCGGCGTCTGAGCCGCGGCGCGGGTTCAGCAGCTGAGGACCCGAAGAGTCGGTGTCATCGGCGAACTCGGTGGTCTCGGTGGCCAGCTCGGCGTCCTCCTCGGTGTCGTGGACCTTCGCGTAGGAGGCGACCCGGCGGTCTTCCTCATCATCGGCGAGCTCGTCCTGCCGGGCGAGCACCCAGGAGCGGTAGATCAGCGCCAGCATGAAGCTGACCAGTGCGAAGGCGATCACGATGGCGGTGAGCAGCAGCGCCTGCGGCAATGGGTCGAGGTATTCCTGGGCGCCGATGTCGGGATCGTAGATCGGGGCGAGGCCGGCGCGTCCTGCGGTGTGCAGCAGCAGCAGGTTCACGCCGTTGGAGATCAGGATGATGCCGAGCAGCACCCGGGTCAGCGAACGCTCCAGCAGCAGGTAGATGCCGATGGCGAAGAGCGTACCCATGAGGACCAGCAGGGTCAGGTTCACGGTCATCGTGCCACCCCCGCGGAGGTCTCACCGTGGATGCCGTGGGCGGTGGTGGAAGCGCGCTGGCCCTCACGTTCGCTGCGCACGTCGATCTCCGAGCCGAGGCTGCGCAGGATGTCCACGATCAGGCCGATGACCACCAGGTAGACCCCGACGTCGAAGAGGATCGCGGAGACGAAGTGGTGCTCACCGAAGATCGGCAGGGTGAGGTAGAAGTCGAAGGACTGGAAGGCCTGCCCGCCGGCGATCATCGGGGCCAGCCCGGTGAAGCAGGCGATGGCCAGGCCCCATCCCATCAGGGCGCCGGCGGAGAACGGGATCGCAGCCTCGAGCTCGTAGCGCCCGCCCGCCAGGTAGCGCAGCACGAAGGCAAGTCCCGCCAGCAGCCCGCCGGCGAAGCCGCCGCCCGGCAGGTTGTGTCCGGCAAGCAGCAGGTAGAGCGAGATCATGATGATGCCGTGGAACATCAGCCGGGTGATCACCTCGAAGACGATGCTGCGGTGCTCCGGAGCGACGGTGCGCCCGGCCACCAGCCAGGCCTCGCGGGCCACTGTGGCGAATGACCTGGCGACCTGGATCTCGCGGACCTGCCGCGGGGAGAGCGCCTTGTCCGATAGCACCCGTCCCACGGTGCCGCTGGGGACCTCGTGCAGCTCTCGGCGCTGCACGTCGCGGCGCTTCACGAAGATCAGTGAGGCGATGCCGGTGGCTGCGGCCGCGAGCACGGTGATCTCTCCAAAGGTGTCCCAGACCCGGATATCCACCAGGGTGACGTTGACGATGTTCGCGCCCTGACCGACCTCATAGGCCATCCATGGATACTCCATGGACACCGGGACGGCGGAGCGGGAGTTCATGGACATCGCCGCGACGGCCATCATGACCACGCCGAAGCCGATGCCCAGGGCCGCGCGGCCGAACTTGAATCGGGTGGGGCTCTGGGTCCAGATCCCCGCCGGGAGGCTGCGCAGCGCCAGGACGAAGACCACCAACACGATGGACTCCACCAGCAGCAGGGTCAGCGCGAGGTCGGGGGCGCCCTGCAGCGCGAAGATCCCGGCGATGCCCCAGCCGCAGAGTGAGACCATCAGCACCGCCATGAAGCGCTTGGGCGCCCAGATCGCACCGGAGGCGCCGGCCAGGATGATCAGGGCCAGCACCACCTGCAGCGGCTGTTCGGCGATGATGAAGGAGTCCACCATCCACCGGTCGGTCACCCCGGCGCCTCCGGGGGCGCCGAAGATCACCACGCTCAGCGGGACCACGGTCGCCACGGCGAGGATGATGAACAGGTACCAGCCCAGCGCGCCGCGCTGGGTCCGCGCGGTGACCCAGGAGGAGAGCATGTCGACCCCGCGGACCGAGGCCCGGTAGCCGCGCTCGGCGTCGAGCACCGGTGGCACCTTGGCCTGCACGCGAGCGAAGGGCTCCCGGGCTCGGAAGAGCAGGTAGCCGAGCACCCAGGTCAGCGCGGAGAGCCCGAGCACCGGGGTCAACCCGTGCCAGAGCGCGAGATAGGTCGGTTCGACCTCGGGAACCACCGGGGCGAACAAGGTGGCCCAGGGTTCCACCAGCGCCTGAACCGGCTGGGGGAACAGCGCCAGCCCCACCGTGATCGTCGCCAAGATCATGGGTGCGGCCAGGAAGACCCGAGGCACCGGGCCCTTGAACACGATCGGCGCCACCGCGGTCCCGGAGGCCTCCCGCTTGGTGGCGAAGGCACCCCAGAGGAACCGGGCAGAGTAGGCCACGGTGAGCGCGGAGCCCAGCACCACGCCAGCCAGCACCAGCCAGCCCCAGATCAGCAGTGAACCTTCACCGCTGGCCTCGGCGTAGCCGAAGAAGGACTCGAAGACGACCTCCTTGGCCACGAAGCCGAAGAGCGGTGGCAGTCCGGCCATCGAGGCGGTGCTGATCAGCGCGACGATGAACAGCGGACGCTGGGTGCGCGCCAGCCCGGAGAGCTTGCGCAGGTCACGGGTGCCGGACTGGTGGTCGATGATCCCGACGACCATGAACAGCGCCGCCTTGAACAGCCCGTGGGCCAGCAACATCGTCAGGCCGGCGAGCGCCGCGTCCTCGGTGCCCAGCCCGTTGACCATGATCAGGAAGCCCAGCTGGGAGACCGTGCCGTAGGCGAGCACCAGCTTGATATCGGTCTGGCGCAGCGCCCGCCAGGCGCCGACCAGCATGGTCAGCAGCCCGAGCCCGAGCACCAGCGGCAGCCAGAAGCTGGTCTCGTGGAAGCCCGGAGCGAACCGGGCCACCAGGTAGACCCCGGCCTTGACCATCGCGGCGGCGTGCAGATAGGCCGAGACCGGGGTCGGCGCGGCCATCGCGGCCGGAAGCCAGAAGTGGAACGGGACCAGCGCGGATTTCGAGAGGGCACCGAGCAGGACCAACACCGCCGCGATGTCCACGGCGGTCGCCGTGGCCGGGTCCGAGACCAGTTCCGGGGCGGCGGCGAGGATCTCGGAGAGCCGGTAGCTGCCGGCGAGCTGGCCGAGCCAGAGCAGGCCCACCAGCATCGCCAGGCCGCCGAAGGTGGTCACCAGCAGCGCCTGGATCGCGGAGCGGCGGGCGTAGATCCGGTGCGCGGAGAAGCCGATCAGCAGGAAGGACAGGATCGTGGTGAGCTCCCAGAACACGAAGAGCATCACCAGGTCATCGGCGAGCACCAGGCCCAGCATCGAGGCGGCGAAGGCGAAGAGCTCCGCGGCGAAGGGACCTGCGGCGCGCTCGGAGGCGGAGAAATAGCGCGCACAGTAGAGCATCACCAGGCGCCGACGCCGAGGATCAGCACCGACATGGCCAGCGCCAGGGCGTCGATACGGAACGCGAGCTCCACGCCGAACTGCGGGATCCACTCGATCACCTCGGCCGGTGGCGCGTTGGGCTCCCCGATGCCGGCCGCCTGATCGGCCTCCAGCACCGCGGGCACGTAGCTGAGGATCGCGACCATCGCCACCGCCAGGACTGCGGCGAGGAAGAAGAAGGTGCGCCGGCCGAACCGGTGGTACAGGAAGGGGGTCAGGATGCTGAGGGCGAACAGCACAGCCAGCATCCCAATGATCATGTACCCCGCTCCTCTCCAGTCAGCCGTGCCTCGCGCGCCCAACGGCGAGTTCCTGGATCCAGGTTCTGCGGCGGGAATCCCCTCAATGTTAACAAACCAGGGTTACTATGCCGCAATGAGCACCACTGAGCCCGCGGCGGGCACCGTCCTTGAGCCGTTGAAGAAGCGGCTCATCGCGGTCTGGAGCCTGTGGAGCTGGGGCAACGCCACCGTGAGCGCGGTGATGGTCACCTTCGTGTTCGGCACCTACATCGCTGACGCGGTCGGGCCCGGCGGGCAGGGCACACAGTATCTGACCACCGCGAACACCATCGCCGGGCTGATCATCGCGCTCACCGCGCCGGTGATCGGGCAGCGCGCGGACAACGGCGGCCGACGACGTCGCTGGCTCGCCCTCAACACGCTGATCGTGATCGCGCTGGTCGCCGCCTGCTTCTTCGTGAAGCCGGACCAGGCCTACCTGGTCCTGGGGGTGACGCTGATGGCCACGATGACGCTCTTCGACGAGTTCGCGAACCTGAACTACAACTCGATGATCACCGATATCGCAGACTCCCCGCGGATGGGCCGGGTCTCAGGCATCGGCTGGGGCTCCGGGTATCTGGGCGGCATCGCGATCCTGGCCATCGTCTACTTCGGGCTGGTCGCCGGGGAGCCACCGCACCTGTTCGGGCTGGGCGAGGACGAGATGATCAATGTCCGGGCGGTGGCGCTGGTGGCGGCCGCCTGGTTCCTGATCTTCTCGCTGCCGCTGCTGCTGACGCCGCTGAAGACCGCCGATCAGGAGGTGGTGCAGGACCGGGTCAGCATCCTGGAGTCCTACCGCCGGCTGATCGGGCTGGTGGTGGGGCTCTGGCGCGAGGACCGGAACACCTTCTGGTTCCTGGTCTCCTCGGCGGTCTACCGCGACGGGCTCTCTGCGGTGTTCACCTACGGCGCGATTCTCGGCGTCACAGTCTTCGGGTTCACCACCTCCGACATCCTGCTCTTCGGCATCGCCGGGAACGTGGCGGCTGCGTTGGGCGCGTTCATCGGAGGCTGGTTCGACGACCGGGTCGGTCCGCGCCGGGTGATCGCCACCTGTGTGACCGCGCTGATCATCACCGCCGGCATCCTGTACTTCCTCGACGTGGAGCGCAGCCTCGGCGGCTTCGTGATCACCCCGACGAGCGCCTTCTGGGTCTTCGGGCTGATGCTCTGCCTTTTCGTGGGCCCGGCCCAGTCCTCCTCGCGGGCCTTCCTGGCCCGGCTGGCTCCGCCGAGCCGCGCCGGGGAGCTCTTCGGTCTCTACGCCACGGCCGGCCGCAGCGTGTCCTTCCTGACCCCGGGGCTGATCGCGCTGCTGCTGTTCAGCGCCGGCGGCAGCGATAAGGCGATCATCCTCGGCGTGGTGGTGATCCTGAGCATCGGACTGGCCACCCTGACGCTGGTGCACAATCCCACCGGTCCGGCGAAGATGCGTGAGCACCGGGTGCGCGGCGGCGGCTGAGCGCGGGGCGGCTCAGCGCGGCAGGCGGGCGGCTGAGCGCCGGGCGGCTCAGCGCCGCAGGCGGGCTACCTGATGATCGTGCGGTGGAAGTTCTCGTGGCTGCGCGAGGCCGTGGGCCCGCGCTGGCCCTGGTAGCGAGACTGGTGCGCACCGGAGCCGTAGCCGTGCTCGGCGGGAGAGCTCAGCTGGAAGAAGCAGAGCTGGCCGATCTTGGACCCGGGCCACAGCTTGATCGGCAGCGTGGCCATGTTGGAGAGCTCAAGAGTGACCTGTCCGGAGAAGCCGGGGTCGATGAACCCGGCGGTGGAGTGGGTCAGCAGTCCCAGCCGACCCAGCGAGCTCTTGCCCTCCAGGCGGGCCGCGACGTCCTCGGGCAGGGTGACCGACTCGTAGGTGGCGCCGAGCACGAACTCCCCGGGGTGCAGGATGAAGGGCTCCTCGGGATCCACCTCCACCAGGCGAGTCAGCTCCGGCTGGTCCGCCGCGGGATCGATGTGGGCGTATTTGTGGTTGTCGAACAACCGGAACATCCGCTCCAGGCGGACGTCCACGCTTGAGGGTTGGATCATCGAGAGCTCCAGCGGGTCCAGCTTGATCCGCTCGGCGTCGATCTCGGCTCGGATGTCTCGATCAGATAGCAGCACCTGCCCAAAATACCCCAGCGTCGCGCCGTCGGAGACGATCGGAGACGAGGTGGGCCTGCTCGCATTGCATTCTGTGCGCGTCCGTGATCGCGTAGAGGCATGACCGAGACACCCAATACTCAGCCAGAACAGACTCCCGCCGCCGAGACCACCGCCGAGCAGGCCGGCACCGCCGTCACGCTCGAGCAGGTCCTGATCCAGGGCCGGGACGGCAAGGCGGAGGCCGGCGAGATCATCCGTGCCTTCCTGACCAGCAGCGTCTTCTTCCTCAGCCCCGAGGAGGTCAGCGATGAGACCGGTTCGGTGAACCCGCTCACGCTGCAGGACAACGAGGGCAACCCGCTGATCGCGCTGTTCAGCACCACCGAAAACATCCCGGATGACTACAAGGAGCACGCTCCGCATGCCGTGGAGGCCCCCGGGGTCGCGATCGTGCAGTCCATCACCGGCGCGGCATCATGATCGACGCCGGCCAGGAGCATGGGTTCCAGATCTCCGCGGAAGGTGTGGAGCGGATCCGCACCGACTTCATCAGCCCCGCCGAGGACGCCGAAGCCCAGCAATGAGCTGACCTCCGCTGAGCGGCAGCGCCGAGCTCACCCCGGACCGGGCTAGAGTGATGAGCTGAATCTGCTGCAGGAGCCGGGAGGAGCGACATGGGCGCGGTCCTCTCCGGCTTCACCATCATCTGGCTGATCATCGGGGTCGGCTGGATCATCGGCAGGTTCCGGGTGCTGGGTCCCGACGCGCGCGTGGTGATGAGCCGGGTCGCGTTCTTCGTCGCCTCCCCCTGCCTGCTCTTCGTCACCATCTCCGAGTCCTCGCTGCGCGAGGTGCTGGGCCCGCAGTTCGTGATCGCGACCATCGGGGCGCTGCTGACCCTGGTCGTGTTCATCCTGATCGGACGCTTCCTGCTGCTCAAGGGGCGCGCGGGCTCCGATCTGATGATCGGCGGGATGAGCGGCTCGCTGGTCAACGGCGCGAACCTCGGCTTCCCGATCGCGGCCTATGTGCTCGGCGACGTCGCGCTCGCCGCACCGATCATCATGTTCCAGCTGGCGATCTACACGCCCATCTACGTCACCGCGCTGGACCTGCTCACCCGCGATCAGGGAAGGACGACGAAGGTGCGGCCGCGGCCGCGGATCTCGGCGGTGCGCAGCATCGGGCAGTCGGCGGTGAACCCGATGATCATCGGGGCCGGGCTGGGATTGATCTTCTCCTGGCAGGGACTGCGCTTCCCCGCCCCGGTGCAGGAAGCCATCGAGCTGCTCGCCGGCGCCTCGATCCCGCTGATGCTGCTGGCCTTCGGACTCTCCCTGGTGGGCAGCCGGCCGCTGGATCGGGCCACCGGTCGGCGTCGTGACGTGTTCCTCGCCGCCGCCCTGAAACTGGTCCTGCATCCGCTGCTCGCCTGGGTGCTCGCGGCCTTCGTCTTCGGACTCGAGGACCATCAGGTGCTGGTCGCCGTGGTCATGGCAGCCCTGCCCACGGCACAGAATGTCCTGGTCACGGCCGTGCGCTATCAGGCCGGTGAGGTCATCGCCCGCGACACGGTGCTGCTGACCACCATCGCGGCGATCCCCACCGTAGTGCTGGTCGCGGCGCTCCTGGGTTGAACCGCCCGGCACACCGACCGGTCATTGCTACGCTGATCCCTATGTCGCAGGCCCCTCACTCCGCCCCGCCGCCCCCACCGGAGGCGGCCGAACACCGGCCCTCCCACCGCGGGCTGCTGGTGGCCTGGGCGGCCGCGCTGGTCATGGCGCTGGCGGTCGGCGGCGTGGCGATCTGGCAGGTCAGCGAGAAGATCTACACCCCGGGCCACACCGCGCAGGAATACTGGGACTCGATCACGCGAGGCAGTGGATCCGAGGCGCTGGGGTTCTTCGATCCCGCGGCGCTCGACGCCGCAGAGGCCGACCCCGTGGACAGCGTGCTGCTCGACGGCGAGGCGCTCGCGCGCAGCACCGCCGGCATCGAGAACGCCAGGTTCGGAGAGACCTCCGGAGCGCAGACCCGAGCGGTGATGCAGTTCGAGGTCGAGGGGGAGCCATTCGAGACCCGGCTGCCGATGGCCGCGCCACAGAACACGCTGGCCTTCTTCCCGGACTGGGAGCTCACAACGGCCTCAATGAGTCGGCTGCAGATCGATGTGCCCGGCGCCGCCGCCGGCGGCATCGCGCAGATCACCGTGAACGGCGAGCCGGTGAACCTCGAGGAGGATTCCGCCACGCTGCGCAGCTACGTCCCGGCCGTGGTGGAGATCGCCGTGGACAGTGAATGGCTGGTCGGCAGCTCACGCTATGTGGTGGTCCAGGAGAGCGGTGCAGACGTCGAGCAGGACGAGGCCGCAGAGCCCCACCAGATCACCCTGGGGCTTGAGGCCTCCGAGGCCGCCCAGGCGATGCTCCACGAAGAGGTCCAGGCCTACCTGGACGGCTGCGCCGACCAACAGGTGCTGATGCCCGCTGGATGTCCGATGGGCATCAACACCCCCAACCAGGTGGTGACCGAGTCCATCCGGTGGAGCATGCCCGAGCCGGATGAGCTCACCCTGGACTTCGACGAGGAGGGCTGGGACACCGCCGAGACCGACATGGCGGCCACCGTCAGCTTCGACTCGCGGCACTTCCACGACGGCGCCGCGCTCGAGGAGAGCCACCAGGTCGACTTCGGCCTGAACATCGCGGTCGGCGCCAGCGGCGAAGAGCTGATCGTCGCGGTCTCCGGCTCCGATTGACCCTAACGGTAGACTCTGGCCCTGTGGCTGCCCAGAAGACTGCGATCCGCGACCCCGCGGAGACGAGGTCTGCAGTGGACCCCAAGACGCTTGAAGCCGCCGGGCTGAGCTCGGTCCAGGTGCTGGAACGGAACCGGCTGGGCCTCGCGAACGTCCAGCCCCGCACCACCTCGCGTTCAATCACCGACATCCTGCGCACCCATCTGATGACGCTGTTCAATCTGATCATCGGGCTCTGCGCGCTCGCGATCATCCTGCTGGGACGCTGGCTGGACCTGCTCTTCGCCGTCGCCGCGGTGGCCAACGTCTTCATCGGGCTCTTCCAGGAGTACAGCGCAAAGCGCAAGCTCGATGCCATCGCGCTGCTGCACCAGGACGAGGTGCGGGTGCTGCGCGATGGGATGCTCCTGCAGATCCACCGTGAGCAGATCGTGCTCGACGACGTGGTCGAGCTGCGCCGCGGCGACGAGATCCCCGCCGACGGCGAGGTGCTGCGCTCCGAGGGACTCGACGTGGACGAGTCGATGCTCACCGGAGAGTCCGATGCTGTGGCCAAGCGCCGCGATGACCGGCTCCTCTCCGGGACCGCCGTGGTGGCGGGATCCGGCAGGTTCCGGGTGACCGCCGTCGGGGAACGGGCCCATGCGGTGCGCCTGGCCACCGAGGCCAAGCGCTACCAGAAGATCAACTCTGAGCTGCGCCGCGCGATGGAGAAGATCGCGTTCTGGCTCTCGCTGGTGCTGATACCCATCGTCGCGGTGGTGCTCAACGGTCAGATGCAGGCCTTCGGCGGCTGGAGCGCCGCCTGGGAGTCGGGCCAGTGGCGGGACGCGCTGGTCACCGCGGTGTCCTCGGTGACCGCCATGGTCCCGCAGGGGCTGGCTCTGATGACCACCATCGCCTTCGCCGTGGCCGCCGTGAAGCTCTCCCGGGAGAACGTCCTGCTGCAGGAGCAGCCGGCCGTGGAGATCCTCGCCCGGGTCGACGTGGTCTGCCTGGACAAGACCGGCACGCTGACCGACGGGACCATCGCCTTCCACCAGGCCACCGCGCTGAGCCCTAGGGGACTGCCGGACCCCGCCCGCCGCGACCCGGACTCCACCGCCCTGGAGGGGACCCGGGAGTGGGAGCAGGTGCTGGCCTTCTTCGGCGCCGATGAGGGCGCGAACGCCACCGCGGCCGCGCTGCGCGCACCCTACAGCGCGCTGCCCCGGCACCGGGTGGCCAGCCAGGTCCAGTTCTCCTCGGCTCGGCGCTTCTCCGCGGTGAGCTTCGCCGCGGACGCGGGCGGCCTGGCCGGGCACTGGGTGCTGGGCGCCCCGGAGATACTGCGCGGGGAGGCCACAGATCCGCAGGTGCACACGGAGGCGCTGCTGCGCCGCACCGACGAGCTCTCCAGCCGGGGCCTGCGCACGATGCTGCTGGCCCATGCGCCCCTGGATGCTCCGATCCTTCCCGGCGGCACCGGGCCGCTGGGCCGCGGGCAGCGGCTGCCGCGTGGACTCGTCCCGGTGGCGCTGCTGACCTTCAAGGAGAACGTGCGCCCCGAGGCCCACGCCACGCTGGAGTATTTCCGCGAACAGAACATCGCACTGAAGGTGATCTCCGGGGACTCCCCCAAGACCGCGGCCGCGGTGGCCCGCGAGGTGGGCATGGTCATCGAGGGCGACGCCGTGGATGCCTCCACGCTCACCGAGGATCCCGCGGCGCTGCGCGAGGTGTTGGAGCACCATTCGGTGTTCGGCCGAGTCTCCCCCGAGCAGAAGCGCACCATGGTGGAGGCGCTGAAGGCGGCCGGGCATGTGGTGGCGATGACCGGGGACGGGGTCAACGACGCCCTGGCCATGAAGAAGGCCGACCTGGGGATCGCCATGGGCGACGGCGCACCGGCCACCAAGGCCGTGTCACGGATGGTGCTGCTGGACGGGCGCTTCGACCGGCTTCCCTCGGTGCTGGAACAGGGCCGCAAGGTCATCGCCAACACCGAGCGGGTGGCGCATCTGTTCCTGTCCAAGACCGCCTATGCGATCCTGCTCGGGCTGATCTACGGGCTGCTGTTCTGGGAGTTCCCGTTCCTTCCGCGCCAGTTCTCGACCGTGGACTTCCTGATGATCGGGTTTCCGGCGTTCTTCCTCGCCCTGATGCCCAATCCGCGGCGCTACCGCCCGGGATTCCTGCGCCGCTCGCTGTACTTCTCACTGCCGACGGCGATCGCGATCGTGCTCGCCGTGGTCACGGTCAGCGCCTTCGGCCGGTACCTGCACGAGCCCGCGGGGGCGATCCAGACGGCGGCCACGCTGTGCCTGACCGCGGTGGGGCTCTGGGTGCTCAACGTGGCGCTGCGCCCGCTGACCTGGCCCCGGGTGGCGCTGATCGGGAGCATGTACCTGCTCCTCGCGGCGGTGCTGCTGGTCCCGATCTCCCAGCAGTACCACCTCTTCGCGATGCCCTCGGCAGAGCTGCTGACGGTCGCGCTGATCTCCAGCGTGCTGGGCTGCGGGCTCGTGGAGGTCGGGAGCCGGGCGGTCACCGCGCTGACCCAGCGCCGTGCCGAGCCGGGGAATACCGCGCTCGGCTCGGACGCTGGATAATGGACCAGGTGATGAGAACACTTCCTTCGTCGAAAGCGAGCCGAGCATGCTGAGGACCGTCCTGGGCGGCAAGATCCACCGCGCCACCGTGACCCACGCGGACCTGCACTACGTGGGGTCCATCACCGTGGACACCGATCTGCTCGAGGCCGCCGGGATCGTCGAAGGTGAGAAGGTCCAGATCGTCGACGTCACCAACGGCGCTCGGCTGGAGACCTACGCCATCGCTGGCCCACGCGGCTCCGGGGTCATCGGGATCAACGGCGCCGCCGCCCACCTGGTGGATCCAGGTGACCTGATCATCCTGATCTCCTATGTGATGCTCGACGCCGCCGAGCTCGCCGCCCACCAGCCGAAGGTGGTCCACGTGAACGGCGAGAACCGGATCGTCGAGCTGGGCCAGGATCCGGCCGAGCCGGTGCCCGGCGCGACGGACCAGCTGAACCCGCGCACCGCCGTCGTCGGCTGAATCAGGGTGAAATCAGGGGCCATCAGGGGTCATGGCCGTGACATCGGTCTGCAAAGCAGACTAAGTTCTAGAGGGACTCGTAAGACACGAGAGACTCATCCACCGTCAGAACGGAGTTGACCATGCGACTGTTCACACTGGGCGCCGGCATTGCCATCGGCTACATCATCGGCAGCAAGCGCGGCCAAGCAGAATTCGAGCGGAGCCTCAGCGCCGTGAAGAAGAGCGCCGCGGAGACCTGGAAGGACCCCAAGGTCCAGGACACCGTGACCAAGGCCGGAGAGACCGCCAAGCAGTACGTCTCCACCGTGGCCGACTCGGTCAAGAAGCACGCCGACGACGCCGCCGCCCCGGTGACCGACGTGGCAGTCGACGCCGCCGCGCGCGCCGAGGACGCCGTGAAGAAGGCCGGCGCCAACACCGAGAAGCTGGTGGATCAGGCCGCCGAGAAGGTCGAGAAGCAGGCCGACGCCGCGGACAAGCAGGCCCGCGAGTCCTCCAACGGCAACAGCTCCTCGAGCGGCTCCTCGAGCAGCTCCTCCGGGACCAACGCGCGCTGAACCCAGGCACTGACAAGCAGTGAGGGCCGTGGGCACTCGCCTCTCGAAAAGGGCGGGAGCCCGCGGCCGACCTATATCCTGAGACCTATGCCGACTGAAGAATCCGTCACCCGATTGATCCGCGAGACTCTGGGCAGCCGTTCGCTGAACGAATACCCGGAGGCCCCGCGGCATGACCAGCTCCTGGGGCGAGCCCTGCGGCGCAGGCGAGTGACCTTGAAGCCGGTGGGTGAGCACGGCCTGGTCTTCGTCTTCGGCGGGGTGGTGGTCGGCGGGATGGACTCGGTCGTGACCACCCTGGTCAGTGCCCACGCACGCCGGATCGTCGCGGATCCACAGCTTCTGCGCCGACATCTGGAGCTCCAGGAGGTGCCGCTGGCCGCAGAGCCGACCGAGGCTGGGGAGCCGACGCAGGCCACGGAGCTCGCAGCGCCGTCCACGATCCGTGCCTTCGTCGTGGGCGAGCGGGTATCGGCCTCCTTGCTGCGACTGCCGGCCACGGTACTCGGCGACGGCCGCTCAACGCTGGAGCAGCTGCTGCAGGCCGACGCCCAGGCCCGCAGCAGACATGCGCTGCTGGGAAGCACCGCGCTGCCCAGCCCCTCTGAGGCTTCGATGCCGGCTGCGCGGGAGAAGCTGCGCCAGCGGGGCCTGGACCCCGATGCGGTGCCCGCCAAAGACGCGCTCGTGCGGCTGCAGGACTCGCTGGCGATCTCGGCCGGCGGGCTGACCATCGATGTGACTGCCACGCTGCCCGATGCGCTGCACGAGCTTGCGGTGGACGCAGTCATGGCAGTCCCCGGGCTCTTCGCCGCCGCCGTGGATCTCCAGGTCCCTGACCTGGAGTCCGCGGAGGGCGCCGTCGTGGTGGCGGTGCTGCCCGATGCCGATATCAGCCTCGCGCATCTGCCCGGTTACGGGGAGCCCAGAGACGTCGCCGGCGCGATCGCCGAGGAGATTCTGCTGCGCGCCTCCCGGTGATGGGCCCGGCGCGCGGGGTGATCCGCGCCCAGGTGCGGCCCTGCTTCGAGCAGCGTCTCACGCAGCGTCACCGGGGTCTCGGGGCGCTGTGGCAGCAGGCCGCGGCGCTGCAGCTCCGGAGTCACGAAGGTCTCGAAGCGTTCGAAGTCCGCGGGACGCACAGCCGCTGAGATGTTGAACCCGTCCACCCCGGAGAGCTCCTTGAACCGGACCAGTTCATCGACGACCTGCACCGGGTCCCCGACGATCAACGGACCCCGCCCACCGATGGAGACGAACTCCGCGACATCGCGCACGGTCCAGCGCCGGGTCGGGTCCTTGGTGAACATCGCCAGCGCCGACCGGTTCGCCTCGGTGGTGACGTCGGTGAGGACGTCGTCCTCCTGCAGCCCCGAGAGATCCACCCCGGTCCACCCGCCGAAGAGCGCGAGCGCCGAGGCGGTGTCCACGTACTCGCGGTATTCACGGAGCCGGGCCTGAGCCAGCTCCTGCGTCTCGGCCACGATGATGGTGGCCATGGCGAAGAACCGGACAGATTCGGGATCCCTGCCCGCCTCCAGCAGGGCGTTCCGGGTGCCGGAGACCTGGGTCGCCAGCCGCTGCGGGGAGGAGCTGATCACGAAGATCGCCTCGCCGTGGTCCACCGCGAACTTCTGACCCCGAGGCGAGGAGCCCGCCTGGAAGAGCAGCGGCGTGCGCTGCGGCCCCGGATGGGTGAGCATCTCACCAGGCACATTGAACCACTCCCCCTGATGCTCGATCGGGTGGACCTTCTCCGGGTCCACGAAGACCCCGGTGGACTTGTCCGCCAGCACCGCATCCGCCTCGAAGGAATGCTCGAAGAGCTTGTACATCACCTCGAGGTACTCATCAGCGCGGTCATAGCGCTCGTCGTGCGGGATCTGTGCGGCAAGTCCGAGATTGCGCGCCGCGGAGTCCTGGTAGCTGGTGACGATGTTCCACGCGATCCGACCCCGGGTGAGATGATCCAGGGTGGCGAAGCGTCGGGCCAGCGCGTAGGGCGGTTCATAGGTGACCGAGGCGGTCAGCCCGAAGCCGAGATGCGTGGTGGCCGCCGCCAGCGCGGGCACGATCACCTGAGGGTCCAGCAGCGGAAACTGCACTCCGCCGCGGGCCGCGGCCTCGGCGCTGCCGCCATAGACGTCATAGACCCCGGGGATGTCAGCCAGGAACAGCGAGGAGAATCCGGCGCGCTCCACGGTCCGGGCGAGCTCCGTCCAGTACTCGAGCGTGTCGAACTCCTCGATCCGGGATTCTGGGTGGCGCCACAGGCCTGGGGACTGGTGCACCGGGACCAGCATGTCGAAGGCGTTGAAATGGATGGTCATGAGCTCTCCTTGGCCTCGCCGATGGCGTTGAGCCCCTGGGGCACGGTGCCGTTGATCTCGTACTCGCCCAGCGAGCGGGCACGAAAGACGATCGGGTTGTGGGTGGCGATGGTCTGCGCGTTGCGCCAATGCCGGTCCAGCGCCTTGGTGCGCAGCGTGGCGGAGGCGCCCACAGTCTGGAAGAGCTCCGAGGTCACCGCCAGCACCAGCTCGGGCACACTGACCTGGGCCTGTTCCACGGCGATCTCCGCCTGGTGGATCGCACGCGGGGGCTCACCCTCGAATCCGGGGTCCCCGGTGCCGGCCTGCAGGCCTGCGCTCAGCGCCCGGTCCAGCGTGCGGGCCGCCTGGAGCACCGCGGCCTCGGCCACGAAGGCCTTCGAGGACATCCGACCCACCACCTGCTGGATCAGCGGGTCCTGGCTGAAGGCCTGCCCCGCGGTGGAGGTGTTGAAGGTGCGGGTGCGCCGGGCCAGGGTGGAGGTGGCGTCTGCCAGCGCGGCCCTGGCGATGCCGACCTGCACGGCGAGCAGGTAGAGCTGGAAGAACGCCGCCTCATGGACCGATTCGTGGTCCCCGGGCCGGCGTGCGAGCACCGCGAGGTCCTCCACCGCGACCGAGTCCAGCAGCGTGGTGCCGGTGCCGGTGAGCTTCTGCCCGAAGCCGTCCCAGTCATCGAGCAGCGTCACTCCGGGGGCATCGGTGGGCACCACCGCGAAGCGCCGCCCTTCCCCCTCAAGAGCCTGGGCGGCCGAGACCCGGGTATAGCTGGAGAAGATGGTGCCGGTGGAGTAGTACTTCTCTCCGGTGAGCAGCGCGGCGCCGTGCTCGTCGCGGTCGAGTCGGGTGTTGAGGCTGCCCAGCGCGTTGCCGCCCTTCTCGGTGGAGGCGTTTCCCACCGTGGCGCCCTGGCGCACTCGGTCGTACCAGAGCTCACGCACCGGCGCCGGCTGGAAGCGCAGTGACTCGACGAACCCGAAGTGGCCCCGGTAGAGGTGGGCGATGTTGGAATCGGCTTCGGCGAGCGCGATCACCTCGGTGATCAGCTCCTGAAGACTCAGCTCCTCGCCGCCGAACTCGACCGGTACGCGCAGCGCGCCGAACCCGGCGTCGTCGAGCCAGCCGACCTGCTCGAAGGGCAGGGTCCGTTCCAGCTCCCGCTGCACGGCACCTTCCCTGATCCGGCTCAGCAGCTCGGTCGGAATGCTGCGACTCATGATCCGTTCACCTGCTCCCATGCGGCGTCGATGTCTCGGTCGAAGGCCGGGGTGAGCAGACCGTCGAGGTATTCGCCGTACCACTCACGGACCTCCGCGGAGTGGTAGGCACCTTGAGCGCCTGGTAGCGCTCGGGTTCCTCGTCTCGGAAGCCCGGGCGGGCGCAGACGGCGAGGGCGAAGGGCAGCGCCTCCTCGGCCGATTCCATGATCAGCACCTCCTCGGGGAGCACATCGATCTCGGCGAGCAGCCGGGCGAAGCCGAAGACGGCGTCGACGTCGGAGTAGATCTGCCCCACGGACTGCTGGTCCACCTCGATGAACTGCAGGTTCTTGGGGTTGGCGGTGATGTCGCGGACGCTCAGCGCGGCGACCGGCTTGGACTCGTCGATCTCGATCAGTCCGCCGCGGGCCAGCAGGCGTATCCCGCGTCCGTTGTTCGCGGTGTCCACCGGCAGTGCGATCTGGGCGCCTTCGGGGATCTCCTCCAGGGAGTCGTAGCCCTGGGAGTAGATGCCCGAGGGCTGTTCGAACATGAAGAAGATCGGTTCGATGTCTAAGTCATTGTCCTCGTTGAACTGGCGCAGGTAGCTGATGTTCTGGAAGAAGTTGACGTCGTACTCGCCGTTGCTCACCGCATGGTTGGGCTGGATGATGTCGGTGACGTAGGTGGCGTCGAACTCCCAGCCCTCGGCCTCCAGGATGCGTTCGGCAAGCTGGGTCGGCTCCTGGAAGGGTGCGTTCTCGGTGACCACCAGGCGCAGCGTGCGCGCGGAGCCGGCTCCGCCGAGGAGCCCGCAGCCGGAGGTGAGGCTCCCGACGCCGAGCAGAGCGGCCAGGCCCAGTGAGCCGCTCAATACTCGACGCCGGGAGAGTGTGGGGGCGCTGGAGGTGCTCATGCGCTGAAGTCCGTCCAGATCTGTTCGGCGTTGTCGATGGTGATGAAGTCCTCGAAGTCGATGACCCCGCCCTGGTAGTCCTCGAACCACTGCTGGACCTCTTCTGACTGGAAGGCGTCCTGCAGCGCCTGGGCCTGTTCATCGCTGACCCCGTCTGGTCCGACGGCGACCACG
Source organism: Nesterenkonia sp. AN1 (assembly GCF_000582475.1). NCBI lineage: Bacteria > Bacillati > Actinomycetota > Actinomycetes > Micrococcales > Micrococcaceae > Nesterenkonia > Nesterenkonia sp. AN1. The sequence goes on from NZ_JEMO01000006.1 coordinate 175,972, forward strand.
CAGGTGAACGGGGTGCGCACCTCTTCGCGGCCGTCCTCGATGCTCAGTGCCGTCTCCTCCACGTCGAGGTCGGCCTCGGCGATCAGCCGGACGAACGCGAAGCCGGCGTCCACATCGGGCAGCACCTGCGCGGCGGACTGCTGGTCGGTCTCCACGAATCGGAAGTCCCGAGGATTCTCCGTGATGTCGTTCTGGGTCAGGTCGATGATCGAGACGCTCTCGTCGATCTCGATCAGGCCCTCATCGGCGAGCAGCTGCAGCGCCCGGCCGTTGTTGGAAGGGTCCACCGGCAGGTTGATCTCGGCTCCGTCGGGCAGCTCTTCCAGCGAGTCATACTCCAGCGAGAACAGGCCGGCCGGGGCGTAGTAGACCGAGAACAGCGGCTGGACCGCCGTGTCATTGGACTGGTTGAAGTTGTTCAGATACGCCAGGTGCTGGAAGTAGTTGCCCTCGAACTCGCCCTGATCGACCACCTGGTTGGGCTGGACGATATCGGTCATATAGGTGATGTCCAGTTCGTAGCCCTGCTCCTCGAGCAGCCCGGCGGCGATCTCGGCGGGCTCCTGGAAGGGTGCGGACTCGGTGACCACGATGCTGATGGTGGAATCGTCCTCCACCAGCCCGCAGCCGGTCAGGCTCAGGGCGGCGGCGGAGAGGACTGCTCCGGCGAGGATCGCGGGGCGTGGAGGATTCATGGGTTTGAGCTGCTTTCTCTGGCTGGGCCGCAGGGGCCCAGAGGGTGTGCGGGAAGGAGCCGGGCGCGAGGTCGCAGGCCCGCCCTGGCGGTGTGGTGCGGTCTTCTTCTGCGTGCTGGCGCGACTGCCGGTCAGGCGGTGATGCGCCGGTCTGAGGCCCGGGCGAGCCGGGTGCCGGTGAACTGCACCAGGGTCACCAGGAGCACCATCAGCACGATGGCGGCGATCATGGTGGGGGTCTCGTAGCGGTAGTACCCGTAGCGGATCGCGAGGTCTCCGATGCCTCCGCCGCCGACCAGTCCGGACATCGCCGAATAGGAGATGAAGCTGACCGTGGTGATGGTGATCGAGCCGATCAGCCCAGGCTTCGCGTCGACCAGGAGCACGTTGCGGATGATCTGTGCGCGGGTGGCGCCCATCGCCCGGGAGGCCTCCACCGCCCCGGAGCCCAGCTGGGTGATGTTCTGCTCCACCAGGCGGGCGAAGTACGGGATGGCGTTGATCGTGAGCGGCACGATCACCGCGGCGGTGCCCACCGAGGTGCCCACCACGAATCGCGTGAACGGGATGATCGCGATGAGCAGGATCAGGAACGGGAAGGACCGGATCATGTTCACCACCCCAGAGACGAGAGCGTGGGAGCGTGGCCGCGGCGCCAGTCCGTCGGGGGCGTGGACGAAGAGCCAGATGCCCAGCGGGGTGCCCAGCAGGACCGCGAGCGGTATGGCGACCGCGATCATCGCGAAGGTCTCCAGCATGGCCTGGTTGATCTCGGGGAGCCGCTCGATGATGAGATTCATCAGTGCACACCCCCGGTCGACCCGGCCAGCGCGGCGTGCTGCGCGCGGTGCGTCTGGGCCTGTTGCGGGATCTGCTGGTCATGCTGGTCCAGCTCGTCCTCACCGGGACCTGGCAGACCTGCACCCGCGCCGCTGCGGTCCAGTCGAATGCCGTCACTGAGCAGGTACTTTCCGATGGAGGTTCGCGGATCGAAGCCTTCCCGGAGCAGTTCGCTCGCGGGGAACTCCTCGACCACGCGCCCGTCCTCCATGACCGCGACGTCGTCCGCGAGGGCCTTGATGACCTCCATCTCGTGGGTCACGATCACCACGGTGATGCCGAACTCGCGGTTCACATCCGCGAGGTACTGCAGCACGGTGGCGGTGGTGAAGGGATCCAGGGCGGAGGTCGGCTCGTCGCAGAGCAGCACCTCCGGCTTGGTGGCCAGCGCCCGGGCGATCGCGACCCGCTGCTTCTGACCCCCCGAGAGCTGCGCGGGATAGACCGAGGCCTTGTCCGTGATGTCCACGATCTCCAGCGCCTCCGCGACCCGGCGAAGACGTTCACGGCGGTCCCTGACCCCGGCGAACTTCAGTGACAGCTCGACATTCTGGGCGACGCTGAGGTTGTTCACCAGATTGAATCCCTGAAAGATCATGCCGATCTGGTGCCTGGCCCGGCGCAGGTCGGCGTCGGAGAGGCTGGTCAGCTCGGTGCCGCCGACGCTGACCCGTCCGGAGCTGGGACGCTCCAGCAGATTGATGTTGCGCAGCAGGGTGGACTTGCCGGCTCCGGAGAACCCGATGATCCCTTGGATCTTGCCGCGCGGCACCTCGAGACTGACGTCATCGACCGCGGTCAGCGGCTCTCGGCCGCGGGCGGCGAAGGTCGTCGAGACATGGGACAGGGAAATCATGAGGCATGCTCCATCGGTCCTGGCGTTAGCACCCGGCGGAGGCGATGAAGCCCTCCGGGTTGCTGCGACGTCTTCGAGCCAGATCTCTCAGTCGCTCTGGATGGTTGAACGTCTTCACCGTAGGCGTGAACATAGTGTGGAAGTCAAGTCCGCTTCGGTGTTGCGTTTTATCTCACCAGATGAACTTGACGTTGATGGAATTCCTGGTCGGGGCGTAGGGTGAACCGCGTACCATCCCGAGCGGCCGAGAGATCTGGCTCGTCGACGCCGCAGCAACCCAGGGAGGGACACCTTTGCAAGGGTGTCTTTTCGCCGGGTGCTACCGCCAGGATCGATGGGAGTATCCTCTGATGATTTCGCCTGCCTCCACCCTGACCGCCACCTCCGCAGCAGCACCTGCCGAAGCCTCGAGCGCCCCGCCCGAGACGGCAGCGCCGAGTCGGCGGGACTACACCTCTCTCGACGTCGAGCTCTCTGGCGTCGGCCGGGCATTCGGCTCGCGCACCGTGCTGCGCGATGTCAGCCTGCGGGTCGCCCCCGGCGAGGTGCTCGCAATCCTGGGCTCCTCGGGCTGCGGCAAGTCCACCTTGCTGCGGGCCGTCGGCGGCCTGGATACCGGAAACACCGGTGAGATCCTGATCAACGGCTCCCCGGTGCAGCGCTACGACGAGCGCACCGCGGTCGGATTCCAGGAGCCGCGACTGCTGCCCTGGCGCTCGATCCACAAGAACGTCAGCCTGGGGCTGCCGCGCAGCCTCTCCAAGGCCGAGGGCCGTGAGCGCGTGGATGAGCTCCTGAAGCTGGTCGGGCTGCATGACCGAGCCTCGCTGCGACCCCGGGAGATCTCCGGGGGCATGGCGCAGCGCGCCTCACTGGCCCGCGCCCTGGCCCGCCGCCCCGGGGTGCTGCTGCTCGATGAGCCCTTCGGCGCCCTGGACGCGCTCACCCGGCTGAAGATGCAGGACCTGCTCCTGGATGTGCATGCCCAGACCGGGACCACGGTGCTGCTGGTCACCCACGACGTGGACGAGGCGCTGCAGCTGGCCGATCGGGTGCTGCTCCTGGGGCCGGACCTGGCAGAACCACATCCCGCCGAGGGCGCCACGATCGCGCGGCTCCTCAGCGTGCCCGGGCAGCGGCCACGAGATCGCGCCTCCGCAGAGCTCGCTGCACTGCGCGGCGAGCTCTTCTCCGGTCTCGGCGTGGACTCACACAGCCACTGACCGGCACTCTCCACGCACCGATGCGCCGGGCTCAGGTCTGACGCCTCACCGCTGGTCCGGCCCAGGCCGCACCGATCCACCCCGGTGCATTCCGATCCGCGCTCCCCCTGCAGATCCAGCCAGGAGCTTGGCGCCGTTTCTGCGTGACCCTCATGACCAAAAAACACTCACATGCTGTCCATCATTGAAGACCCGAAAGGCCCTCCCCATGCCCAGCACCTCAGCTTCACGCCCCGCACGCGCTCCGCGCTCCGCCGTGAAGGCCATCTCCGCTGCCGCCGCGCTCGCCCTGCTCGCCACCGGCTGCGGCGAGGGCGGCGAGGATGATCAGCTGGAGACGCTGAACATCGACTTCGCCACGTACAACCCGTTGAGCCTGATCATCCTGGAGAACGGCTGGCTGGAGGAAGAGCTCGAGGAGCTCGACGTCGACGTGCAGTGGGTGCAGTCCCAGGGGTCGAACCGCGCGAACGAGAACCTGCGGGCGGGCAACATCCACGTCGGGTCCACCGCCGGTTCCGCCGCGCTGCTCAACCGCGCCGTGGGCGCCGACACTCACACGATCCTGATCGAGAACCAGCCCGAGTGGTCCGCGCTGGTGACCCAGGAGGGTTCCGAGATCGAGTCCGTGGAGGACCTCGAGGGAGCCTCGATCGCGGCCACCCTGGCGACCGATCCCTACTTCTTCATGGCACGCGCCCTGCAGGAGGCCGGGCTGAGCGTGGACGACGTCGAGGTCCAGGCGCTGCAACATGCTGACGGCCGGCAGGCGCTGGAGAACGGCGACGTGGACGCCTGGGCCGGACTGGATCCGATCATGGCCGGGGCTGAGGCCGAGGGCGCGCAGCTGCTCTACCGCAACGTCGACTTCAACACCTACTCGGTGATCAACGCCACCGGTGACTTCGTGGAGAACCACCCCGACGTCGCCCAGATCGTGGTCAACGTCTACGAGCAGGCTCGCGAATGGGCGAACGAGAACCCCGAGGGCACCGCCGAGATCCTCGCCGAGTATGCCGGGATCGAGCTGGAGATCGCCGAGGCGGTCATCACCGAGCGCACCAACTTCGAGGTGGACCCGGTGCCAGGCGATGACGTCTATGCCGCCATGGAGGCTGCCGGACCATTCTTCGTGGAGAACGGCGATGTGGACAGCCAGGAGGCGGTGGATGAGGCGCTGGATTCGCTGTTCTACACCGATTTCGCGGAGAACCGCGAGGCCACCGAGGCCGAGGGCACCGAGAACGCCGCAGACGAGGCAGATATCGAGGAGGAGGACGAGTGAGCAGCACCCTAGACACCCCCACGGCGGCAGCACCCGCAGACGGGCCCGGGGGCTCACCGCAGCGGCGCGCCCGGCGCGGACTGCCCGGCGGCGGACTGCTGATCGGCGCCGTCGTCCCGGTGCTGCTGCTGGCACTCTGGTGGCTGGTCACCGAGGTCACCGGCACCTTCACCGCCATCCAGCTGCCTGCCCCACAGGCGGTCCTGAGCGCCGGCGTCGGGCTCTTCGAGTCCGGGGACCTCTTCGAGCACATGGGGATCTCGCTGCAGCGGGTGCTGATCGGCTTCGGGATCGGTGCCGGGCTGGGGCTGGCGCTGGGCTCGCTGCTCGGGCTCTCCGCCATCGCAGACAAGCTGCTGAATCCCACCGTGGGAGCCTTCCGCGCCGTGCCCTCGCTGGCCTGGGTGCCGCTGCTGCTGCTCTGGGTCGGGATCGGTGAGGATTCGAAAGTGATCCTGATCGCGATCGGCGCATTCTTCCCGGTGTTCACCGCGATCCACTCCGCGCTGCGACACGTGGACGCGCAGCTGGTGGAAGCCGGCCGCGCCTTCGGGTTCCACGGACTTCGACTGCTGGGCACCGTCCAGCTGCCCGCCGTGGTGCCCAGCGTATTCTCCGGACTGCGTCTGGGCCTGGCCCAGGCCTGGCTGTTCCTGGTCGCCGCCGAGCTGCTCGCCGCCGCCGAGGGACTGGGCTTCCTGCTCACCGAATCGCAGAACAACGGTCGCACCGACCGGCTGCTGCTGGCCATCGTGCTGCTGGCGCTGCTGGGCAAGCTCACCGACACCCTGCTCGGGGTCCTCGAGCGCAAGGCGCTCAAGACCTGGGCCTAGCCGCTCCCCCACTCCCCCCCGACCGGGGCTTCCGCGTTCTGCCCGCTGCACCGACGGCGAGGCAGGACGCAGAGGCCCCGGTCTCGCATTACGAGCCGGGTCTCGCGCTGCGGGCCGGGTCAGCTCTTGCGGCGGAGCTGGAACTGCGAGGCGTGGTGCTCCTGCGGCAGGTGGTCACCGGCGCCGAAGAGCTTATTGCGCAGCGTGCCCGGGGTGTATTCGGTCTTATAGCGACCGAGCTTCTGCAGCTCGGGCACCACATGCTCGACCACGTCGATGAACGTGCCCGGAGTGATGTGATAAGCCAGGTTGAACCCGTCCACATCGGTCTCCTCCTGCCATTCGATGAGCTGCTGTGCGGCGCTCGGGCCGTCGCCGATGATCACCGGGCCGAAGCCGCCGACGCCGACCCACTCGGCCAGCTGACGGACCGTCCAGACCTCGTCCTCCCGGCCCGAGGCCTTCTGGAAGGTCTCCACGGTGGACTGGATGGCGTTGGACTTCACGTCACCGATCGGCTGGTCGAGATCGAACTGGCTCAGGTCGATGCCCATCCAGCCTGACATCAGCACCAGTCCGCCCTCGGCGTCGATGTACTGGGTGAGGTCCTCGTACTTGGCCTGGGCGGCGGCGTCGTCGGGACCGGTGACGATGGTCTGCATCGCGAAGATCCGCACCGAGTAGGGATCACGTCCGGCCTCGGCCACCGCCGCGCGGATCTTGGCCACGGAGGCCTTGGCCAGCTCCTTGGTGGGTGGGTTGATGAACACCGCCTCGGCGTGCTTGCCGGCGAAGGCGCGACCGCGGGTAGAGGCCCCGGCCTGGTAGATCACCGGGGTGCGCTGCGGGGAGGGCTCCACCACGCCGATGCCGGGGGTCTTGAAGAACTCCCCGTGGTGCTCGATCCGGTGGACCTTCGCCGGGTCGGTGAAGACCCCGGAGGCCTTGTCGGCGAGGACGGCGTCATCCTCCCAGGAGCCTTCGAGCAGCTTGTAGACGACGTCGAGGTACTCCTCGGCGTGGTCATAGCGGCGATCGTGCTCCATCTGATCGTCCTGGCCCATGTTCTGCGCGGCAGAGGGCAGATAGCCGGTGACCACGTTCCAGCCCACGCGGCCGCCGGTGAGGTGATCCAGGGTGCCCAGTCGCCGGGAGAACGGGTAGGGGTGCTCATAGGCGGTGCCGGCGGTGATGCCGAAGCCCAGGTTCTTCGTCACCGCTGCCATCGCTGAGACCAGCAGGAACGGATCCTGCAGCGGGATCTGCGCGCCAGAGCGCAGGGCTGCCTCCGGGTTCGAGCCGAAGACGTCGTAGGGGCCGAGCACGTCGGCGATGAAGAGGCCGTCGAAGAGCCCGCGCTCCAGGATCTGCGCCACCTCGGTCCAGTACCCGATGGTGTTGTAGTCCCGGGCGCGGTCTTCAGGGTGGCGCCACAGTCCCGGGGACTGATGCACCACGCAGTTCATGTCGAAGGCGTTGAAGAGGATCTCGCGCGTGCCTGACTCTGTGGTCGGGAAGGTCATTCGTTGGTCTCCTAGGACGTCGGGTCGGTGGTCTGGATCAGGTTCTGCACATCGGCGGCGGCGGACTCCCCCGCGGCATCGGGTTCGCCGACGCTCCACAGCCGCACCGGCTCGGTGCCGTTGACCCGGTGGTCTCCGGCGATCCGAGCCTTATAGACCCAGGGGTTGTGGCTGGTGACGGTGCGGGCGTTGCGCCAGTGCCGGTCCAGGCTTCGGGACTGGCTCACCCCGGAGGCGCCGAGGACATCGAAGATCCGGGTGACCGCCTCCAGCACGGGGCGGTGCAGCGCCACCTGGGCGCGTCCGGTGGCCAGCTCCACCGCATTGGCAGCCTCGATCTGGGCATCGCTGGCACTGCCTCGCTCGGCGAAGGCCGCATCCAGGCTCGCCGCGGTGGCGAGGACCTGCGCACGCGCCAGCGCCGCCACCGCATCCACCTCACCGACGGCCTGCAGCAGCTGCGGGTCGGTGCGCGGGGTGCGAGTGTTGGCGTGGGAGAAGGTCCGCGAGCGCTCATGCAGCAGCGCGGCCGCGTCACGGGCCGCGGCCTCGGCGACACCGGCAAGCACGATCAGCAGAAAGTGCTGGTACAGCGCGGTCTGATACGGGAAGCGGTCACTCAGCCCGCGCAGCTCGGCCTCCTCCACCACGCGTCGGTCAGCCGGGCGGTGCCTGATCCGGTGGTGCGCTGACCGAAGCCGTCCCAGTCGTCGTCGATCTCCACGCCTGGCTGGTCCCGGCGCACGAGTACCGCAAGCTCATTGCCGGCGGCATCCCGGGCGGTGACGTCGAGCCAGTCCGCGAAGATCGCACCCGTGGTGTAGTACTTCACCCCGTTGACCACGTGCCCGTGGGCGGTCTCGCTGACCACGGTGCCGGACTGGTGGAAGCCACCCTTCCCCGGCTCGGTCCAGGCGTTGCCGACCAGCTCTCCCGCCACCAGCCGCGCGAGCCAGCGCTGCACGACGGGCCCGGCCTCGGGCGCAGAACCTGGTGCGGCACCTGAGCGCCACAGCAGATCCTCCTGGACCGCGAAGTGGCCGCGCAGCACCTGCGGGATGTTGCTGTCCTGGGCTGCGAGCTCCACAAGGACCTCGGTGGTCTGAACCCAGTCCAGTCCGTGGCCCCCGGCCGACTCGGGCACCCGAAGCCGTCCGATGCCGCAGGAGACGAGCTCCCTGACCTCACTGCGGGCGAGTTCCCGGCTGCGCTCTCGGTCGAGCGCGGAGAGCCCCACGCGCTCGATGGCGTCGCGAAGAATCTGGGGCACAGGCAGTTGAATGTTCATTCTTTCCTCCATCGATTCTGGCGGTAGCACCCGGCATTCCCGGGTTGCTGCGACGTCTGCGGGCCAGATCCCTCGGTCGCTCTGGATGGTGATGACGCTAAATATAGAGTGCGCAAGGACTGATTCGTCAAGTTCACATGACGCCGCACGTCTGAACTCTGCCGCTGCTGCACACTGCCGGGCTGCGTCTGGCGGCGGAATGTCATGTGGCGTCTCACAGTGCGAGCGATTCTTGCTGGTCGGCGGGACCACGCGTAGCGTGGACCTGTAACCATCCCGAGCGGCTGAGAGATCTGGCTCAGAGACGCCGCAGCAACCCGGATACGCCGGGTGCTAACGCCAGGACCGATGGAGTTGATTCGCATGTCTGTCCCTGCACGCACCCTCGAGAACCCCACCGCAGCATCTCGCGTGGACTCCTTTGCGCTGCGCCATGCCCTGGCGCAGTTCCCGCAGGGGATCGTCGCGGTCGGCGCGGAGATCGACGGGACCCCCGAGGCGATCATCGCGTCCACCTTCACAGTGGGCGTCTCGCTGGAACCGCCCCTGGTCACCCTGGCGGTGCAGCACAATTCCTCCACCTGGCCGAAGCTCGAGCGCAGCGGCGGGGAACTGGGAATCTCGGTGCTCGGCCGCGATCAGAACGGGCTGTGCCGGCAGATCGCCTCGAAGGACCGCGCCAACCGCTTCACCGGGGTGGACTACCAGCTCCAGGGCTCGGCGCTGCTGCTCGAGGGCGTGCCGATGTGGCTGCGCACCCGGATCTATGACCAGGTCCGCGCCGGGGACCACGACATCATCGTGCTCGAGATCCTGGACCTGGGCTTCACCGAGGGTGCCGCCGGGCTGGTCTTCCACCAGCACGAGTTCAAGACCCTGGCCCCGTTGAGCTGACCCGAAGGACCCTTCTTGACCACCCACCCTCGCTCCACCGTGCCCGCAGACGCGAGCGTCCCGGAAGATCCGGCGCATCCCGCCGCCGTGCACACCTGGGCGGATCCGCAGGATGAGGACCAACGTCTGGCCTTCTGGTCCGACGCGGCGAACCTGCTGGACTGGTCCACCCCCTGGGAGACCACCCATTCCTGGACCCCGCCGAGCTCGGTGACCCGACGCGGCCCGAAGATCGGCTGGTACGAGGGCGGAACGCTCAACGCCGCGGTGAACTGCGTGGACCGCCATGTCGCCGCCGGACGCGGGGAGAAGATCGCGCTGCACTTCGAGGGCGAGCCGGGAGACCGCGCGGACGTCAGCTACGCCGAGCTGGGCCGGCGGGTCAACCAGGCGGCGAATGCGCTGAGCGCCATGGGGGTCACCCGTGGGGATCGCGTGGTGATCTATCTGCCGGTGCTGGTCGAGACCATCGTGGTCACCCTGGCCTGCGCCCGGATCGGCGCGGTGCACTCGCTGGTCTTCGGCGGCTTCTCCGCGGAGGCGCTGAAGTTCCGGGTCGAGGACACCGGTGCGAAGCTGCTGGTCACCACCGATGGTCAATACCGCCGCGGCAAGGCGGTGCCGGTGAAGGCCAATGCCGATGCCGCCGTCGCCGGGGCCACGGCCGAGCACGGCGGCAACCTCGAGCACGTCCTGGTGATCCGGCGCACCGGTTCGGTCGTGGAATGGACCCCGGGACGGGACCTCTGGTGGCATGACGTGGTGGAGACCGCCTCTGCCGAGCACATCCCGGAGTTCTTCGACGCCGAGAACGAGCTGTTCATCATGTACACCTCCGGGACCACCGGAAGGCCCAAGGGTCTGGTGCATACCACCGGCGGCTACCTCACCGGTGCGCTCTACAGCTACCTGCGGCTCTTCGCCCACCCCGATCCGGCCCGGCGCGAGAAGGACGTCCACTGGTGCACCGCCGACCTGGCCTGGGTCACCGCGCACACCTATGAGATCTACGGGCCGCTGGCCGCTGGTGCGACCCAGGTGATCTTCGAGGGCACCCCCAACACCCCGCACGAGGGCCGCCACTTCGAGATCATCGAACGCCATCACGTCACCACGTACTACACCGCCCCCACCCTGGTGCGCTCCCTGATGGGCTGGTTCCCGGAGGGGGTCCCGGCGCAGTACGACCTCTCCTCGGTCCGACTCGCAGGCACCGTGGGCGAGGCCGTCAACCCCGAGGCCTGGCACTGGATCCGCCGTGAGATCGGTCGAGACACCACCGACGACGCCGGCCGACCGGCGCTTCCGATGGTGGACACCTGGTGGCAGTCCGAATCCGGGTCCACGGTGCTCTCCCCGCGCCCGGAGGACGCTGGGCTCAAGCCGGGGGCCGCGACCCGCGAGCTGCCGGGCTGGGGCGCCGCCGTCGTGGACGAGGCCGGACACCCGGTGGCCGCCGGCACCCAGGGCAACATCGTGCTGACCCACACCGGGCCTTCGATGGCCCGGACCGTCTGGGGAGATCCTGAGCGGTACTTCACCTCCTATTGGGAGAAGTACGCCGATCGGGGCTGGTTCCTCGCCGGAGACGGTGCACGGAAGGATCAGGATGGGGACATCTGGATCCTGGGCCGCATCGATGACGTCATCAACATCTCCGGCCACCGGCTCTCGACCATCGAGATCGAATCCGCACTGATCGCGCACCCCGATGTGGTCGAGGCCGGGGTCTGCCCGGTGTTCGATGAGATGACCGGGCACGCCGCCGTCGCCTTCACCGTCCTGAGCACCGCCGCCCGCCAGCGGCTTCAGGCCGCCGGGGGTGAGGGAAGCCAGGCCGAGCGGGAGCTGCTCTCGGCGCTGCGCAGCCATGTGGGCGAGGTGATCGGCCCGGTGGCGAAACCCCGCACGGTGATCCCGGTGCCGGAGGTGCCCAAGACCCGCTCCGGGAAGATCATGCGCCGACTGCTGACCCAGCTCCATGACGGGCAGAGGCTGGGAGACACCACAAGCCTGCAGAATGAACCCTGTGTACCGAGGATCCAAGAGATCTGCCAACGGCGCGGGACCGCGCCGAGGAGAGAAGAGGTAGCTACATGAGCGATCGCCAGTTCGGCTTCCGCACCCGCGCCCTGCACGCCGGGGCCGTCCCCGATGCCGTCTACGGATCGCGTGCCGTGCCCATCCATCAGTCCACCTCCTTCGTGTTCAAGGACACCGACGACGCCGCGAACCTCTTCGCGCTGCAGAAGTACGGCAACATCTACTCTCGGATCGGCAACCCCACGGTCTCGGCGCTGGAGGAACGCGTCGCCTCGCTGGAGGGCGGCATCGGAGCGGTGGCCACCGCCTCCGGGATGAGCGCCGAGTTCCTGGTCTTCGCCGCACTCTGCGGCTCCGGGGACCACATCGTGGCCAGCTCGAAGCTCTACGGCGGCACGATCACCCAGCTCGACGTCACGCTGCGCCGCTTCGGGATCGAGACCACCTTCGTGGACTCGCTGGAGCCGGCGGACTACGAGGCCGCGATGCAGGAGAACACCAAGGTGGTCTATACCGAGGTCGTCGCGAACCCCAGCTCAGACATCGCTGACCTGCGCGGACTCTCCGAGGTCGCGCATCGGCACGGCGTACCCCTGGTGGTGGACTCCACGCTGACCACCCCGTATCTGATCCGGCCCTTCGAGCACGGCGCGGACATCGTGATCCATTCGGTCACCAAGTTCATGGGCGGTCACGGCACCACGCTGGGCGGGGTGATCGTGGAGTCCGGCGAGTTCCCCTGGGACAACGGCAACTTCCCGGCGATGACCGAACCGGTGGCCTCCTACGGCGGGCTCTCCTGGTGGGGCAACTTCGGCGAATACGGCTTCCTCACCAAGCTGCGTGCCGAGCAGCTGCGCGACATCGGGCCCTCGCTGGGCCCGCAGGCCGCATTCAACCTCATCCAGGGCATCGAGACCCTGCCGCAGCGGATCGATGAGCACGTGGCCAACGCCCAGAAGGTCGCGGAATGGCTCGAGGCCGATGACCGGGTGGACTACGTCAACTACGCCGGGCTGCCTTCCCACGCCGACCACGATCGGGCCAAAGAGATGCTGCCCAAGGGTGTGGGCTCAGTGTTCAGCTTCGGCATCCGCGGCGGCCGGGCCACCGGCGCCCGGTTCATCGAGTCCCTGCAGCTGGCCAGCCACCTTGCCAACGTCGGTGATGTGCGGACCCTGATCCTGCACCCGGGCTCCACCACCCACCAGCAGCTCTCCCCGGAGCAGATGGCCGCAGCCGGGATCCCGGAGGACCTGATCCGGATCTCAGTCGGCATCGAGGATGTCGATGACATCATCTGGGACCTGGACCAGGCGCTGAACACCGCAGTCGAAGGAGACAAGTGATGAGCGAACAGACCTTGCAGCACGACGACGAGGCCCAGGCCGAGCATCCCCATGGCCGCTGGGAGGCGCCGTCGCCCTCACGCCGACTCCAGCTGCTGCGCAGCGCCTCCTCGGTGGCGATCGTGGGCATGTCGGACAAGCCGGCTCGAGCCAGCTACTTTGTGGCGACCTACCTGTTGAGCTCCTCGAGCTACACGGTCTACTTCGTGAACCCCAGGCTCGAGGAGGTGCTGGGCCAGCCGGTCTACGCCTCGCTGAAGGACCTCCCCGAGGTGCCCGACATCGTGGACATCTTCCGCCGCCCAGACGACGTCCCGCAGATCGCCCAGGAGGCGGCCGAGATCGGCGCCAAGACGATCTGGGCCCAGCTGGGCATCGAGTCTGAGCAGGCCATGCAGCTGGCCCAGGACGCTGGGCTCAACGCAGTGCAGAACCGGTGCATCAAGATCGAGCACGGTCGCTTCCACGGCAACCTCCACCTGGCCGGCTTCAACACCGGGGTCATCTCTGCGAAGCGGCAGATCCTCGACCGTTGAGTGCGGCAGACACCGAGGGCGCGGCACTTCGAGACGCTGTCTCCTGGTGCTGCGCCCGCTCCCTCCGGTGCCTCAGCAGCCCGAAGAACACCGTGAACAGCGCAAAGCTGCCGAAGTGGTTGTAGTTGATGAACAGGAACTCTGTGGGTGAGGCGATCAGGAAGATCACCAGGACCATGAGCAGCCCGACCCCGGTGCGGGTGTCCGTGGTGCGGGCGAAGAGGTACGCCGCACCGGTGGTGTAGCCCAGCACCAGGATCAGCAGCCCCAGCCCCAGCAGCCCGAGGTCGACCGCGGTCTGGATATAGGAGTTGTGGAAATGCGCGATCTCGTAGTTCTCGAACTCGGGCACATACAGGCTGGGAATGGCGCCCTGCGCTGAGTTGAAATACCCGGTGAACCCCCAGCCGGTCACAGGCCGCTCGCCGATCGCGCGCACCCCCCATTCCCAGAGCACGGTGCGCCCGGTCAGGGTCGGATCTCGTCCGATCATCTCCAGCAGCGGAACCCAGACCTGGTTCAGCACGGCTCCGCCCGCCACTCCCACCGGAACCAGCACGGCGAGCAGCGCGCCCAGCGGGATCCTGGGCACCAGCAGCTGAGCCAGCGGCACGATGATCACTGCGGCACCTGCGAGCAGGACTCCGGTCGCCGAGCCGGCCCAGAGCACGAAGATGATGAAGACCGCGAGCATCAGCACTCGGCGGAGGCCGCGCAGCAGCGTCATGGCCAGCACAGCACCGGTGGCCGCATAGAAGCCCGCCATGATGTTGTGCTGGAAGAAACCGCGGATCGGGTCGCCGCCGAGCAGGTTCGAGCGCGCGTGAGGGTCGAAGCCCAACACCTGGTCATAACCCATCAGGGCCCCGGCCATGCCGGCCAGGACCAGCACGCTGAGCACCTTCAGGAACATCCTCGCGAGCTGCTGCAGCGAGTATTCAGCGGCCAGCAAGCACGCGATGAGGATGTTTCCCGCTGCCATGACCCCATAGACCAGGGAGTCCGTGGGCGAGACCGACCAGGCGGCGCTGAGCACCACGAGCCCGCCTATCCCGAGGGCGATCGCGACCGGGACCGGGGTCAGGGCTCGGGAGCTCAGCAGGACCAGCACGGAGAGCAGGTGAAGCAGGATCCAGCTGGCGGAGAAGATCGCGTTGTCCCCGATGGTGCCAGAGGGATCGAACGGGATGAGGATGACGGCGTTCGCCCCCAGGGTGCAGGCGATATAGAGGTAGAAGAACCAGGTCCGCAGCGACCTCACCAAGGCACGCCCTGGGCGAGCTTGCGCACCGACCCGTGGATGCGCGCGAGGGACTCACGGACCTGTTCGGCCGACTCCCGGTAGACCTTCGGCCCATGACCGTAGGGGTCGAGCACGTCCACGGTCTCCGGATGCCGGGGCGGCGTCATGCCACGCTGGGCCGCGGCGCGCTGGACTCCCTGGCGGAGCTGGTCCGCCAGTGCCGGCGAGCCGGCACCGGAGCCAGGTGCGGGCAGGGGTCGGAACTGATCCGCCGATGTCCGCTCGACACCTTCGAGCAGGTCCGCGAACTCGGTCAGCAGAAAGGTCGTTCGTGATGCCCGTGGTGACGCGCGGACCACCTCGCTGCGGTGCTCGCGGGCCATGGCCAGCACCAGGTCGGCCTCCTCGACCATCTCGGGGGTGAGCTGCCTGGCCGTGTGGTCGGTGGCGTGGGCCCCGAGTCTCACGGTGAGCGCCGCGGCCTGCTCATCCATGGGCGATCCCTCCAGTGCCCGGGTGCCCGCGCTGGTGATCACCACCGCGGAACGCCAGGACTCTCCGGCCTGATCGATCGTGGTCTGCAGCAGCTGCGCGGTCTGCGGCGAGCGGCAGACGTTTCCGGTGCAGACCACCAGGACCCGGAACGGGGTGTCAGGGGCCGGGGTCATCGCGCATCCACCTTGGCCTCCGCCACGCGCGAGGGCATCACACCGGCGTAGCCACCGGCGTCCTGCGTGGGCAGCATCGTGGGCACCAGCCCGAACAAGGGCACGTCCACGATGCGCACCGCCTCGATGGCCTTCTGCAGCTGTGGCTTATGCACCTTGCCCATCCCCACGACCATCAGCAGTCCGGAGCACAGGGCTCCGAGCACGCGGGCATCGCTGACCGGCAGCAGCGGCGGAGCGTCGAAGATCACGATCTCGTACTCCCGCTGCAGTGCCGCGACCAGCTCCGCCATGGCCTCGGAGCCGAGAAGCTCGAGGGGATTCGGGGGCACCGTCCCGGCCGGGAGCATCTCCAGCCCGTCAGGTCCCCAGTACTGGATGACCTCAGGCAGCTCCACGCGTCCGCGGAGCACATCGGTGAGCCCCACCGCGCCCTCAAGCCCGAGCATCTGGGCGGCCCGGGGCCTGCGCAGGTCAGCATCGACCAGCAGTACCCGCTGACCGGCGGCGCGCAGGCTGATCGCAAGGTTGACCGCGATCGAGGACTTTCCCTCCCCCTGGACCGAGGAGGTGATCACGAAACTGCGCGCAGACTGTCCTACGCCGAGGAACTGCAGGTTGGTGCCCAGCGTGCTGAAGGACTCGGCCAGGGGGCTCCCCACCTCGGCCTGCACGACGAGCTGACCCTTCTGAAGCTGGTGGTCGAAGGGCACGCCGCCGAGCTGCGCCAGATCGCTGACCTCGCCGAGGTCGTCCTCACTTCGCACCCGGGTGTCCAGGACCTCACGCAGCGCCAGGATCACGATTCCCAGGGCGAGGCCGGCCAGCAGACCCAGTCCAAGAAGGCTGATCGGCTGCGGGAAGCTGGGCCCTTCCGGGGCGAAGGGCTCCTCCACGGTGGTCAGGGTGACGTTTCCGCCGCCCTCCGTCGAGGTCGTGAGGCCCTGGACCACGTCGTCGAGCGCCGCGGTCATCGAGCTGGCGATCGCGGCGGCCTGCTCGGGGTCCTCATCGGCGACGGTAACCTCCAGAATCACCGTACCGGTCTGTGCGGCCACGCTGACCCGTTCGGAGAGCTCGCGCGGAGTGTCCTCCAGCGCCAGCTCCTCCACCACGGGACCGAGCACGGCTGAGCTCTGGGCGAGCTCGACGAAGCTGCGCACGAGTTCCTGGCTGTAGATCGACCGCTGGCTGAGGTCGTAGGCCTCGGCATCCTCCACCGAGACGTAGATGCGGGTCTCTGCCTCATAGGTCGCTGGCAGCAGCACAAGCAGAGCGGCCGCGGCCCCGACCATCACCACCACCGCGAGGACCAGGGTCAGCCATCCTCGCTTGAGGACCCGGACATATTGTTGGAGCTCCATTGCAAGACCTGCTCCTAGAGAGAAATGACGGCTTTGAAATCAGATTACGGTGCAGAATGCAGATCGAAAAGGGTTTCTTAGAAAACGCCAAGGTCAGTGTGACGCTGACAGGTCCGTCTGGGATCTGACGGCCTGCTGTTCAGCCTCGATCCAGTGCCGAAGGAGGATCTGCAGGTTTTTCGCGTGGACCTGGTAGGTATCACCAGGCCCCCGCAGGCCCGATTGATGAATCAGCGGAGCTCGCTCGAGGCCAGCGGCATTTCAGTTCCCGCAGGAGCCCTCGCGGAGTCTGTGTCGGATTTCATGCCTCGACGTGACGTCGAACTTGGTCAGCGCATTGCGCACATGAAAGTCGACGGTTCGCACCGAGACCCCCAGATCTTCGGCCATCTCTCGGTTGGTCCAGCCATCGGCGATGAGCACCGCGACCTGGCGTTCACGCGCAGACAGGCCTTCCAAGGGTCCAGCGACCTCACCAACGATCTCGGTGCGAACCGTATTCATAGAAATCGCCGTTCTCGGCGCAGTGGAGGCCTGGACTGGAGCTGACTTCTGGACGCGCAGCGGGCCTCTTCGCGCGGCGGTCGAGGTGAGACGCGGCCTCAGGACGGAGAGCTGTTCCACCGCAAGCTTCAACAGACCTGGTGAACCCACGCTGGTGAACAGGGCGGCGCTGCGCTCCAGGCCGTCGATGACCGTGGCGCGGTGACGCTTCAGCTCGTGTGGATAGGCCGAGATCAATGCGCCCATGTCCAGGAAGTTGAAGGCCTGAAACAGACGGTGACCGCCGCATTCGGAGACCTGCTGAACAGAATGGATCGGCGGCGCTGCATCAAGCCACTCATAGACACGCAAGAACCGCCTCATTGCTTCGGTGGGGTCATGCGACTCCCACGCCTGGAACGCCTCCATATAGTCGATGACGGTGTCCTGGAACTTGATGCTCACCGGGCAGTCTCCCCTCCAGATGAGGCGCTGAAGCGGAGGGATCAGTGAACCGAGACCCGCGTAGTGCGCGGCCCGGATCAGCAGCAGGATGGAGTCCGCGATTGACCTCTGGCCGAGCGGACGGGCGGCCAGACATCAGCACCAGAATCGCAGCGTCGCGCAGCAACGTGCAGATGCGCAGCAGCGCCTCGGCTGACTCGGCGTCGATCCATTGCGTGTTGATCAGCGTGATCACGGTGGGCCGGCGCAAGCTCTGCGCGCGCTGCAGTCCCTCGGCGACACATCCGTCGACGCTCTGACCATTCAGCTCGATTTCCGGAGGTAGTACCAGACGCCGCAGGAGCTCTCCGGAGACATCGCTCTGCTCCCGCTCCAGGACTATGACGATCTCTCGCCAGTCCTCGTGGCCCGTCAAGGCATCGCAAAGCAGGGTCCCCTTGCCCACCCCGGCGAACCCCTCGAGATAGACGACCTGAGCTCGGCGCCGGGCCGCCTGACTCGCCGCCCTCCGAATCAGGGCGATCTCCTCAGCCCGATCCACGCGAGGACTGCCTGCACTCACAGAATCTCCTCAAGCTGTCGAAAGCAACTTGAGTCACATTACAGGTCTAATTTTTATTTATCTACAACTTTTGAAAAATAGATAAAATAATAAGTGAAGCCAAATTATCCGACACTCTAGGAAAATACTGGGAGTACTAAAATTTCTTTTACCGTTAGACTGGATGACCAAAATTTTAGTGGTGACACAGAGAGGAGAACCCTAGGATTCCGGCGGATCAGTCTCCGATCAGGTCGTGGATCGCGATCACCTGGTCGCGGCCGGGGCCGACACCTACGCCAGAGATCCGGCAGCCGCTGAGCTTCTCCAGCGCGAGCACGTAGTTCCGTGCGTTGACCGGCAGGTCCTCCAGCGTGCGGGCACCGGAGATGTCTTCGGTCCAGCCCGGGTAGTTCTCGAAGACCGGCTTGGCGTGGTGGAACTCGGTCTGGGTCATCGGCATCTCGTCATGACGGACACCGTCGACCTCATAGGCCACACAGACCGGTATCTCTTCGATGCCGGTGAGCACGTCGAGCTTGGTCAGGAAGAAGTCGGTGAAGCCGTTGATGCGGGCGGCGTAGCGCGCCATCACGGCGTCGTACCAGCCGCAGCGCCGCGGACGTCCGGTGTTGACGCCGAACTCCCCGCCGGTCTTCTGCAGGTACTCGCCCCACTCGTCGAAGAGCTCGGTCGGGAACGGTCCAGCGCCCACCCGTGTGGTGTAGGCCTTGACGATGCCGATCGAGCGCTTGATCCGGGTCGGGCCGATGCCCGAGCGACGGAGGCGCCGCCCGCCGTCGGGTTGGAGGACGTCACGAACGGGTAGGTGCCGTGGTCGACGTCGAGGTAGGTCGCCTGGCCGCCCTCCATCAGGACCACTTCGCCCCGGTCCAGCGCGTCATTGAGCAGGATCGTGGTGTCCACGACCATAGGCCGCAGCCTCTCGGCGAAGTCAAGGAAGTACTCGGCGATCTCGTCGACGGCGATGGCCCGGCGGTTGTAGAGCTTGACCAGGAGCTCGTTCTTCTGCCGCAGCGCCCCCTCGATCTTCTGCCGCAGGATCGATTCATCGAAGATGTCTTGGACTCGGATGCCCAGGCGGGCCACCTTGTCCATGTAGGTGGGGCCGATGCCGCGGCCGGTGGTGCCGATGGCGCGCTTGCCCAGGAATCGCTCGGTGACCTTGTCCATGGTCTGGTGATAGGGCGCGACCAGGTGAGCGTTCGCCGAGATCTTGAGCTTGGAGGTGTCCGCGCCGCGCGCTTCGAGGCCGTCGATCTCGTGGAAGAGCGCCTCAAGGTTCACCACGACGCCGTTGCCGATCACCGGCACGGCGTTCGGGGAGAGGATCCCGGCGGGAAGGAGCTTGAGCTCGAACTTCTCGCCGCCGACGACGACGGTGTGGCCTGCGTTGTTGCCGCCATTTGGCTTCACCACGTAGTCGACTCGTGAACCGAGCAGGTCCGTGGCTTTGCCCTTACCTTCGTCGCCCCACTGGGCTCCGACGATCACAATGGCTGGCATGGCAGTCCTTTCCCGAGCTGAGCTGGTCTGGGAGCACCCGCAACCGCAAAGGCGTCCCTGTAGATCCTACCAACGTCGTTCGACACCAGGTTTGGTCCTGACACGCCTCAGCCCAGCCGGCCGCCGGAGGCCTCCAGATAGCAGGCGGCACAGAGGGATTCGTACCAGATGTCGGTTCCATCGATCGCCACCTGATCACCATCGAAGATGATCGCCTCCCCTGCCCGGCGCGTGTTGAACACAGCCTTGCGCCCGCAGCGACAGATGGTCTTGAGCTCCTCGAGCGCGTGGGCGAGATCCATCAGACGGGCGGAGCCGGGGAAGGCCATCGTCCGGAAGTCCGTGCGGATGCCGTAGGCGAGGACCGGGACGTCATCGAGCACGGCGATGCGGAGCAGGTCCTCCACCTGCGCCGGGGTGAGGAACTGGGCCTCATCCACCAGCAGGCAGGCCACCGGCTTGATCTGCCGGTTCAAGGCACCGGACTCGGCTTCCATGTCATCGAGCAGCGTCCCCGGCGTGGTCCCGGCCGCGTGCTGGGCCACCAGTTCGCGCAGCGGAGCCTGCGGCGGGATCAGGAAGTCGACATTGCGGGTCACTCCCAGGCGGGAGACGATCTCATCCTCACCCTTGGTATCGACCTGGGGCTTTGCCAGCAGCACCCGCTGGCCGCGTTCCTCGTAGTTGAACGCGGCCTGCAGCAGCCCGGTGGACTTTCCTGAATTCATCGCGCCGTAGCGGAAGTAGAGCTTCGCCATTCTCAGAACAACCCTTCAGCTGGGCACCGCAGGGGTCAGCGAAGCCGGCTGATGGCCTCGGGTGCGGAGGGGTCGCAGTCGCGCAGCAGCGTGGTGATGCGTTCCACCTCGGCGGTCTCGCCGATCGCGGCGGCTGCCTGGCCCAGTGCACCCAGGGCGCGCAGGAAGCCGCGGTTGGGCTCGTGGCTCCACGGCACGGGTCCGGCGCCGCGCCAGCCGGAGCGGCGCAGAGTATCGAGGCCGCGGTGATAGCCGACGCGGGCGTAGGCGTAGCCCTCCACGGTGTAGCCCTGATCCAGCGCGTCCTCGGCGAGCAGCGCCCAGACCAAGGAGGACTCCGGGTGCTTGGCCGCGAGGTCGACCGGCTCCTCGCCGGTGGCCAGGGATTCGGAGACTTCGGGCTCTGCCGGAAGCAGCGTGGGCTCCGGCTCCATCAAATTTTGACCAACGATGCTCATGGGCACATCCTACTGCCAAGAATCCCTCGCAGAATTCGCATCCCGGGCGGTTCCGGCAGGGGCTGCAGCGCCCGCGCGGAGGGCGGATCCCGGTCAGAGTCCGGCGGCGGCCCGGGTCGACTTCGGGGCCGGGTCATCCTCGACCGAGGCGCCGCTGACCGGGCCGGGAGTGGGGGCGCCGCCGTCGTCGTCGTCCTGGGGCGCTCCCCCACCGTTGCGGATCCTCGCGCCATGGATCACGCGGTGCCGGATGAACGCGGAGATCTGATCCACCACCATGGTGACCAGTATGATGACGACCAGCACGATGCCGATCCGGTCCCAGTCACGGGCGCCGAACACTGTGGAGAGCAGCGAGCCGATGCCGCCGGCGCCCAGCACGCCGAGGATCGCCGAGGCGCGGATGTTGACCTCGAAGCGGTAGAGCCAGATCGCGATGACCTCCGGCATGACCTGAGGCAGCACGGCCCAACGGATCAGCTGCAGGTGGTTGCTGCCCGAGGCCCGGGAGGACTCCAGCGGACCGCCGTCCACCGCTTCGATGGCTTCGGAGATCAGCTTCGAGAGGGTGCCGATGGAGCTGACGCCCAGCGCCATGGCTCCGGCGAGGGCTCCGCCGCCGCCGGAGCCGAAGCCGAAGAGCGGGAGCATGATGGCGATGGCGAAGATGATCTCGGGCACCGCCCGGATCACCGAGAGGACGAAGCGGACCACCACGTAGATCGGCAGCGGGGACATGTTGCGCGCCGCCATGAAGCCCAGCGGCAGGGAGAACAGCGCGCCGACCATGGTGCCGACCCAGGCGATCGCCACGGACTCGAACATCGCGTCGAAGGACTGGCTCCAGTAGCCGGCCACGGTCTCATCCGGGATCTGGAACACGCCGGAGGCCATGAGCTGGCCGTATTGGATGATGCTGGCCGGCAGGTCCAGCAGCGCGCGGACGTCCATGCCGGTCCCGTAGATCGCGGCGATGAAGAGGATGCCCACCACGAGCATTCCGGCGTTGTAGCCGAGCCTGGAGGGCCGGACGGGGCGCCGGTCCAGCGCATCCGGAGCGAAGCGCGGTTCAGGGCTGGACTCGGGGCTGGACTCGGGACGGGAGGCGCTTCCCGGCCCGGCGTTGATCTTTCTGGTGCTCACAGCAGCTTCCTCCGGATGTACATGGAGAACATGTCGACCAGCAGCACCACGACGATCAGAGCGATCAGGATGGCGGCGACGTTCTCGAAGGCGAAGCGGTTCAGCTGCAGCATGATGGCCGAGCCGATGCCGCCCACCCCGACGATGCCCAGAGCGGCCGAGGCGCGGATGTTCAGCTCGAAGACGTAGAGCCCGTAGGACACGAATCCGGGCAGCACCTGGGGCAGGATGGCGAGCCGGTTGCGCTGGGTCAGGTTGGCCCCCGCGGCGTCGGCGGCCTCCACCGGGCCGGGGTTCACCGAGTCGATGGTCTCGCTGAGCAGCTTGGCCACGATGCCGATGTTGAACATCAGCAGCGCCAGGACGCCGGCCATCGGGCCCAGCCCGTGGGCGGTGCCGCCGATGAATGCGACGAAGAGCAGCGCCCAGCCGACGTCGGGGATGGAGCGGATCACCGAGTTGACGGCCTTGATCGCCTGCGAGACGCCCTTGTTCGGGCTGGAGACCGGGGAGGCGAGCATGGCCAGCACCAGGCCGATGGCGCAGCCGATGAGGGTGGCGACCACTGCCATCGAGATGGTGATCAGCCACTGGTCCCGGACCGTCCAGATGTAGCTCCAGTTTGGATCCAGGAACGCACGGAGCCGGGGCTCCACGTTGGACCAGCGGCTGGGGATCTCCAAGAGCGTGAAGTTCACCGTGGAGCCGGCCCAATAGCTCATCGTGATGAAGGCCAGCGCGCCGAAGCCGCCCATGGTGCCGACCCGGGCTCGGTAGCAGACCAGCAGCGTCAGCAGCATCACCGCCAGCCCGATCACCGGGTACAGCGGGGCCCAGAGGGTCACGAAGCCCAGCGGGATCAGCAGGATCTCGCCGGAGTCCCGGGTGACCCAGAAGATGATGAACGCGAGGACGGCGAGCCCAGCCAGGCCGAGATAGACCAGCCCGCTGGGCTTTGGTGCTTCGGGGCGGGCTGTCACCGCGCGGGTGGCGGAGCCACGAGTGGCTTCATCGGCGGTGGTGGTCACGCGTCAGTCCTGGACCTTCGCGGCGGGGACGGCGCGCTCGGTGGCGGCGCCCTCGGCGGCAGAGCCCCCGGCGGCAGTGTCTCCAGCGGCAGAGCTCTCGGCGGCGGCGTCTCCAGCGGCAGAGCTCTCGGCGGCGGCGTCTCCAGCGGCAGAGCTCTCGGCGGCGGCGTCTCCAGCGACGATGTCCTCAGCGGTCAGCGAGCGCTGGTAGACCTCTTCGATGACCGCATCGGTGGCTTCTTCCACGGGGCCGTCGAAGACCACCTCGCCGGCGCGCATCCCGATGATCCGGTCGGCGTAGCTGCGTGCCAGGTCCAGGTGGTGCATGTTCACGATGGTGGTGATGCCCAGCTCCTGCTGGATTCGGCGCAGGTCGCGCATCACCTTGTGTGCGGTGGGCGGATCCAGCGAGGCGACCGGTTCATCGGCGAGGATCACCTCGGGATCCTGGGCGAGCACGCGGGCGATGGCCACGCGCTGCTGCTGGCCGCCGGAGAGCGAGGAGGCGCGCATATAAGCCTTGTCCACGATCCCCACGCGCTCCAGGGACTTGAAGGCGAGCTCCTTGTCCTCGGCGCGGTACCAGCCGAGCAGCGAACGCCAGGTGGGCGTCTCTGCGGAACGTCCCACCAGCACGTTGTTGAGCACCGAGACCCGGGTGACCAGGTTGAAGGACTGGAAGATCATGCCCACCCGGGAGCGCAGCCGGCGCAGCTTGGCCTTGCTGCGCGGGTCCACGACCTCGTCGCCGACTTTCAGGGTGCCCGAGGTGAACGGGACCAGCCCATTGACCGTGCGGATCAGCGTGGACTTGCCCGCGCCGGAGAGCCCGACGATGGCCACGAACTCGCCCTTGTCGATCTGCAGGTTGACGTTGCTCAGCCCCTTGAAGCCATTGGGGTAGACGACGTCGATGTTCTCGAAGGTGATCATGATCTGGTGTCCTCGCCGGGTCCGGGTGCGCAGCTCACGCCTCAAGCGTAAGAGCCGCACACCCGGGCTGCCGGCCGAAGCAGGACTGTTTCCTCTCAGAAGGGGTTGCTAGCGGTCACTCATCGCCGAAGTCGTTGTAGACCTGGCGAGCGCCGTCGAGCGCCTCCTCGTCGGCTTCGACCATCCCCTCGATCTCGTAGACCTCGTCGAGTGCGGCCAGACCGTCCTCGTCCTCGGCGACCGCGAGCCAGGCCTCGGTCAGCACGGCCTGCTCGTCCTCGGTGAATTCGGAGGAGACCACGATGCCGTCATTCGGGATCGGTCCGGCCCAGGCGAAGACGACGACCTCTTCGCCCACATCGGGGTTCTCGGCGACGACGTTCTGGCGAGCGTCATCGAAGGAGGTGCCGATCGTGGCGCTGTCGTTGTAGACGTTGATCACCGAGTTGTCGTGGCTGCCGGCGAACTGCTCGTCGATGTCACCCTCGCCTGGGGCGAAGCCGAGCAGATCGTTGAGCTGGGTGGCCGGGTAGTAGTAGCCCGAGGCGGAGCCCTGGTCCACGTAGGAGACCGTGGTGCCCTCTTCGATCATCTCCAGGGCCTCTTCGCCTACGGCGCCGGGCTCGGCCTCATCGGTGCCGTTGCAGAAGAGCATGGTGTTGCCCTCGTCGTCAGGGACGTCGACGGGCTCGTCCATGCAGTAGGTGTCAGGGTCATTGGTGAACCACTGGGTGACGTAGACGTCGGAGCCGTAGCGGATCGACTGGGTGATCGGCACGGCATCGGCCTGTTCCTCGGCCTGGATCATGCCCACCGGGCCCGACATGACGACCTGAGCATCGCCGGTCTGCATCGCGGTGATGGCGCCCAGGTAGTCCTGGGTCTCCTCTGCCCGGACCGGGAAGCCCTCGAGTGCGTCACTGAGCGCATCGGCCAGCGGCTCCGCGCTCTCCACGATGTTGTCGACGTCGTTGGAGGGGACGAGCGCGATGACGATCTCATCGACGCTGGTGATCGCCGCCGCCTCGGAGTCGCCCGCCTCAGCATCCTCCTCGCCGCCGGTCTCGCCCTCATCGGCCACACAGCCGGCCATGGTCAGGGTCAGCACACTCGCCAGCGCGAACGTGGACAGGGTCTTCTTACGCATATGGAATTTCCTCTTCATCAAGGTGCCAGGGCGACCTCGGTGCTGCGCCTCACCGCACCGAGGGGTGGAGAATTCTGGAGAGTCACGCAGAGGGTCAGCCGAGTCACGCCGCTGACCTCGTGCGATTCCACGATTCACTCTAGGGCGCGCATTCTGCGCCCTCCAACCTGGAACAGGCCAGTTGGTCAACCTGTCACGCACTGTTAACACAGTGGCATTTTTCCTGTGACGCAGATTACATGATGAAGCGGGCCTGCGGCGCTGAGCAGGACCTCTTGTCAGACCGTCGCGGTGCTGTGTGACCAGGCATCGATGGTCTGGGCGAGGGCGTCGAAGTTCTCTACCCGATGATCGGGAGTGCCGAGGCCGGTGCCGAATCGGTCGATCAGGACGGTGGCGCCGCCGAGGGCATGCACATGCTCGAGGTCATTGGCCCAGATGTCCCCGGCGGAGAGCACCTGGTCTGCGGCTGTCCGGGCTTGCGCATCCCCGCCGGCGCCCCGGGCGCTCTCGAGCGCCGCGGGCATGCCGAGGGGCTTGCGGGCATCATTGATGACCAGGTCGAAGGCCTCGCTGAGCCCGAGTGCGTGCAGCCAGGGCGCGAAAGCCTCAGCCGGCGAGTTGGTCACCAGCACGACGACGGCGCGCCGTCGGGTCTCAGCGAGCAGCTCCGATGCCCCGGACGGCGCGTGCACGTCGGTGTTCTCCAGCCCATGGGCCAACAGGTCCCTCCGTGCCGCCCGGAAAGACTGCCCGGAGTCGGCGTCGGTGAGTCCCGCCTGGCGTGCGAGCAGCTGGACCAGCTGATAGCCGTCCTGCAGCGGCCAGGAGACGGGATGTGCCTTGGCGTCCTCATGGGTGGCCTCGCTGCCCACGGTGAGCGGCGTGCCGGCGTCGTCATACTGGATCTGCGGCACCAGCAGCGAGTTCGCCGAGAACGCCCGGCTGACGATCTCGTGGACGCTGCTCCCCACGAGGTGTCTGCTCAGGCCACGTTCGGCCAGCAGGGCGTCGACGCGGTCGGCATAGAAGAGCACCGGGGCGTCGCCCAGGCAGAGCGTGCCGTCGAAATCGAGCAGGAGCAGCTTTTCGCGGGTCATGCACGTCGCTTTCTGCGGGGGTCAGCGTGCAGGTTCAGTTCCACGCGAGCCGTGCCCCGCAATCCGTCGCCGGTCAGCCAAGTACGGGCTGGGCGGCTACTTCTTCTTGCGGTCGGCCTTCTTGCCGGAGCTGATCAGCGAGATGGCGATGGCGGCGAGCCAGGTGTCCTTGGCGAGCGGGGTGCCGTCCTGGGTGGGGCGGACGCCGTCGGACTCCGTCATGCCGTCGTTGCGGAAGTACATGCTGAGCATGCCGGCGGTGAAGGTGCCCAGCGCGAGGCCGGCCACGCGGTTGCTGACGAAGGGTGCGAGCAGTGCGCCTCCGAGGGCGATCTCTCCCCAGGCCAGGGCCTTGCCGAACTGCTCGGGAGAGAGCTGCTTGACCGCGGGCACGCCGGTCGCGGCCATGCCCTGCATGCCGGCGGCGGCGTCGGCATCCAGGCCGAGCTTGCCGATTCCGGAGTTGAGGATGAAGGCTCCGGGGACGGTGCGCAGTGCGATGGTCGACATGTTCATGAGGTTCTCCGACTGTTGTGGACGCCCGGCCGCCTGATGCGGTGGCCGGTGAAGACGATTTCCCAAGGCTCAACCCTACCGAGGGTGCGGCCATTCCCACGCTCCTGTCAGATCAACGAGGCGTGCCAGCCGAGTGCGTCGGCCGAGCCTGTCGACCGAGTGCGTCGGCGGCGTACGCCAGCCTGGCGATCTTCGACGCCGGATACATGGCGTTCTCCGGTGTGCAGATCCTCTGGACACGGCTGGTCTGGTCCGATCACGCTGGGGCGGAGCAGCTCCAGGGCCTCGCGCGAATTTGTCCCATCCCGGTGCCGGATCCCATGGAAATAGCGATGCGACGGAGCCACAGGGATGCGACAGTCTGCCAGGTGGGGTGGGCCAGGGGTGACGGGAAGGCGGAGGCTCTCCGCGTGACTCCCACCTCCTGCAGCCCAGACCCCCCCAGCGTCGGAGCCGACTCGAGAAGACCATCAACGTCCACGCGACGCCGCTCGCGCAGCGCAGCTACAGCTCCGGCTGGGAAGTCTGATGTGGTGCAATGACCCCATGCAGCCCACGCCCGCCACCGACCTCTCCCGTGATCCACTCCCTCTGCGGGGACGAAACGTGCTGATCACCGGGGTGAGCCGGCGGGCCGGAATCGGCTACGCCACGGCCTGCCGGATGGCCGCCTACGGGGCCAGCGTCTTCTGTCACCACTACGCACCACATGACCGCGAACAGTCCTGGGGCGCCGACGACATCTCGCTGGTGCTCGACGGCGTCCGCAGCCACCTCGTCGACGATGCCCAGGTCGCGGATGTCCATGCTGACCTGGCCGATCCGACAGGTCCGGACCAGGTGATGCAGGCGGCAGTCTCCGCGATGGGCTCGGTCGACGCGCTCGTCTGCAATCAGGCGCTCAGCGGCCAGGATGGGGCGCTCGGCGAGCTCACCGCCACGCAGCTCGATCGGCACTGGGCGGTGAACGCTCGAGCCTCGATCCTGCTGGCTCAGGGCTATCTGCGGCAGCATCCCGATGCAGGTGCCGGATCCATCATCTTCCTGACCTCCGGGCAGGGGCTGGGACCCATGCCCGGCGAGGTGGCCTACGCCGCGGCGAAGGCGGCGCTGGCCGGAATCACGGCCACACTCTCGGAGCAGCTGATCGGCCGGGGCATCCGGGTCAACACGGTGAACCCGGGCCCGGTGGACACCGGATACCTGGGGCCTGAACTCTGGAAGGATGTCGCCTCGATGTTCCCGCTGGGCCGCTTCGGCGAGCCTGATGACCCGGCGCGGCTGATCGCCTGGCTGAGCACCGACGAGGCTTCCTGGATCACCGGGCAGACCATCAACACCGAGGGTGGGTTTCGTCGCTGAGGCGGATAATCCCAGCGAACCATCCGCCGCAGGTCTACGATTTCTCCCCCGAGGGCAGACACGACGACGGCGGCCGTCCTCCACTCAGGAGGGGCGGCCGCCGTCGTCGTTGCTCGGCGC
This sequence comes from Nesterenkonia sp. AN1, assembly GCF_000582475.1. Taxonomy (NCBI): domain Bacteria; kingdom Bacillati; phylum Actinomycetota; class Actinomycetes; order Micrococcales; family Micrococcaceae; genus Nesterenkonia; species Nesterenkonia sp. AN1. The sequence goes on from NZ_JEMO01000006.1 coordinate 204,193, forward strand.
GCGACGCCGGGCGTGCGGGTTACTTGATGGACTTGCCTGCCGAGCCGAGGCGCTGGGAGGCCTCGACGATGCGGGCGGCCATGGACTCTTCGGCCTTGGCGCCCCAGACGCGCGGGTCGTAGGTCTTCTTGTTGCCGACCTCGCCGTCGATCTTGAGCACGCCGTCGTAGTTGGCGAGCATATGGCCGGCCACCGGGCGGGTGAAGGCGTACTGCGTGTCGGTGTCGATGTTCATCTTGATCACGCCGTAGGACACGGCGTCGGAGATCTCCTGCTCGGAGGAGCCGGAGCCGCCGTGGAAGACCAGGTCGAAGGGCGCTTCCTTGCCGTACTTCGCGGCAGCCTGCTGCTGGATGTCCTTGAGGATCTCCGGGCGCAGCTTCACGCCGCCGGGCTTGTAGACGCCGTGGACGTTGCCGAAGGTCAGCGCGGTCATGTAGCGGCCGTGCTCACCCAGGCCGAGAGCCTCGATGGTCGCGGTAGCGTCTTCGATGGTGGTGTAGAGCTTCTCGTTGATCTCGTTCTCCACACCGTCCTCTTCACCACCGACGGTGCCGATCTCGACCTCGAGGATCTGCTTGGCGGCCGCGCTGCGGGGCAGCAGCTCGGCGGCGATGCGCAGGTTCTCCTCGAGGGTCTCCGCGGAGCCGTCCCACATGTGGGAGTTGAAGATCGGGTCGCGCCCGGCCTTGACCTCAGCCTCGGAGGCTTCCAGCAGCGGCAGCACGAAGCCGTCGAGCTTGTCCTTGGGGCAGTGGTCGGTGTGCAGCGCGATGTTCACGCCGTAGCTCTTGGCGACCTGCTTGGCGAAGGCGGCGAAGCCCAGCGAGCCGGTCACCATGTTCTTGACGCTGGCGCCGGACCAGTACGCGGCACCGCCGGTGGATACCTGGATGATGCCGTCAGACTCGGCCTCGGCGAAGCCGCGGATGGCGGCGTTCAGGGTCTGTGAGCTGGTGACGTTCACCGCGGGGTAGGCGTAGCCGCCAGCCTTCGCGGAATCGATCATCTGGTTGTACTTGTCCGGGGTTGCGATAGCCACGTGTGAGCTCCTTATTGCGATAAGTCAAAGACGGCAACATCATTGGTGCGCTGCCGTCATCCTATCGGGGTTGAGCGGCCGGAGCCGAGGAATCTTCCGAGATATCTGCGGATTCATCTGGACCGGAATCCTCAGCACCGGGCGTGGTCACCTCGTGCTTGGCCCAGCGGTCACCCCTGCCGATCTTCGAGGGCCACCAGAAGCGGTGACCGAGGTCGACGCCGATCGCCGGCACCTGCAGGGTGCGCACGATGAAGGTGTCGATCAGCACGCCCAGAGCCACCAGGAACGCCAGCTGCACCATGAACATCAGCGGCAGCACGCCCAGGGCGGCGAAGGTCGCGGCCAGCACGATGCCGGCGCTGGTGATGACGCCGCCGGTGATCACCAGCGAGTACAGCAGCCCCTCCTTCGGTCCGCGCCGGACGGTCTCCTCCCGGGCCCGGGTGGCCAGGAAGATGTTGTAGTCCACGCCCAGGGCGGTGAGGAAGACGAAGCCGAACAGCGGCACCGTCGGATCGGCGCCGGGGAATCCGAGGATGTAGTTGAACACCAGGGCAGAGATGCCAAGTGCCGCGGTGTAGGAGAGCACCGTGGTGAGCAGCAGGACCACCGGTGCGGTGACCGAGCGCAGCAGCACGATCAGGAACGCCAGGATGACCAGCAGCACGATCGGGATGATCGTGATCAGGTCCCGCTGAGCGGTCTCATTGGTGTCCAGCTGGGTGGCGGTGGTGCCGCCGACCAGCGCCTCGCCTTCGAGCGCACCCAGCTCCCCGCGCAGCTCGCTGATGGTGCGTTCGGCCTCGAGGGAGTCTCCGGAGTCGGTCAGCGTGACCGAGAGCTGGTTGTAGCCGTCCACCTCGTTGGCGTCCTGCTGACCCTGGGCCGGAGCGCCGGTCTCGGCCACCGCGTAGACCTCGCCGACGCCGTCGCTGGCCTCGACGATCTCGAGCGCTCGGCGAGCTCCTCGGCAGGGACGAAGACGTTGGCGGGAGCCCCGGTGCCGGCGTCGAAATGCTCCTGCAGCATCGACTGGCCGTCCTTGGCGTCGGTCTGGCCCAGCACCTGTTCGGACTGCGGGACGCCTTCGGCCTTCAGGTCGAGCACGCCGACCGACGCGACCAGGAGCAGGCCGGTCACCACCAGCCAGATGACTCGGGGGCGGGCGCGGACCTTTTCGGCCACCACGGCCCACAGGGTCCGACGCCGCGAGGTGTGTTTGGTGCGACGGGTCTGAAGGTCCGGGTTCAGGGCCTGAGCCTGTTCCACCGCGGGCCGGGGCGCGTGCGGGACCTTGGGCCAGAAGACCGGGCGGCCGAAGAGCGCGAGCATCGCGGGCAGGAAGGTCAGCGTGGCGAGCATCGCGAAGACGATGCCGGTGCTGGCCACCGGGCCCAGCGCCCGGTTGGAGTTCAGGTCGGAGAAGAGCAGGCAGAGCAGCGCGGCGGCCACGGTGCCGCCGGAGGCCAGGATCGCCGGGGTGGAGCGGCGCCAGGCGATCCAGAGCGCGTCGAAGCGGTTCTCCCGGGCGAGCAGCTCCTCGCGGTAGCGGGCCACCAAGAGCAGCGAGTAGTCGGTGGCGGCGCCGATGACCAGGATCGAGAGGATCCCCTGAGCCTGGCCGTTGAGCGTGATCCATTCCATCTTGGCCAGCTGGAAGATCACGGTGATGGCGCTGGAGAGCGCGGCGATGGAGGAGAGCAGCACCAGGAAGGGCAGCAGCACCGAGCGGTAGACCACCACGAGGATGACGAAGACGGTGATCACCGCGACCAGCAGGAGCAGTCCGTCGATGCCGGCGAAGGCGTTGGCGAAGTCATCGGAGAGCGCCGCCGGACCCGTGACGTGAGTGGTCCACTCCTGCGCGGAGAGCTCGGCATCCACCAGACCGCGCAGCTCTGCGACCGCGCCGTCCTCCACCGCAGCCTCTTCCATCAGCACCAGCACCTGGAAGGCCTCGCCGTCTTCGGAGATCTGCGGCGGCAGGGAGCGGTCGACGCCGTCGAGCTCGTTGATCTGCCCCACGAGGGCCTCCAGCTCACCGAGAGCCTGTTCATCGACCTCGCCGCTGGCGGGCTCTCCGATCAAGGTGGCGGGGATGGAGTCGTCGTCGGAGAAGCCCTCGCCGAGCTCCAGCGCCCGTGTGGACTCTGCGTCGGCGGGCAGGAAGGTGGTCTGGTCGTTGGTGGTGACCTCGCCGACCTTGCCGAAGGTCTGACCGCCCACGGCGGTCACCCCGAGCCACACCAGCACCAGAATGGCGGGGATCAGGATCCTGATCCAACCGGGTTGGGGACGACTGCGCCCCGGGGTCTTCGTCGTCGCGGTCTTCGTCGTCACGTCATTCTCGCTATCGCTACCGCCGGACCGCGTGATCCGCCGCGCGCCATTGCGCGAACAGCCTGGGTCTGAGCCTGAATCAGAGCCGCCGCTTCCTCAAATGCAAGGTGCTGAGGGAACGAGGGCTTCTTACCGGACAACTCTACTGCCCGGGCCGACACCAAACGCGATGTCTCACCCGGTCGAGTGAGGGTGTCCAGCCCTTGAAGGGACGCGTGCCTCCAGGCCAGGCCTCAGTCGAGCGCCAGAGTCCCGGGCATGGTCTTGGTCTGCGCGGGCGCCCTGCCGTAGGTGCGGCGGTAGGCGCGGCTGAAGGTCCCGACGTCGTTGAACCCGCTGGAGAAGGCCGACTCGGCCACTCCGGTCCCCTGGGTCAGAAGCAGGTGGCCCCGCTCGAGCCGGGCCCGGCGGATCTCCTGAGCCGGTGAGGTGTTCGCCTGCGCGAACATGGTCTGCAGAGTGCGCAGCGAGACACCGGCCCGCCCGGCCAGGCGGTCTGGGGACAGCGTCGGATCCTGGCAGTGAGACTCGATGTAGGTCCTGATCTCGGCGAAGCTGCGGCTGGACTCGGCGTCCAGCCGAGCCCCCGGCGACCCTGGCGCCCCGGCGGAACCCGAGGACTGGCGCGGGGTGAAGGTGAGCAGCCTATGGTCGGAATCCCCGAGCGCCCTGAGCCTCCAGCGCACCCGCAGCGAGCGGCCGCGACGGTCGATGAACTCCTCGGCGTGGCTGTGGCTCACCGTTCCAGGGGCGGTCACGATCGGGCAGGCCTCCCGCGGGTAGGGAGACCCGTCGGCATGGCGCGGGTGCAGCGCCTCGTGGCTGCAGCGACCCACGAGCTCGCTGCCCTGGCTATAGCCGAGCACGGTGGCCGCGGCCTCATTCACCAGCGCGACCGACCCGTCGGGCTCGATCAGCCAGAGCGGAGTGGGTGCTGCGTCAATGAGGGAGCGCAGGACTCCCTCGCCGTCGAAGGTCATCTTGAAGAGCATCTCCTTCCGGCGCCAGGACCGTTGTTCCACAATTTTAGGACCGCACTGTTTCCCTCAAGAGGCCCGAATATTTCAGCCGGGTTAAACCATTGCCGTTTGCGCGAATCGTCGGATGATCCGCGCAGATCGCCTTGTTGGCCGGTTCCGCACCGACCTAGGTTCGGAATCGCGCCGGGGCCACTCCGGGCCGGCGCCGTCGAAAAGAGGAGGACGAGACACGTGGAGCCGTTCATCAGCAAGAGAGAAGCCGCCGAGCACATCCGGGTGGCCCGCCATCGGGCAGGAATCACCTGGGCGCAGATCGCCGAACAGCTGGGGGTGGCGAAGGAATGGAGCACCGCCGCCCTGCTCGGCAGCCACCCCATGACCGCAGCCCAGGCCACCGTGGTGCAGGAGCTGCTGAGCCTGGACGACGCCGTCACGGAGGCCCTGCAGATGCAGCCCTACCGCGGACCGCTGAGTGAGGACGTGCTGGCGGATCCGACCATCTACCGCTTTCAGGAGGCCCTCATGGTCTACGGCCCCACGATCAAGGAACTGATCCATGAGGAGTTCGGCGACGGCATCATGAGCGCGATCAACTTCCAGCTCGACGTCGCGCGTCGCGCCCACCCCGATGGGGACCGCGTCGTCGTGACCTTGGACGGCAAGTTCCTCGATTACCGGTGGTGACCGTGGGACACCGTCACCTCTCCCGGCGCAACCTGCTCAGCCTCGGCGGCGGGGCGCTCGGAGCGAGCCTGCTCGCCGGGTGCACCCCCACCGGAGGCGCCCCGAACACCAACCCGCTGGGGATCGATTTCAGCGCGGCCCTGGAGCCTGCCGGGGACCTCGAAGTCCGCGACGTCACGCTGGGCTTCGTGCCGATCACCTGCTCCTCCCCGATCATCAACGCCGCCGCCATGGGAATCTTCGAGCAGTATGGGCTCAACGTGACGCTGCAGCGCTACACCGGCTGGGGTGAGCTGTGGATCGCCTATGTCGCCGGAGAGCTCGACGCCACCCAGATGCTCAGCCCGATGCCGCTGGGCATCCATCACAACTTCGCCGCCGGCCAGCGGGATTCTCGGATGCCCTACATCACCAATGTCAACGGGCAGGCCATCACGCTGGGCACCGAACACATGAATCGGGTGCGCGGCGCGGAGGACTTCCGCGGCCTGAGAATCGCGGTGCCCTTCGACTACTCCGGGCATAACCTGCTGCTGCGGGACTACCTCACACTGGGTGGGCTGGACCCGGACTACGACGTCGGCATCCAGGTGATGCGCCCCTCGGACATGGTCGCCTCGCTCAACGTCGGCGACATCGATGGCTTCCTCGCCCCGGACCCGTTCAACCAGCGCGCCGTCGCCCTGGGAGCCGGCTACCTGCACATGCTCTCCAAGGACCTCTGGGACGGGCACCCCTGCTGCAGCTTCACCGTGGCCGATGAGTTCGCCTCCGCGTATCCGAACACCTACACCACGCTGCTGCGGGCCATCGGAGATTCAGCGCTCTGGACCGACAGGGAAGAGAACCGCGCCACTGCGGCAGAGACCATGGCGGGGCGCGCGTTCCTCAGCCAGGACCCCGCGGTCATCGCCGCGGTGCTCACCGGCGAGTTCGAGGACGGCACCGGGACCACCCGGTCTGTTGAAGACCGCATCGGCTTCCGCCCCTACCCCCACGAGTCCTATGCGATCTGGGCGCTGACCCAGCTCCAGCGCTGGGACCTCGCGCCCACCGCCGGCTACGAAACAGCGGCGGACTACCAGTCCGCGGTCCGCCAGGTGCTCGACCCCGACGCGGCAACCCCGATCCTCGAGGCGCTCGGCGCAGACACCACCCCGCGGGAGACCGAGACCATCATCGGACGCAGATTCGACCCGGCGGATCCGCTGCCCTGGACCGAGAAACAGGTGAACCTATGAGCACCCAGACCACTGAGACCACAGAAGCCCCCGACACCACCGGTGCGGCGCAGCAGCCGCACACCAACACCGCCCCAGAGGCGCTGCAGCAGCGGGCGAGGGCCCAGCGCACCCGGGACCGGATCCAGACCACCGGACTCTTCGTGATCTTCTTCCTCGGGTTCATCGGGATCTGGCACCTGGCCACCGTGGGTCTCGACGACGGCGGCCTCGCCCCCACCCCCGGGGCCACCTGGGACCGGCTGTTGGAGATGCTCGGCACGGCCTTCCTGCTGGACGGGCCCAACAACGTGGGCATCTTCTACCACCTGCTCGCCTCCATCCAGCGGGTGCTCCTGGGCTTCGGCCTGGCCGCGATCATCGCCGTCCCGCTGGGCCTGCTGCTGGGAACCTCCCGGGTGATCCACGACGGCATGGACCCGTTCATCCAGATCCTGCGCCCGGTCTCACCCCTGGCGTGGCTGCCGCTGGGCCTGGCGCTGCTGCGCGATTCCCAGATGACCGCGATCTTCGTGATCTTCATGGCCGCACTCTGGCCGATCCTGGTCTCGACCATCGACGGGGTCCGCCGGGTCAACCCGCTGTTCCTGGATCTGGCGAAATCCCTGGAGACCGACACCAGGACCCGGGTCTTCAAGGTCCTGCTTCCGGCCACGCTGCCCGCCATCGTGACGGGTCTGCGCACCGCGCTCTCCACGGCCTGGCTGGTGATCGTCGCCGCCGAGATGATCGTCGGCGGCCGCGGGATGGGCCACTTCGTCTGGAACGAATGGAACGCGCTGAACACTCCCAGCATCGTGGTGGCCATCGTGATCATCGGCGGCGTCGGCTTCCTGCTCGACCGCTCGATCGCCCAGCTGCAGCGCCTGGTCCCCAAGTCCTGAGACACCCACGCCCGAGACACCCACGCCCGAGACGAAGCCCGAACCATCAGGAGACCCAGACATGACCGCCGAGACTCTTCCTGCAGCGCACACCAGCACCGAACCGGTGGTGAAGCTCGAGGGCATCACCAAGGGATTCCCTGATCGGAAGAAGGGCTTCCAGCGGATCGTCGGCACCACCGACGTCGACATCGAGGAGGGTGAGTTCATCACGATCATCGGCCCCTCGGGCTGCGGCAAGTCCACCATCCTGAAGATGATCGCCGGCCTGGAGTCGGTCGATGAAGGCACGATCTCGCTGGCCGGGCAGCCGATCACCGCACCGAGCCGGGAGCTGGGCATCGTCTTCCAGCAGCACGTGCTGCTGCCTTGGATGTCCGCCCGACAGAACGTGCTCTTCGCGCTGGAGACCGATCCGCACCAGAAGCGCAGCAAGCAGGAGCTCGAGTCGCTGGCCGATGAGTATCTTCAGCTGGTGAACCTCTCCCACGCAGCAGACCGGCGGCCCACCCAGCTCTCCGGCGGCATGCAGCAACGTGTGGGAATCGCCCGGGCCTTCGCGCTGGAGCCCAAGGTGATGCTGCTCGACGAGCCCCTCGGGGCGCTGGATGCGCTCACCCGGCACGAACTGCAGCTTCAGCTGTTGGAGCTGTGCGAACAGCAGAAACGCACCTGCATCATGGTCACCCACGACGTGGACGAGGCGCTGCTGCTCTCCGACCGGATTCTGGTGATGGGGGCCGGACCGAATGCGCAGATCGTCCACGACATGAAGGTCCCGTTTACCCGGCCGCGTGATGTGGAGAACCTGGAGCAGGACCCGAAATATCACGAGCTGCGCAGCTTCCTGCTGAACTCGCTCACCGGGCACTGATGCTCATGTGACGGGGGCCCCGCCCCGAGGACACCGCCTTCTCAGCTCCAAGCCAGACGGCTTGGTCCTCGCTCGCCTTGAGAATCCCATCCATAGTACGAGTCGCTCCGAACATGGACCGGAGCCCCTCCCGAGTGAAGTGGGCCCACCGTCAGAGTCCGCAACTCAGAGGAGCCCGTCATGACCACCATCACCGCCCACGCTGCCGCCGCTGAAGTCCCGGTCCATCAGCGCACCTCATTCCAGGCCCTCGCAGCCGCAGGACTGCTGGCGCTCGCCGCCCTGGTTGTGATGGCCGGCAACGGCGCCCTCCTGGACTACGCCACGGCTGGACTCACCCTGATCAACGGCCCGCTGATCGAGGGCCCGCTGCTGAACCTGGGCGACACGCTCACCGATCTGCAGATCGGCCAGTTCCAGCAGTAAGCGGTCTGCGCGCCCCGCGAACCCGCAGAGCCAGACCTCTATCACCCAGTCTTCAAGGAGCATCACCCATGGTCGACCCCGCGCTGCCGAAATCGGATTCCTCGCCTGCTTCACCTCTCGAGCTGACGCCGGCGCAGCGCGGCATCTGGTACGCCCAGCAGCTCGACCAGGAGAACGCGACGTATCAGATCGGCCAGTACCTCGAGCTGGACGGGGTTGTGGATATCAAGGTGATGAGCCTGGCCTGGACGAAGGTGATTCGGGACATCGATTCACTCTCCATGCGCTTCTCAGAGGACGCGAAGGGGCCCTACGCCACGCTCGAGAAGCCCGCCCCTGAAGCGGACCTGCTCACGGTCGTGGACCTCTCCGGAATCTCGGACCCCGAGCAGGCCCGGGCAGAGGCACGTCGACGCATCGACCAGGAGATGGAGACGGCACGGACGCTCGACTCCCCCGATCTCTGCGCCGCGGTGCTCTTCAGGCTTCCCGAGAGCCGCAGCTGGCTGTTCCAGCGAGTCCACCACATCATGCTCGACGGCTACTCCGCGGTGATCGCGCTGCACTACCTCGCGCGCGTCTACTCCGCGCTCACCGCCCGGATCCCGCAGGGCCTGGTGCGCGGGCCCGTGGCGAAGGTGCTCGCGAAGGTCGCGGCCCGGAAGGACTCCCCCTTCCCCAGTCACCAGGACCTGCTCACCGACCTGCACGACTACACCAGGTCCGATCAGCACACCGAGGACCAGGCGTTCTGGCAGGCCCAGATGCAGCGGGAATCCTCGGTCGAGGGCCTGGAAGGCACCCCCAGCGGCCCAGCCCGCCAGGTTGTCCGGGTGACCCTTCCCCTGGACCCGTCGCAGTCGGATCTGCTCCGCGGACTCGGCCGGGATGTTCCGAAGACCCTCGTGGGCATCATCAGCATGTATCTCGCCCGAGTCACCGGCCAGGACCAGGTCTCGGTGGGACTGCCCGTGACCGCTCGCCGCGGACGGGTGGCAAAGTCGACGCCGTCGATGCTCTCCAACATCCTCCCGCTGCAGATGGAGATCACCCCGGATGCCGAGATCGCCGAGGTCATCGGATCCGCCGGTGACACCGTCCGCTCCGCGGTGCGACACCAGCGCTTCCGGGTCGAGACGCTGCCCGGCGCCTCGGGCATGGCGGGGCCATCGGTGAACCTGCTGCCCGTGGTCGCGGACCTGAAGTTCGGCAGCACCACGGGCAAGGTGCATATCCTCTCCACCGGGCCGGTGCACGATCTCTCCTTCGTGATCTCCGGGATCGACAGCCAAGCCGCCACCCCGACCCTCCAGCTGGAGGGTGACGCGGCGCTGCACTCCGTTCAGACCCTGCACGAGCACGGTGAGCGCCTGCGTTCGCTGATCACCTCGGCGCTGACCGCGGAGCCGGGCACCACCGTCGGGCAGCTCCCGCTCACCGCGGGCCAGGAGACGGCCACCCTGCTGAACCACGGCCAGGGCCCGGATCGCTCGATCACCGCGGAGACCGCGCTGCAGGCCTTCGCCGCCGCGGCCGCAGCACACCCCGAGGCGCTCGCCGTCGTCGCCGACGACGGCTCGCTGGACTTCCGAGCGCTCCACGCGGATTCCACACGTCTCGCCCACCACCTGCGTCACCGGGGAGCCGGACCGGGACAGCTGGTGGCCGTGCGGATCGAGCGCAGCGTCAACCTCCCGCTGCTGGTGCTCGCCGTGCTCAAGTCGGGGGCCGCCTACGTGCCGCTGGACCCGGAGTACCCGATCGACCGGGTCAAGGGAATGATCATCGATTCTGCCCCTGCGCTGCTGCTCACCAGCCGCGCCCAGGCGGAGTCGGATAGATCGGCCGGCGCCGACTGGGAGGTGCCCACCATGGCGGTGGACGCCGATACCGAACAGTCCTGGCGCCGGGCGACGGAGGACCCCAGCACGCTTCCGCTGGTGTCCCAGCATGATCTCGCCTACGTGGTGTTCACCTCGGGCAGCACCGGCCGCCCCAAGGGAGTGGGTGTGGAGCGGCTCGCGCTGCGCAACCTGTTCCAGGAGCACCGGGATGAGCTCTTCGACCCCACCGAGCAGCGTCTCGGTCGGCGGGCCCGGGTCGCCCATACGGCCGGCCTGTCCTTCGACGCGGCATGGGATCCGTTGCTGTGGCTCTTCGCCGGCCACGAGCTGCACATGGTCGGCGACGAGGACCGCCGTGACCCTCAGCGCTTGGCGCAGCTGCTCAGCGAGCGCGAGATCGACTCCATCGAGACCACGCCCTCCTTCGCCGAGGCGCTGCTGGGCACCGGACTCTTCGACGGCAGCGGCACCTTCTCCGCAGGGCGTCACCCGAGTGTGATCGCCGTCGGCGGTGAAGAAGTGGGCCCCGACCTGTGGGACCGTCTGGCCGCGCTGGACGGAGTCCTCGCCGTGAACCTCTACGGACCCACCGAGACCACGGTGGACAGCCTGGTAGCTCCGATCACCGCAGACGCCCAGCCGCACATCGGTGGATCTGTGCGCAACAGTCGCCATTACATCCTGGACAGCGCGCTCCAGCCCGTCCCGCACCGCGCCGTGGGAGAGCTCTACCTCGCGGGCGCGAACGTGGCCCGCGGCTATGTGGGACAGCCTGGGATGAGCTCCGCCCGCTTCGTCGCGGATCCCTTCGCCGCCGATGGATCCCGGATGTACCGCACCGGGGACGTGGTCCGGCGTCGCAGCGATGGTTCGCTGCGCTTCCTGGGCCGGATGGACGATCAGGTGAAGATCCGCGGCTACCGGGTCGAGCTCAGCGAGATCGAAGCCGCCCTGCGGAGCCAGCCGGGGGTCGCCCAGGCGGCGGCACTGATCCACGGGCAGGGGCCAGCCGCCCGACTCGCAGGATACGTCGCCGGCGACGCCGCTCCGGACGGTCACGCCCTGCGGGATCAGCTTCGAGCGACGCTGCCTGACTATATGGTGCCCAGCGTCATCATGGTCCTGGACGGCTTCCCGCTGACCCCGAACGGAAAACTCGATCGCAAGGCGCTGCCCAGCCCGCAGGCCACGGCCGCCGCGAGTTCACAGCGTCCCCGCACCGCCATGCAGCGGCGCGTGGCAGAGGCGTTCGCAGAGGTGCTGCAGCTCGAGGTCGAAGGCATCGGAATGGACGAGGACTTCTTCGCCGCGGGGGGCCACTCTCTGCTGGCCACCCAGCTGGCCTCGGTGCTGTCCACCCCGGCCGAGTCTCACGTCACGGTAAGGGATGTGTTCGAGCGTCCCACCGTGGCCGGCCTCGCCGAACGGCTCCAGCAGGGCGAATCGGCGGGCGGGCCCGCCCCGCTGCACCGGATGGCACACCCCGAGACGCTGCCGGTCTCCCTGACCCAGCGCCGGCTCTGGTTCCTCAACCAGCTGGAACCCGCCTCCGCCGCCTACAACATCCCGGTAGTCCTGCGTCTGAAGGGCCTGGTCGACACCGAAGCCCTGCGTGACGCGTTCTACGACGTCGCCGCCAAGCATGAGCCGCTGCGCACGGTGTTTCCGCTGCGCGACGGGGAACCGGTGCAGGACGTGCTCGACGGTGAGGCTGCACGGCCCAGTTTTCTCGCGGTCTCGGTCCCGGCGGAGCGCGTCGATCACGTGGTGGCCCAGGAAGCCCGGCGCCCGTTCGACATCACGTTGGAAACCCCGCTGCGCGGCCTGCTGCTGAGCACCTCCGCCACGGAGCACACCCTGGTGGCCGTGATGCATCACATCGCCTCCGACGGCTGGTCGCTGCGGCCCTTCGCCCATGACCTCTCTCGCGCCTACGCCGACCGGGCCAGGGGTGAGCGCCCCGACCTGGGTGAGCTCGCGATCGAATACAGCGACTTCAGCCTGTGGCAGCGCGAACACCTTGGTGATCCCGCAGACGCCGGCAGTGAGGCGCACCGTCAGGCGGAGTTCTGGCGACGCGAGCTCGACGGCGCCCCCGCCGAGATCGCCCTGCCCCGGGACCGAGCACGAGGCTTCGCGCCGGAGGCGAACGCCGCCGCCGGTGTCCGGCAGCTCGACGCGGCGATCGATCCTGCCCTGCACACCCGGCTGCGGCAGCTCGCCGCGGGCCACAGCGCGAGCCTGTTCATGGTGCTGCAGTCGGCTCTCGCCGTGACGCTGAAGCAGCACGGCGCCGGCGAGGACATCGTGGTGGGCACTCCGGTGGCCGGTCGCAGCGACCCTGCGCTCGATGAGCTGGTCGGGTTCTTCGTCAACACGCTCGTGCTGCGCACGCGACTGCAGCAGGACCCGGAGCTGGGCGAGGTGCTGGACCGGGTGCGGGAGTCGAACACTCGGGCCTACGCCCATCAGGAACTGCCCTTCGACGCCGTGGTCGATGCGGTGAACCCTCCCCGCACCGCCGCGATGCACCCGATCTTCCAGGTGATGCTCACCCTGCAGAACACCGAGCCGGCCAAGGTGGAGCTCGACGGCGTGGAGATCACGGTCCCCGCTCAGATGACCAGCGCCGGGGTCAAGACGGACCTGATGCTCGATGTCAGTGCACCTGAGGGTGATGCTGGACCGCTGCACCTCGCCCTGGCCTACGACGCTGCGCTGTTCTCTGCCGCGAGCGCCCAACGCGTCCTGGACACGATGCTGCGCGGACTGCACACGATGGTCGAGGCCCCGGAGACGCGCATCTCGGGCCTCACCGCCGTCGACGAGGACACCCGCGAATGGCTCGAGCGGCACAGCAGCGCGCCGGCGCTTCCGAGCACCGGCACGATTCTGGACGCGCTCGAGCAGACCTCACGGCGCCACACCGGCTCAGCTGCCCTGCAGGACTCCACCCAGGCCATGACCTTTGCGGAGCTGCTGGAGGGCGTGGAGACCATCGCGGCGAACCTGCACCGTGCTGGGGTTCGACACGGTGACCCGGTGCTGCTCGCTCTGCCGCGCAGCGTCGAGGCGGTGAGCGCCCTGCTGGGTGTCATCCGCGCCGGAGCCATCACGGTTCCGGTGGACGTGAGCTACCCGGTCGGCAGGATCGCGCAGATCGCTGCCAGTGCGGCACCCCGAGCCGTGATCCTGCTCGACAGCCCAGATTTCGCTGAGCTGGACCAGGCTCTGCTCCAGCACAACCCGGAGATCCTGCGCCTGCGGCCCGAGGAGCTCTCCCGTTTTTCCGGGGCCGAGGTGCCATCGGCGCCCGGGCCTGAGGCTGCGGCGTACCTGGTGCACACCTCGGGGACCACCGGCACCCCGAAGGGCGTGCAGGTCCCGCATTCGGCGTTGCGCAATGTCCTGGACCACCATCAGGAACGACTGATCGGCCCATGTCAGGAGAGGTGTGCGCCGGCGATGCCGAGGATGTTGCACCTGAGCGGGCTGGGCTTCGACGCGGCCTGGGACCCGATCCTCTGGCTGGTCTCGGGAACCACCCTGTTGATCCCGGATGAGCAGCAGCGAGTGGACGCGGAGATGGTCGTCGCGCTGCTCGCCGGAGCAGAGGCTCCCGCCGCCTCCGAAGATCACGAGCCGAGCGGCTTGAGCTCGGAAGGGATCGACGTGGTCGAGACCACGCCGTCCTACGCCCAGCAGCTTCTCGCCCTGGGCCTTCTGGAGTCTCTCGAGGCGCAGGATCGGAAGCTGACCCTGGCGCTCGGCGGTGAGGCCGTCTCCGCGGCGCTCTGGCGAGCCGTGGCCGAATCGCCCAGGCTCGAGGGCTGGAACCTCTATGGTCCCAGCGAGTTCACCGTGGACTCGGTGCTGACCCCCATCACGGGGCTGGAACCGCATATCGGCCGACCGATCCCCAACCTCACCGCCCGGGTGCTGGACTCCTCGCTGGCCCTGGTCCCCCCTGGGGTGGAAGGCGACCTGTACCTCTCCGGCATCTCGGAGGCACATGGGTATCGCGGACGCCCCGCGGAGACGGCATCAGCGTTCGTGGCTGACCCCTGGACCGCCGGTGGACGGATGTACCGCACCGGAGACGTGGTGCGCCGCCGGCAGGACGGCACCCTGCAGTTCCTGCGCCGGGACGATGACCAGGTGAAGATCCGGGGTCACCGGATCGAGGTGGCAGAGGTGGAGTCGGTCCTCGGAGCGCTCGAGGGCGTCGGGTCCGCCGTCGTGCGGGTCGTGACCCCCGGCGCCGCCGATACCGCGCAGCTCGCGGCCTGGCTCGTCACCTCGCGGGGCGCCGAGGACATCCGGTCAGCCGCCTCCCGGCTGTTGCCGGAGTACATGGTCCCTACCCGGATCATCGGGGTCGGTGAGATCCCGTTGACCTCCCACGGCAAGGTCGACGTCGCGGCGCTCCCGGAGCCCCAGGTCACCGGTGGAGCCAGGCAGCCCGAGACGGAACAGGAGCAGGCCGTCTGCCAGGTCATGGGCGAGGTGCTCGGAGCCTTGAACGTCGGGCTCGACGACGACTTCTTCGCGCTCGGCGGGCACTCGCTGCTCGCGGTCTCGCTGGCCGGAAGGCTCGAACAGCAGCTCGGCATCTCGATTCCGCTGCGGACGGTCTTCGAGGCCGGGACTCCCGCCAAACTGCTGCGCGCCGCGGCGCGCACGGCTGAGCCTGCCCTCGAGCCGCCGCGGGAATGCACGACCACCTCGACCTCGGCAACACCGCTGAACACCCCGTTGAAGACCTGGGTCAAGAATCATCCCCGGGGCGCCGATGCCGAACTGCCGCTGACCGCTGGTCAGTCCCGGCTGTGGTTCCTCAACCAGCTGGATCCCTCCTCTGCCGAGTACAACGTCGTGCTTCACGTCGAGCTGCGTGGAGACCTGGACGCCACCGCGATGAGCGGGGCGATCGACGATCTGGTGGCCCGGCATGAGGTGCTGCGCACCAGCTTCCCGGCACAGGGCTCGGCACCAGAGTCTGCGCCGGGCACACCGGGCACCGAGTCACGTCCGGTGCAGCTGGTGCATGAACCGAGATCGGGGGTGCTCGGCAGCCAGCCGATGGACACCTCCGCCGGGTTCGACCTGCGCAAGGAACAGCCGCTGCGCGCCGCCCTGGTGGCGATCGGTGATCACGAGGCGGGTGAGGACTCCCGGGCCTGGCGCCTGGAACTGGTCCTGCACCATATCGCCACCGACGGGGCCTCACTGGCGCCGCTGGTGCGCGATCTCGCCGCCTCCTACACCGCACGGGCCTGCGGAGGCACGGCCCTGCGCCGCCCGCTTGCGGTGCAGTTCGGTGATGTGGCCCGCCGTGAAGCAGACCTGCAGGAGCAGATCCGGAGTCGCGGCGGGGAAGACCCTGCACTGCGGCGCTGGGTTCAGCGACTGGACGCAGCACCCACCGAACTGGCGCTGCCCACGGATGGACAGCGTGCACCGAGTGCGAGCCAGCCGGCCGGCATGCTCAGCTTCACCATCCCGGCGGAACTCGCCGCAAGGCTCAACACCCTCTCCGTCGCCCAGTCCGCCAGCAGCTTCCACGGCTGGCTCGCCGGTCTCGGCGGTTACCTGCGCCGGATCGGCGCCGGTGAGGACGTTGTCATCGGGTCCCCCTCGGCGGGTCGCACCGACCCGGATGTCGAAAACCTGATCGGCTTCTTCGTGAACACGCTGCCGCTGCGCCTGGACCTCTCCGATGAATCGCTGAGCTTCGCCGCCGCGGTGCGGATGGCACGACAGCAGACGCTGACCGCCCTCGAGGATGAACACGTGCCCTTCGAGCAGATCGTGGAACAGGTCCGCCCGGAGCGCCAGCTCGGACGCCATCCGCTGTTCCAGACCATGCTCTCGGTGGAGCAGCCCACGGACCTCAGCCTGGAGCTGCCCAATGTGACGGCGACCCCGCTGGACCCCGGCACCACAGGCAGCGCCAAGGTGGACCTCTCGTTCACGCTGCGCCCTCGGCGCGGGCAGGACGCGGCGGTGGATGCGGTGCTGGAATTCAACGCCTCGCTGTTCTCCCACCGTGCTGCCGACGCCCTGGTCCAAGGGTGGATGCGGTTCCTCGAAGAGGCCGGACAGGCGCCAGAGCGGCCGCTCATGGATGCTGAGCTCGCGGGGGCCGCCACTGCGCTGACCCCCTGGCCGGCTGAGGCCGGTGCGGAGGGACGAGAACCGGCCACGGTGCTCGAAGCCTTCGCCGATGCCGTGCGCCGCCAGCCGGCCCAGCCGGCCCTGGTCGCGACAGGTGCGACCCTGTCCTTCAGCGAGCTCGACGAGCGGGCCCAAGCGATCGCGGCGGGCCTCGCCGCCCATGGCGTCGGACCGGGAGACGTGGTCGCGCTCTGCCTGCCGCGTTCGGCGGACACTGTGGCCGGGCTGCTGGGCAGCTGGCGGGCCGGCGCCGTCGTGATGCCGATCGACACCACGCTGCCGGAGGCGCGGGTGGCCGCAATGTTCGCGGCGGCGGCGCCTGCTGTGGTGCTGCACGCAGACGAGGAGGACGCCGGGGACCCCACGCGGACCTCAGCGCAGCTGGCTCGGGCTGCGGCCGAGCAGGCTGATCTGGGCCTGAAGCCGCTGCATGGAATGGGGTCGATCCTGGCAGCCTCCTCCGCACTCGGGAGCCCCACTGCTGTGCAGGGCTGTCTCCCGGCCCCGGTGAAGCTCCGGGAGCCGGCGTATCTCATCTTCACCTCAGGAACCACCGGTGTGCCCAAGGGCGTACAGGTGCCGCACCGCGCGCTGGGCCACCTGCTGGTGTCCCACCGCGCGACGCTGATGCCGCAGGCTCAGCTGCAGCCGAAGCGGCTGGCACACACCAGCGGGGTCGGCTTCGACGCCGCCATGGATCCGGTCCTCTGGCTCGTCGCGGGTCACGAGGTCCACCTGGTCGATGACACGACGCGGCGTGACCCGCAGGCTCTGGTGGCGTACTTCCAGGATCACCGCATCACCGCCTGGGAGACCACGCCGAGCTACGTCACTGCCCTCACGGCCCATGCTGACCTGGCAGAGCACCTCGACGCGGGCAGTCCCGAGGATCCCTTCGTGCTGCTGCTCGGCGGTGAACCGGTGGACCCCGATCTGTGGGACTGGCTGCGTGAGCGCAGTGCCGCCACCTCCTGGAACCTCTACGGCCCCACCGAGGTGGGAGTGGATTCCCTGATCGCGGACCTCACAGGTGACCCGCTCCCCGAACTGGGCGCTCCCACCTGCGGCTCGATCGCCTACGTGCTCGATGAGCGGCTTCGCCCGGTCTCTGACGGTTCGGTGGGCGAGCTCTGGCTGGCCGGCGCGCAGCTGGCTGACGGCTACCGCGGCAGGTCCGCGGAGACCGCCGGCCGCTTCGTCGCCGATCCGTTCTCCACCACCGGCGCTCGGATGTATCGCACCGGCGACCTCGTCGTCGTCGAAGGCGGCCGGGAAGGGATGCGTCCGCGAATCCGGTCCCTGGGACGGGCGGACAGCCAGGTGAAGATCCGCGGCTACCGCGTGGAGCCCGCCGAGGTGGAGTCTGTGCTGCGCGAAATGTCCGAAGTCTCCCAGGCCGTGGTGCGCCCACGTGCCCTGGAGCGCGGCACCGAGCTGCTGGCCTGGGTGACCCTGGACTCCGGTCCGGATGCCGAGGCCGATGCAGCACCGACCTCAGAGCTGCAGGCCGAGCTGATGGGCCGGCTCCGAGCCGCGCTGCCGGGGTACATGGTCCCGGCGGCGATCAGCTGTCTCGAAGCGATCCCGCTGACCCCCAACGGCAAGGTCGATGACCGTGCGCTGCCGATGCCTGAGGCATCGGGGGCAGATCGCACCGGCCGAGCACCCCAGAACCCTGCGGAGCAGGCCGTGGCGACCGCCTTCTCGGATGTCCTGGGCACGGCGGAGGTGACGGCCGAGGACTCGTTCTTCGATCTGGGCGGCCACTCGTTCCTCGCCCAGCCCGTCATCTCGGCGATCAACTCCGCTCTGGGCTCGGACCTCCCGGTCCAAGCGATCTTCCAGGCTCCTACCGTGGAAGGTCTGGCCGCCCTGGTGCAGTCCGGCGAGGCCGATGTGGCCGAGAGCCTGCGCGCGGTGCTTCCGCTGCGCCGGAACGGAACAGGCAGTCCGCTCTTCGCCGTGCATCCGGGCAGCGGTCTGAGCTGGTCGTTCTCCTCGCTGGTGACGCACCTGGACACCCGGCGGCCCATCCTTGGTCTGCAGATGCCAGGCATCGCCGCGGATGAACCGACCCCCGCCGAGCCGGCCACGATGCACGAGCTGATCAGCCAGTATCTGGAGGTTATCCTCAGCGAACAGCCCGAGGGCCCGTTCCATCTGGTGGGCTGGTCCTTCGGCGGTCGGCTGGCCCATGCCATCGCGGCGGCGCTGCAGGAGCGCGGGCACGAGGTGGGCACGCTCGCGGTGCTCGATGCCTACCCCGCTGCGGAATCTACGGCGGGGATCACCGATGACCAGAGTCTCTGGCGCGCGTTCCTCAGCGCCCAAGGCGTGCAGGCCCCGGCCGATGATCGGCTCTCCGCGGGTCGCGCCCGGGCGCTGCTGGGTGAGGCCGGGAGTCCGCTGGCCTCGGTGCCTGAGGAGACGATGCGGCGTAGCGCCACACGCTTCCGCACCATCGGGGGTCTCTTCGATCGCAGCCCAGTGCCGGTCTACCGCGGCGACCTGCACCTGGTGGAGGCCACGGTGGATGTCCCGGCGGACCGCCCTGCGCCCAGCGCCTGGGCGCCGCATGTCGCCGGAAAGGTCATCGTCGAACGTGCGGACCTTCCGCACGCGCGCATGCTGGAGCCTGCCGGAGTCCGCGCGCTTGCCGCGGTGCTGCCTGCGCAGCTCACCGGGAGCGATGTCGCCGGCGGGTCGTGAAAAATTGCAGAAGACGACCATCTGATCACGGGCCGGTTACGAACTGCTCAGGACGCCGCAAGAACCACTGCGGCGAGCGACGAGAAACCGACCCAGGAGTGCAGCGATGACCAACCCTTTTGACCGAGATGATGTGCAGTTCCGGGTAGTCATCAACGAGCTTGGCCAGCATTCGCTCTGGCCCGAGTTCGCCGATGTCCCCAGCGGCTGGGTGGCGGTCTTCGGGGCCGCCGCCCGACAGGACTGCCTCGACTACGTCGAAGAGCACTGGCAGGACATCACCCCCGTGTTCGAGCGCGACCTGGCCGTGTCTTGATCTCACTGCAGTCGATCACCAAGAGCTTCGGCAAGTTCCAAGCCCTGGCCGGAGTGGATCTCGAGGTCCCGGCGGGCACCGTCCAAGGACTGCTCGGACCCAATGGTGCCGGCAAGACGACGACGGTGCGCGTGCTGACCACGCTGCTGGAGCCTGACGGCGGTGACGCGTACATCGCCGGGCACAGCGTGCGCACCGAGGGTGACGCCGCGCGCAGGAACCTCGGGGTCTCCGGACAGTACGCCGCCGTGGACGACAAGCTCACCGGGCTCGAGAACCTCACCCTGGTGGGTCAGCTCTATGGCATGCGCCGCAAGACCGCGAAGGCCCGGGCGCATGAGCTGCTGGAGCATTTTCGGCTCGACGGCGTGCCCAAGGGACAGCGTGCCGGCTCGTACTCCGGCGGGATGCGGCGTCGTCTCGATCTCGCCGGCGCGCTGGTCGCCCGCCCCCCGGTGGTGATCCTCGATGAGCCCACCACAGGACTCGATCCCCGCGGCCGCCGGGACACCTGGGACGCCATCTCGGCGCTCGCCGACGACGGCACCGCCGTGCTGCTGACCACCCAGTACCTCGAGGAGGCCGACGAGCTTGCGGACTCCATCGCAGTGATCGACGGCGGCCGCATCGTGGCCGAAGGCACCCCGGCGACGCTGAAGGCCCAGGCTGGCGGTGCTCGACTCGACATGAGCTTCGAACACCCCGGCACCGTTCCGGCGGCGCGAGCCGCACTGAGCTCGGTCGGCCTGGAGGTCACCGCCGATGATTCCGCCCTGCGGCTCAGCGCGACCGCTCCGGGGCGGCAGGAGAGCCTGCGGGCGGCGCTGGCCGCTCTGTGCGAGGCCGAAATCGAGGTCATCGAAGCCTCGCTGCGGCAGCCCACGCTCGACGACGTCTTCCTGCAGATCACCCAGAAGCCCGCGGGAGTCCGCTCTGAGCAGGACCTTGCTGAGGCGACGGCCGAGGACCCGGTCCCCGAGAACGCTGCCACCCGAGAGGAGGTCCGCTCATGAGTGTGATCACCGCAGTGCGCGATGGCGGAATCATCGCGCGCAGGAACTTCACGAATGTTCGACGGACCCCGGGAGCTCTGGTCACCGGTGTGGCGCAGCCGATCATCTTCGTGCTGATCATGGCCTTCGTCTTCGGCGGGGCTCTGGGCGGGGCTGACTACCGGGAGTTCCTGATCGGCGGGCTGCTCGCACAGACGCTCACGTTCAACTCCTCCTTCACCGCGGTCTACCTGGCCAAGGATCTGCACCAGGGGATCGTGGACCGATTCCGGGTGCTGCCGATGTCGCGGGTCGGCGTGGTGCTGGGCCGCACCTGGTCTGACCTGATCACCAGTGTGATCTCTACGGTGGTGCTGGTGCTCTGCGGACTGGCGATCGGGTGGCGGGCCACCACCGATCCGCTCACGATCACCCTGACCTTCCTGCTGCTGCTGCTCTACGCCTTCGCCATCGCCTGGGTGGGCGCCGTCGTCGCGCTGACCGCGCGCAGCGTGGAGGTGGCGCAGAGCCTCGGGCTGCTCTGGCTGTTCCCGGTCTGCTTCATCTCCGGTGCCTTCGTCTCAGCGGACTCGCTGCCCGGTCCGCTGCGTGGGATCGCGGAGTGGAATCCGGTCACCGCGATCGCCACCGCTGCCCGGCAGGGATTCGGCAACACCGCCCCGGCGCAGTTTGAGGTGGCCGGAGGCTGGCCGGCGGAGAACGCCGCGCTCTACGCCACGCTGTGCTGCCTGACGATCATCGCCATCTTCGCCCCGATCGCGGTGACCCAGTACCGGCGCATCAGCCGGCGATGATCTCGGTCCTGCTGACCTCCAGTGCCGAGCTCGAGGCGCAGCTTCCCTGCCTGACCGGCGGGGCGCTCGGTGACCTGGGTGAGGCCGCAGCGCTGGAGGATCATGCCGCGGCCGCGGCCAAGCACGA
Source organism: Nesterenkonia sp. AN1 (assembly GCF_000582475.1). Lineage (NCBI taxonomy): Bacteria > Bacillati > Actinomycetota > Actinomycetes > Micrococcales > Micrococcaceae > Nesterenkonia > Nesterenkonia sp. AN1. Next base: position 225,647 of record NZ_JEMO01000006.1, read on the forward strand.
TCCGGGGGACCAGCGGCGGGCACTCACCGCTCGGGCGGCGCTGCGGCTGACCGCCGCCGCCCACCGCGGGGACCCTCTGCAGGAGTCGGCGCGGCTGGGGCTTCGGCGCCGGTGCCAGCAGTGCGGTGGACCGCATGGGCGCCCGGAGCTTCGCGGAGTGAGTCTGAGCAGCTCAAGTTCTGCTCGTCACGTCCTGGCCGGGGCCGCGAAGCCCGAGCAGCAGGTGGGGGTGGATCTGGAAGCGATTCCAGAACGGCTGTTCCTCGGGTTCGAGGAGTACGCGCTGCACCGCGCCGAACGGGAGGCCCTGCACCGGCTGGGCCCAGGTTTGAGAACTCGATCGTTGATCGAGAGCTGGGTGCTGAAGGAGGCCGTGCTCAAGGCCGCAGGTGTCGGGCTTGTGCATCCCCCGGCGGAGCTGCTGCTCGGCGCCCCGGATGCCACGACGCGTTGGCACGGCCACGCAGGCCCGGCGAGGCTGCGCTGGGCCCCCGTCACCGAGACCACGGACGCTCGGGTCAAGGGTCTCTGGGGCTGCCTGATTCCCGCGCCGCCCGGCTACGCCGCGGCGGTCGCGGTGCGCACCCCCGAGGGGATCACCGACATCACGACCTCCTGGGGCGCGTGAGGTCGGCGACCCCTCTGGTGGGGCGGCTACTCGACGACGAGGATCAGATCTCCGCCGTCGACCTGCCGCACGCCGCTGATCACCGCGCGGGTCACGGTGCCCGCGACGTGGCTGGTGATCCCGGCCTCCATCTTCATCGCCTCGATGGTGGCCACGTTCTGCCCGGCTTCCACGGTGTCGCCCTCTTCGACGGTGAGCGAGACCGCTCCGGCGAAGGGCGCGGCGACGTGGCCAGGCTTGGAGGTGTCGGCCTTCTCCGCCAATGCCACGGTCGCCTCCACCGAGTCATCACGAGCGCCCACCTGGCGAGCCTGACCGTTGAGCGTGCACATCACGGTCCGCACACCCTTGGGGTCAGGGTCTGAGACGGTCTGCAGCGTGACCAGCAGCCGCACGCCCTTGCCCAGAGAGATGACGTGTTCGTACCCGGTGCGCATCCCGTAGAGGAAGTCCCGGGTATGCAGCACCTGAACGTCGCCGTACTTCTCCCGGGCCGCCTCGAAGTCCTTGGTGGGACCCGGGAAGAGCAGCCGGTTCAGCGTGCGGCGCCGCTCGGCGGCGTCGGCTGATCGCAGGGCTTTGGAGTCTTCTTCGCTGAGCTCCTGGTCCAGGGGCTTGATCGTGCGGCCTTCCAGCGCCTTGGAGCGGAACGGCTCGGGCCAACCGCCTGGCGGGTCCCCGAGCTGACCGGCGAGGAACTGGATCACCGAATCGGGCAGGTCGAAGCTCTGCGGATTGGCCTCGAACTCCTGCGGGTCCACGTCCATGCCGACCAGCTGCAGCGCGAGGTCCCCGACCACCTTGGAGGAGGGGGTGACCTTCACCAGCCGACCCAGCATGGTGTCGGCCGCGTGGTACATGTCCTCGATGTTCTCGAACCGCTCCCCCAGGCCCAGCGCGATGGCCTGCTGGCGCAGGTTCGAGAGCTGACCACCCGGGATCTCATGCCGGTAGACCCGGCCGGTGGGGCTGGTCAGCCCGGATTCAAAGGGTCGGTAGATCGAGCGCACGGCCTCCCAGTAGGGCTCCATGGAGGCCACGGCCGCCAACCCCAGGCCGGTGTCCCGTTCGGTGTGCTCCAGTGCCGCGACCAGGGCGGAGGCCGGCGGCTGGGAGGTGGTCGCGGCCATCGAGGCCACGGCGACGTCCACGGCGTCGACCCCGGCTTCGGCGGCGGCCAGCAGGGTCCCCAGCTGGCCCCCGGCGGTGTCGTGGGTGTGCAGGTGCACCGGCAGGTCGAAGCGTTCCCGCAGCGCCGTGACCAGCGTCTTCGCCGCCGAGGGACGCAGGAGTCCGGCCATGTCCTTGATCGCGAGGATGTGCGCGCCGGCGTCGACCATCTGCTCGGCCAGACCGAGGTAGTAGTCCAGGGTGTAGAGGTCCTCGTCCGGGTCCGAGAGGTTCCCGGTGTAACAGATGGCAGCCTCGGCCACGGCGGTGCCGGTCTTGCGGACCGCCTCGATGGCCGGGACGATCTGGTTCACGTCATTGAGCGCGTCGAAGATCCGGAAGATGTCCACCCCCGTGGCGGCGGCCTCAGCCACGAAGGCGTCGGTGACCTCCAAAGGGTAGGGGGTGTAGCCCACGGTGTTGCGCCCGCGCAGCAGCATCTGGATCGGAATGTTCGGCAGCTCCGCGCGCAGCAGGCGCAGCCGGTCCCAGGGGTCCTCGGTGAGGAAGCGCAGCGCGACGTCGTAGGTGGCCCCGCCCCAGGCCTCCACTGAGAACAGCCCCGGAGTCACATGGGCCACGGCGGGCGCGGCGGCCAGCAGGTCGCGGGTGCGCACCCGGGTGGCGAGCAGCGACTGGTGGGCGTCGCGGAAGGTGGTGTCGGTGACCGCCAGCGCTGTCTGTGCCCGGAGCTTCTTGGCGAAGCCTTCGGGGCCCTCTTTGATGAGCACCTGGCGCCAGCCTCGGGCTTCGGGTGGTCCGAGGGGCCGTCGAAGGGGCTGCGGTCGGGCTCGTCGCGCTTGTCCCCGGGGAAGTGCGGGAGCTTGTCGCGCGGGTCGATGCCCTCCACGCGGGGACCGTGCGGCTGGTTCACCGTGATGTCAGCCAGGTACTGCAGCGCCTTCGAGCCTCGGTCCTGGGAGCGGTTGATCTTGGCCAGCTCCGGGTGGGCGTCGATGAAGTCGGTGGCCACGTCTCCGGCGAGGAATTCCTTGGAGTCCAGCACGTTGAGCAGGAACGGGATGTTGGTGGCGACCCCGCGGATCCGAAACTCCGAGAGCGCGCGGCGGGCACGGGCGATGGCGGTCTGGTGGTTGCGACCACGGGCGGTGAGCTTGACCAGCATCGAGTCGAAGTGCGGGCTGATCTCGGCTCCGGCGTAGACCGTGCCGCCGTCGAGCCGGATGCCCGAGCCGCCGGCGGAGCGGTAGACGGTGACGGTGCCGATGTCGGGGCGGAACTCGTTGGCCGGATCCTCGGTGGTGATCCGGCACTGCATGGCGGAACCCCGGACCCGGAGGTCTTCCTGCCTGATGTCGAGGTCCTCGAGGGTCTCGCCTGCAGCGATGCGCATCTGCGCGGAGACCAGGTCGATGTCGGTGATCTCTTCGGTGACCGTATGCTCCACCTGAATGCGCGGGTTCATCTCGATGAACACGTGCTGGCCAGCACGCTCACCGACAGTGTCCACCAGGAACTCCACGGTGCCGGCGTTGCGGTAGTTCATGGCCTTGGCGAAGGCCACGGCGTCGCGGTGCAGCGCCTGGCGGATGTCCTCGTCCAGATGCGGGGCCGGTGCAATCTCCACGACCTTCTGGTAGCGCCGCTGCAGCGAGCAGTCACGCTCGAAGAGGTGGACCACGTTGCCCTCGCCGTCGGCGAGGATCTGGACCTCGATGTGCCGGGGGCGCAGCACGGCCTGTTCCAGGAACACCGTGGGGTTGCCGAAGGCGGTCTCGGCCTCGTGCATGGCCGAGCGCAGGGATTCGGCGAGGTCTTCGCGCTTGTCCACCCGGCGCATCCCGCGACCGCCGCCGCCGGCGACGGCCTTGACGAAGATCGGGAAGCCTATCTCCTCGGCGGCGCGAGTCAGCTCCTCGGTGTCCTTGGAGGGCTCGGAGCTCTGCAGGACGGGAACGCCGGCCTTCTTGGCGGCGCGCAGGGCCTTGACCTTGTCACCGGTGGATTCCAGGACATCAGCGGGCGGGCCGATGAAGGTGATCCCGGCCGCCTCGGCGGCGCGGGCCAGATCGGGGTTCTCGGAGAGGAATCCGTAGCCGGGGTAGATGGCGTCGACGCCGGCGTCCTTGGCGACGCGGATGATCTCCTCGATGTTCAGGTAGGCGCGGACCGCGTGGCCCTCCTCGCCGATCCGGTAGGCCTCGTCAGCCTTCTGGCGGTGGAAGGAGTTGCGGTCCTCATGGGGGTACACGGCGACGGTGCGCGCCCCGAGTTCGACGCCGGCGCGGAACGCCCGGATGGCGATCTCCCCGCGGTTGGCGACCAGGATCTTCGAGAACATAGGTGCAATCTCCCTCAACTCATGGCGCCGCCACCTCATTGTGGCGGCGTTGGAGCGATCCTACCGGGTGGTGGGTCTGGGTAGGAGGGGGACGGTGACCCACGGATGCCAGACTCGAAGCCCCAAGCCCCTCTCCGAGGAACCTTGCCTCGCCCACCTCGGCCCGGTGTGGAAACCCTGAAGCGACCGAGCGCACCGGTCGGCAGGCCCGGAATCTGACATGGAACGGCTGCTTGGGTGCATCCGGCTCACGGCCCGTGGTCGGACACAGGCATCGAGACCTGGTCCACCGGGACCGAGAAGCAGATGCCGTGGGACTCGCCGCGCTTGAACAGGACCTCGTGCAGGGAGTCTGTGATGGGTTGGACCTTTTCCTCGGGCACGACCATCATGAGCACCGACTGCGCGCCCGTGAAGCGGACCCCGAAGAACGTCTTATGTGGATGAGCCCCCACACCGCGCGCCGAGAGCGCCGTGACCCCGGTGGCTCCAGCGTCCTCGACCAGCGAGATCGCCCTCTCCTCCTGATCGTCGGGGATCACGACAAAGACGACTCTGTGCGACATCATGTCTCCTTGGGGGACGTCGATGAGGGTTCTCGAGCTCGCGCCGTGGCGGCGAATCTCACGACGCAAGCATAGGCGAGGACCGCGATCACCGGACCGACCGAGGCGAACGCGATGAGCCCGAAACCGTCCATAAGCATGTCCCTGCCCGGAGTGGCAGTTGCCAGGCCGATTCCCAGGGCGGTGATCAGCGGGACGGTGATCTCGCTGGTGGTGACCCCACCGAGGTCGAAGGACAGCGGAACCAGGTCCTTGGGTGCCAGCAGAAGCAGGAACAGGGCGAGCAGGTACAGCCCGATGATGATCGCCACGAAGGATCCCCCGGTAAGGATCCGCAGCACGCCGACTCCGATCCCCACCGCTACGCCGCAGGCCACCAGGATCCTGAGCATGTTCGCGTTCAGCCGCCTTCTCCGAGATCTCCTGCGCCTCCTCGCTGATGGCCATCAGGGCAGGCTCTGCCATGGTTGTGGCGAATCCGATCAGGACACCGAAGGCGATGATGAGCAGGGTCTGGTCCGTCTCGATGAGCTGCGCCGCCATCTGGCTGCCCATCGGCAGGAGTCCGATCTCCAGCCCCACGATGAACCCATAGAGCCCGAGGATGACCATCGCGAAGCCGACCGTGACCCTGATGGGGTTGCCCAGGCGCCTGCGCAGCACCACGAACTGGAAGAACAGCACCACGGCGATCACCGGAAGCACGTCGCGAACCACGGTCATCAGTCCCACAAACAGCTCCAGCCACCAGAGCGCTTCGTCTGTTGAATCGGTGGCGGCCACTGACCCGGCATCACTGAACCGATACACCGCGATCCCGTAGAGCTGGACACTGATCATCGGGACCATGACGCACAGCGCCACCAGACCGAAGCCGTCCCCAAGGCGGCTCCGACCACGGATCGAGGCGGCCATGCCGATTCCGATGGCAGCGATGAGTGGGACCGTCACGATGTTCGTGGTCACCCCGCCCGAGTCATAGGCCAGGCTGGCGACCTCCTCCGGCGAGATCAGCGTGAGCGCGATGACCACGGAATAGCCGATGAGCAGGACCCGGTGCAGGGCCCAGCCCAGGAACACCCGCAGCGCACCGAGGACCATCACCACCCCCACGCTCAGCGCGATCACGAATCGAAGGGTCATGCTGTTGATCCGACCCTCGCTGACCAGCTCCGCCTGGTCCGCGACCGAGATCAACGCCGGCTCAGCAATGACCGCCGCGAACCCGATGAAGAAGCAGAAGGGAAGAAGCTTCCAGAACGACGCCGTCTTCACCAGCTTGTTGGTGATCGACTTCCCGACCGGGAAGACGCTGCGCTCCAGGCCCTCGAGGAAGAGCGCGATCCCCGCCGCGACGATCACCAGCCCAAGAAGGATGGAGCCGGCGCCTTCAGGGACTTGACGAAAGACCGCCGCCTGGAAGAGCACGACGACGAGCAGGATCGGCAGTAGCGCCCTGAGCGCGTGAACGAATCGCCGTCGCAGTGCGTCCAGCAGCTTCACATCTGATCCCTCCCGTGCAGCAGCTGCACCTCGACATCGAAGAGTGGGGCTGAATGGAGTCGAACCCTGATCTCGTCGATGCGAACGAGGCGCTCTACCAGCTGAGCTATCGCCCGTGACCTGCCGTTTGCCGTCAAAACCGGACCTCTGCGGTGCACCGGACCCGCGGCGTCGGCTCTTTGTAGAATAATGAGCATGTGACCTTCATCACCGAGGATACGGCCTTCAAGCCCGCACCCTGCGACCCACGAGCAGGGCTGAGTAGAACGGATCATCATGACCTCATCACTCCCTGAACTCATCCACCAGGACTCGATCGTGCTGGAGGCCGAGGCGCCCGACTGGCAGTCCGCGATCCGCCTCGCGGGTGGCCTCTTGGAGAAGTCAGGCATCGCCTCTGCCGAGTACACCCAGGCCATGATCGACAACGTCGTCGAGAACGGCCCCTATATCGTGATCGCCCCTGGCTTTGCTTTCGCGCATGCCCGCCCCTCGGAGGCCGTGCACCACACCGGCATGTCATGGGTCCGGCTGAAGGAACCGGTGGACTTCGGAAGCGGCGAGAACGACCCGGTCTCCTTGATCGTGGCCCTTGCCGCCGTAGATTCCAAAGACCACACGAATGCCCTCGCCGAGCTCAGTGGCGTCCTGGGCGATGACGACACCCGTGCCGCACTGGACGCCGCTCCTTCCCCCGCCGCCATCTCCGCCATCCTCAGCGGAGAAGGCGCACCCACCACGGTCGCAGACACCAAGAACCGGTCCTCGGGTGGGAATGAACAGCACCTGATCCTCACGGTCTGCGGCAACGGCCTCGGGACCTCGTTGTTCCTGAAAAACACCCTCGAAGGAGTTCTCGACACGTGGGGATGGGGGCGGCACCTGAACGTAGAAGCCACCGACACCATCTCCGCTCGCGGGCGGGCCTCGGAGGCGAAGGCCATTCTCACCTCCGGCGAGATCGCAAAGTCCCTGGGCGACGTCGGCATCCCGATCAAAGTCATCGAAAACTTCACAAGCAAGGACGAGCTCGACCGCGCGCTGCGTGAGCTCTACAACGTTTAAGGAGCAGACATGGACTGGCTCATCGCAATCCCAGAGTTCCTCGTCAACGAGATTCTCTCCGTTCCAGCGTTCCTGATCGGCATCATCGTCGCCGTCGGGCTGATCGCGCTCAAGAAATCCACCGGACAGATCATCGGTGGTGCCATGAAGGCGATACTTGGCTTCCTGCTGATCGGCGCAGGGGCCGGGCTTGTCGTGGCGTCCTTGGATCCGCTGGGGATCATGATCCAGGGAGCGACCGGCGCCCAGGGCGTCATCCCCACCAACGAAGCCATCGTCGGCATCGCTCAGGAGACCTACGGCGCGCAGGTGGCATGGCTGATGATCGCTGGATTCGCCATCAGCCTGGTCTTGGCGCGTTTCACTCCGCTGAGCTACGTCTTCCTCACCGGCCACCACATCCTGTTCATGGCGACGCTGCTGACCATCGTGCTGGCCACTGCAGGCTACTCGGGGCCACTCACAGTTGGGCTGGGTGGCGCGCTGCTGGGCATCCTGATGGTCTCGCTTCCTGCCTTTTCACAGCCCTTCACCCGCAAGATCACCGGCGATGACAGCATTGCCATGGGTCATTTCGGCACCGCCGGCTACGTCGCGGCAGGAACCGTGGGACGCCTGGTCGGTGGCAAGTCCAGCCGATCCACGGAAGACCTGAAACTGCCCGAAGGCCTGCGCTTCCTGCGAGACTCCATGGTCGCGACCGCGCTGTCCATGGTGATCATGTACGTGGTGGTCGCCATGATCTTCTTCGCCCGCGAGGGTGAAGCGGCGTATGAGGCATTCGACGGTGGGGCCGAGAACTTCGGCAACTTCATCATGCTCTCGGTGACCCAGGGACTGCAGTTCGGCATCGCAGTAGCAGTCATACTCTTCGGCGTCCGCACCATCCTCGGAGAGATCGTCCCCGCGTTCCAGGGCATCGCAGCCAAGATCGTTCCAGGCGCCATCCCCGCCCTGGACGCACCGATCGTCTTCCCCTACGCGCAGAACGCCGTGCTGATCGGGTTCCTCTCCAGCTTCACCGGAGGACTGGTGGGGCTCGCAGCGCTGACCCTCTGGCTCAACCCGGCGCTCGGACTGGCCCTCATCCTGCCGGGGCTGGTGCCGCACTTCTTCACCGGAGGCGCAGCCGGTGTCTACGGCAACGCCACCGGTGGTCGGCGCGGCGCAGTAGCAGGCGGTTTCGTCAACGGGCTCCTCATCACGTTCCTGCCGGCACTTCTGCTCCTGGTCCTTGGCGACTTTGGAAGCGCCAACACCACGTTCGGAGACACCGACTTCGGCTGGTTCGGCATCCTCGTCGGCTATGGAGCAGGAGTCGGTTCGATCGGTGGCGTAGTGGTCGTCGCGGCTCTGGGACTGCTGATCCTCGGTGCAGCGATCCTGGTCCAGCGTCGCGTCGTCGACCGGAACTGGGATGCCTCGCCGCATCGACCCGAGCAGGCCGAACGGTCTTCGACCGAGGCCCCCGTGGCCGACACCCAGGGTCAGTATCCGAAGATCCAACCGCCCCAGGGAGCCCCAGCCCCACCTGCGCGGGGCTGAGCCGACGCGCAGCTGGTTCGGCGCGGTCCAGATCATCTGCACCCGCAGACCTAGGCCAGGATCCGCTGCAACAACGCCGTGCACCCTCTGCCCGCAGGGTCTCCAGGGCATCGGCGCAGCGCCCGCTGAAGGCTGGCTGCGCCACGTCCCACTGCTCACCGTTCTCACCGACGCTCTCGGCGGAGCGCGCCCAGGAAGCCACAATCGCCGCCGAGGCCGTCACGTCGCACCCGGCTCTCGGCCGCCTCGGTCCTGGCTTCACTGCCAGTGGTCCTGGCCGGTCGGCTCGCGCAGAAGCAGCTGGTGCGCGGACTCTCCATGGGTGCGGTCAAGCAGCGGAGGAATCCGTCGCGGTGGAGCTAAGGGGAGTCGAACCCCTGACCTCGTCGATGCGAACGACGCGCTCTACCAGCTGAGCTATAGCCCCGTGGGGTGCCGCTCGCCCTGGAGAGCGGACTTCTCCGGCCAGCCGGACCCACGGCGTCGGCCCTTACAGGATAATGGACAGGTGACTTCTTCTGCTGAGACCGCCTCCTTCAACTCCAACCCGCCCTTCGGACTGCTGCTGGATGTGGATGGGCCCATCGCCTCTCCGGTCAGCCGCACCGTCGCCATCGAGTCCATCGCCCGGGACCTCGCCGCCATGGCCAACCAGGGCATCCCGGTCATCTTCAACACCGGACGCTCGGACGACTTCATCGCCCAGCAGGTGATCCCACCGATGCGCGCCGCCGGCCTGCTGCCTGACGCCCCGGTCTTCACGATCAGCGAGAAGGGCGCGGTCTGGGCCGAGATCACCCCCGAGGGCCTCGGCGAGATCCACATCGACGAGGAGCTCACGCTTCCCACCGCACTCTTCGATGACGTCCGGGACCTGGTGGCCGAACGGTTCAGCGAGCACATGTTCTTCGACGAGACCAAGCGCTCGATGGTCTCCGTGGAGCAGTCCACCGAGGTCGAGAACAAGGACTACCTCGAGGCGCAGAAGGAATTCGACGCCGCGATCCCTGACCTTTTGAGCAAGCACCAGCTGGAGCATGTCCGGATCGACCCGACCATCATCTCCACCGATGTGGAGCACGAGGGCGTGGGCAAGGACATCGGCGCGCAGCGCTCGCTGACCCTGCTCGAGGCCCGCGGGATCACCGCCAGGACTTGGTTCACCATGGGAGACTCCCGCACCGACTACGCCATGGCCACCTGGCTGCACGAGCGCGGGCTGCCGGTCAGCCACGTGGACGTCCGCCCCGAGGACGGCATCCCGGAGACCGAGTACGAGGTGCTCACCTCATCCACCGGCGCGATCCATGACGAGGCCGGGGCCGAGTTCCTCAGCCGCTGGGCCGCAGCCCCGGAGAGCACCAGGGCCGGCCGCGGTGACTGGGACGCCTGAGCTGACTCTGCCCGACGTCGTTGCCTGGCGCGCTTGGCTGGATCAGCAGGAGGACAGCTCCGAGGGGGTCTGGCTGGTGATGGCCAAGAAGGGCGTTACCTCACCGACCTCGCTGAGCTACGCCGAGGCACTGCAGGAGGCGCTGTGCAGCGGGTGGATCGACGGGCAGCGCCGGGCGCGCGACGAGTCCACGTTCCTGCAGCGGTTCACCCCGCGGCGGAAGGCCTCGATCTGGTCGCAGCGAAACGTCGGCTACGTGGAGGCGCTGATCGCTGCGGGTCGGATGCGGGAGCGTGGCTTCGCGGAGATCGAGCGGGCCCAGGCCGATGGCCGCTGGGATCGGGCCTACTCCGGTCAGGCCGGAGCCGAGGTGCCAGGGGATCTCGCGGCAGCCCTGGAGGTCTCCCCCGCCGCGAAGGCGACCTTCGAGGCGCTGAGCAGTCAGGGCAGGTATCACGTGCTGCACCAGCTGATGATCGCTGCGAATCCGGCGACCCGGGCGCGGCGGATCGAGAAGTTCATGGAGCAGCTGAGCCGCGGGGAGACGCCGTAGGTCTGCGACTCTGCGCCCACTCAGCGGCCTGGGCCGACCAGCGGTAGGTGCCGCTCAGCCGGCGAACCGGTGCTGCCGGATCCACGCGTGCATCGCGATCCCCGCTGCGGTGCCGGCGTTGATGGACCGGGTGGAGCCGAACTGCGCGATGGACAGCGTGTCCTGGGCGGCCTCGCGCACCTCTTCGCTGAGTCCGGGACCCTCCTGACCGAAGACCAGCACGCAGCGCTCAGGCAGCGCATAGGTCTCGATCGGCATGGAGTCCGGAAACAGGTCGACGCCGAGCACCGGCAGACCCTCGGACTCGGCCCAGGCCACGAAGTCATCCACCGTCGGGTGGTGGCGGACATGCTGATAGCGGTCGGTGACCATGGCGCCGCGGCGGTTCCAGCGTCGGCGCCCGATGATGTGGACCTCTTTGGCCAGGAACGCGTTGGCGGTGCGCACCACGGTGCCGATGTTGAAGTCGTGCTGCCAGTTCTCGATGGCCACGTGGAAGTCATGCCGGCGCGAATCGAGGTCCGCGACGATCGCGTCATGAGACCAATAGCGGTACTCGTCGACGACGTTGCGGCGGTCACCCTCGCGCAGCAGCTCCGGGTCGTAGTGCTCGCCTTCCGGCCAGGGTCCTTCCCACGGGCCCACGCCGATCTCGCGTTCGGTGGGCGCCCGTCCCGCGCCCTCGGCATGCCCCTGTTCATCCATGGATTCGAGGCTATCCCACCGGCTGGACCCTGAAATTCGGTGATCCCTGGCCAGAACTTCGGAGTCAGTTCACCCGCGCCAGCAGGAATCCGTCCCAGCCCTTGAGCCCCACGGTCTGCAGCGCGGTGGCGCTGAGCCGCTCATCGGCCTGGATCAGCTCCATCAGTGCCCGAATGCCTTGGATGTCCGGGTCGGTGCTGTCCTGCTCGAGCACCGCGCCGGAGCGCACCACGTTGTCGATGACGATCACGGTTCCCGGATGTGACAGCTCCAGGGAGGCCTCGAGGTAGTGCGGGGTCTTGACCTTGTCCGCGTCGATGAACACCAGGTCGAAGGGTTCCGCCTGCTCCTGGATCAGCGCCTCCGCCGATTCAAGTGCCGGGCCGACCCGGACCTGGACCCGCTCGGCGACCCCGGCGGCGTGGAAGTTCCGCCGGGCCACCTGCGCCGCCGCCGGGTCGATGTCCAGAGTGACCACGGCGCCGTCGTCGTCCATGGCTCGTGCCATCCAGATGCTGGAATACCCGGCAAGGGTGCCGAACTCCAGGACCCTCCTGGCACCGGTGATCTGCACCAGCAGACCGAGGAAGGCTCCCATGCTCTGGGTGACGTCGATCCCCGGGGTCGCGGTCTCTGCGGAGCTGCGCCGGGTGTCCGCGAGCGCCTGGTCCTCGTGCACCAGGTGGTCGATCAGGTAGGTGTCGACGGCGGCGAAATCTTCCTGTGCTGTGCCCATGGGAGCACCCTAGGTCCTCGGAGGCGGCGCGGACCAGGGCGGCGTGTCCGCGGTAGAGCGGATGCGGGTGGGGCGGATGCGGGGATTATGCTCCAGCTATGCCTGACGCTGCCGTCCCCGCTTCCCCCGCCCGCTCCGTGCGCATCCGCGACGCCGAGCTGCCCGATCTTGACGCGGTGGTCGAGATCCAGGCGCACTATGCGCACCACACGGTGACCACGTTCAGCGAGGAGCCGATGAGCGTGGCGGAATGGGCGCAGAGTCTGCAGGAGAAGCGGTCGGCGGCGCATCCGTTCCTGCTCGCGGAGCAGGATGGGCTCATTCTGGGATTCGCCTATGCCGGACACTGGCGGCGGAAGTCCGCCTACCGGCACACCGTGGAGGACACGATCTATCTGCGTCCCGGCGCAGAGGGACGCGGCGTCGGGCGTGCGCTGTTGACCGAGCTGCTCGCCCAGTGCGAGGCCGCCGGGCACCGCCAAGTGATCGCGGTGCTCACCGACGACGCCTCCACTGCCGCGTCCTACGCGCTTCACGTGAAGCTCGGGTTCACCGAGGCGGGGCGCCTGGCGGATGTGGGGATCAAACGCGGGCAGACGCTGAGCACGGTGCTGATGCAGCGCTCACTGGGGAGCTGACCTCGGGCCGACGCCGCCGCGCATCGAGTGTGCAATCTGTACAGGTCTTTTCGCCGTTCAGCCTGAAACGGCGGTCGAACTGCACAATGGATGCAGGTGGGGAGGGGGTACGGTCACTGAACCCGCGATTCACACCAGCGGCACGTTCCACCCCGCGTTTTCCAGCCCGCCCAGCGCGTTGAGCCCGAGCCACAGCCCCACCAGGAACAGGATCAGCGCGACGGTGCCACTCACGTGCCGGCTGAGGAATCCCTGGAGCCGGCGCAGCGGGCGCTCCAGCGCTCGGTGGGCGAACACCCGCGCGATGAGCAGCACCAGCGCCGGCAGGATCATCACCGCGCAGTAGAACAGGATCATCGCCGGGGCCACCGGAACACCCGGGTCCGCGGCGGCGACCAAAACGATCCCGGCCAGATACGGCAGCAGGGTCGCGATCTCCAGACCCACCGCCGCCAGGCCGAGTCCCATCAGTGGGGCAAGCCCGCCCTGGGTGCCCTCCCCCACCACACGCTCGCGGAACCGTTGCACCCTCCCCGATGTTCCTCGGGCCTCCTCACGCCGGCGCTTGCGCTCCCTCCCCGCATCGGAGAGCGGATCCAGCCGGAAGCTGTAGGCGATCAAACCGGCACCCAGCGCAGCCTGTCCCAGAAGCACCACGGGGCTCTGCTGCAGAGCCACCAGGCCGTCGATGAGCTGCTCCCCGAAGAGCAGCAGGCTGGTCAGGAGAATCAACCCAACAACCGCATAAGCCCCGGCCACCACCGCAAGATAGACCAATACGCGTCCCGCCCGCAGCCGGCCCGAGGCCATGAGCAGCCACACCGGAATGAGCAGAGTCCCGAAGCTCGTGGAATCCAGCAGCGCCAACACCGCCAGCGCACCCAGCAGCGCCCCGATGGTGTCCACATTTCCCAGGAATTCCTCGATCATGGGCTCAGCCTCTCCTGGGAAGCGCGGCGCGCACATCGGTCAAAGGATCGAGGCCGGTGCGGCGGCATCGTCGTTCTCCATCTTTGGTCGGAGGCGGCGCGCGCCGCACTGTGGTCGAATATGGGCATGAGGCCGAGTGTGAGGTCACACCTGCAGTCGTTGCTGACGCTCGGCGTCGCGGCGCTGATCCTCGCCGTGGGCTGGGCCGGAGTGGCCGAGACGCCTTGGTGGAGCGCCCTGGGGGTCACGCCCCAGCCCTGGTGGCACCTCATCCCGCTCGGGCTGATGGCCTTTGCCCTCTTGATCCGGATCCGTCGGCCGGTCTTGGCGCTGGCATTGGGCGGCGGAATCACCCTCCTGGATCTGAGCATCGGGATCAACGTCGGGATCCTGCTGTGCCTCTCCGACCTGGTGTACAACCTGGGCATCCGAGGATCCCGGCGCGCGGTGCTGGGCTGCGCGTACGCGTTGACCGGGGGCACCCTTGCCGCTTCGGCGCTCGGCCTGGCACTCTGGAGCGACTGGGAGGGCGCGTTGAGCATCGCGCTGATCGGACTGGCGGTGCTGCTGATGCCGCTGTGGTGGGCCTCGGAGGTCAGGCGCGGCTACCCGCTGTGGCAGGAGCCTGACGTCCGTCCGCAGTTGGAGGCTGAGCGGCACGCAAGCGTGCTGCGCCGGCAAGCGAGCAAACGCCGCGAGGCAGTAGAGGCCGAGCGGCAGCGGATGGCGCGCGAGCTTCACGACGTGGTCTCCTCACAGGTCTCGGCGATCGCGCTGACCTCAGGGGCGGTGCTCAATGCTGAGGCTGACGCCGAGCGGGATCGTCGTGCGCTGGGCAGCATCCGGCGGATCAGCGTGGAGGCGCTGGAGCAGCTGCGAGAGATGGTGCTGCTGCTGCGCGGCGAAGGCCCCTCCGTGGACGCCGAGGCGAAGGACCAACCGGAGCTGCTCGATGGGACCAGTTGGAGTGACGTGCTGACCCGGGCGCAGGAGCGCGGGATGGAACTCCGGGTGGAGGGCCACCCACCCGAAGACTTACCTCCAGGTCAGCGCCATGTGCTGCTACGGGTGCTACAGGAATCGCTGACCAATGCGCAGAAGCACGGCCTCGCCCAGGCCGCGGTGAACCTGCGCCAGGGGCGAGCGCGGCTCCGGCTCACCGTCACCTCTCCGGTGGCGGATCACCCTTCCGACGCCGCACCCGCGTCAGACCAGGACGACGACGGCGCGTCGCGCCTTGGGGCCGGTGTGGGTCTGGCGGTGATGCGTGAACGGGTCCAGCTGATTGGCGGGTCGCTGCGCGCTGGCCCGACGGGCGGGAAGTCTTCGGCGCGATCCGGCGGTCCGCAGCTGTGGGTGGTCGAGGCCGAGTTGCCGATGAAGGAGGTGTCGAGATGAACCAGGACCTCATCACGGTGCTCCTTGCCGACGACCATTCCAGCATCCGGGCGGGCCTGCGTCTGCTCTTGGAGACCGCCGAGGGAATCGAGGTCATCGGAGAGGCCGCCGACGGAGCCGGTGCTGTGAATCAGGTCTCCACGCTGCGGCCCGATGTGGTGCTCATGGACGCGCGGATGCCGGGCATCGACGGGATCGCCGCCACGCGGAAGATCGTGGCAGGATTTTCGACGCAGGTGCTGATGTTGACCACCTTCGACCTGGATGAGGTGGTGTTCGGGTCGCTCCGTGCTGGAGCGGCCGGGTTCTTGCTGAAGTCCGTGGAGCCCGCTCAGCTGATTGATGCGATCCGGCGGGTGGCCGCCGGTGACGGGGTCCTCGCCCCCGAGGTGACCCGGAAGCTGCTGCGCGAGTTCGCGGGTGGCGGCGCTGTGCTGGCGGAGGCGGGTGCGGGGGGCTGCCCCACCGGGCCGGGCACTTCGCGCCGGCAGGTGGGGGCGCCGTCGTCGGCTGCCGGCGGTTCGGGGGAGCTCTCCGAACAGCTGACCCCGCGAGAGCTCGACGTGTTGGCCGCGTTGGGCCGCGGGCTCTCCAACGCGGCGATCGCTCAGGAGCTCTTCGTCAGCCTGGCCACCGTGAAGACCCACGTCTCGAATATTCTCTCGAAGCAGCAGCTGAACTCGCGGATGCAGGCGGCGATTCTGGCGCGCGAGGTTGGGCTGGCGTAGCAGGCCGGTGGCGCTTGCTCCTGGATCGCCCCGCTTCATCGAGTGTGCAATCTGTGCAGGTCTTCTCGTCGTTCGGGTCCGAAACGGCAGTCGAACTGCACAATGGATGCGGGTGGGGAGGGGGTGCGGTCACTCGAGACCGAGTGCCGCGCGAACCTGGGCCACGGCACGTTGAAATCCCTCCCGGGAGTCCTCCGAGTTGAAGCGCAGCACCCGCCACCCCTCCGCGAGGAAGATGTTGTCACGTCGCTGGTCGGCGCGCTGCTGCTGCGGGGTGAAGTGGGTGTCGCCCTCATATTGGATCGCGATCTTCCGGGCCGGGTAGCCCAGATCCGCACGCGGGGACCAGCGGTATCCCGGCTGCGCGGGGACCTGGAGCTCTGGCTCCGGCAGCCCCGCCCGGATCAGGGCGAGCCGGAGCAGCGTCTCTTGAATGGAATCGGCGCCCACCCGGACCCAGGTCAGGGCGGCGAGGCAGCGTCGTCGACCCGGAACGCCGCGGGAGCGGTCAAGGAGGGCCGCGAGCTCCTCGCGGGCTGCGTGCGGTTCCCTCCGGCCCTCGAAGCGTTGATAGGGAGGACGCACCAGCTGGTCCCCCAGGATGATCAGCTCGCGCACGTTGCAGAGTGGGGCGACGTCGAGCCAGGTCCTCCCGGGAGTACTGAGCCGGAGGCCCCCGCGCGTCGTCACGTCCTGCGGACGAAGCGCGACGCGGTGCCCACAGACCCCTTGCCGGCGGGTCCACAGGCCGGGCTCCGGCGCATGGGAAAGGTGCAGTCGGTGATCCGTCAGAAGGCGGTCCGGGAGCCATAGGCCGTGGATCTGGGCCGCACTCGAGTGGGAGAGCCATGAGTCTGGGCGCTCCCGAAGGAGTGCCGCAGCTTTGAGCTGAAGCGTCTCCCGTGGAGTGCATTGAGCTATTAACACCTGGACCGCGTAGACACCCGCCCCCAGTGCGACGATGTCTTTGCGTCGGAGGCGCTCCCGGGGCACTCCCCCGCGAAGAGCCTCAGCAGCAGTGAAGGCCCGTCCGGTGAGCTCCTTCGGCAGTGTGTGCACGGGGCCAGTGTGCCCAAGGTCCCCGAATGAACCTGTGGTTATCCACACGCCATCATCTAGTGGGCGATTTGAGGGACTTCTTCCGCGATTTCGGCCCTATTCTTCCCTCATATCGCCCACTGGATGACACGCAGGGATGCTGGCCACGATCGACCCCAGTCCAAGCACTGCCAGTCCCGCCAGGACGCCGAACATCGCCTCATAGCTGCCCAGCCATTCGGCGAGGATGGCACCCAAGAACGGAGCGACCGCCACCGCGAGCATCATGGGGCCGTTGAGCACCCCCGAGAGCCGGCCGTACTCACGGGTCCCCCACCGGTCGGTGACCGCGGTGGCCTGCAGCAGCGTGACGATCCCACGGGCGACGCCGGCCGCCATAGAGATCACGACCAGCAGCACCGCCGCGGTGATGTTCCAGGCCAGCGCCGCAGTGGTCAGGGCCAGCAGCGCGTAGATCAACGCGCTGCGCTGCCGCACGGTGGTGCCGCGATCCAGCCGCGCGTAGAAGACGCGGCCGATGACCTGACCCAGCCCGCCCAGGCCGAGCACCCAGGCCGCCACCATCGGGGACACCCCGCGCTCAACAAGCATCGGCACCAGGTTGATCAGCCCGGCGTACATCGTCACCGCGCCCAGCGACATCCCGACCACCAGAAGGATGTAGGCCCGGCTGTGCATGATCGTGGCGGCATAGTCCCGCCTGGGTGGTTGGATCGGAGGCTCCGGGGAGGCCGGGTCGACGGCGGCGCCGGTCGCCTCGGTGCCGGTCGCCTCGGCGCCGAGGATGAGGTCGGCCGTCTCACCCGCATGCTGCGCAGGCCATGGCCTGCGAAGCACCAGCGCGTGCACCGGGACCACCAGCACACCGAGCACCAGCGCCAACACCAGATAGGTCTCGCGCCAGCTCAGCTGCGTGGCCAGCGCCTCGGTGGCCGGCGCGAAGACCGTGCTTGCCAGGCCCCCGGCCAAGGTCACCATGGTCAGAGCGAAGATCCGCCGCGACCCGTACCACCGGGTCAGCGCCGCGAAGGCCGGCGGGTACAGCGTCCCTGACATCGCCACACCGATGACCAGCCAGCTCAGCAGGAACACCCAGTACGACGGTGTGAAGGAAACGCCCAACAGCCCCAGGACTGCGAGCGCCGCCCCGATGGTCATGATCTGCCGGGGTCCGCGTCGGTCCAACACCCGTCCCAACGGCACCCCGAGCAGTCCTGAGACCACCAGCGCCGCAGAGAACGCAGCAGTCAACGCGGTGGCCGACCAGCCGGTGTCCGCGGCGATGCGCGGAAGCAACACCGGGAACGCATAGAAGAGCACACCCCAGGAGATGATCTGGGTGAGGCAGAGACCGACCAGGACTATCCGCTTGGAGGGGTGAGCCTGCTGGGTCTCGCTCACCACGAATCAACCCGCCTCAGCCTGGATCAGCCCGCGTCAGTCCAGCCCGAGGTCGTTCTTGGAGTAGGCGAAGAGATAGGGCACCCCGGCCGTAGCCTCGATGTGTTCCTTGGCACCGGTGTCGCGGTCCACGATCACGGCCACCGCCTGCACGATCCCGCCGGCAGCCCGCACGGCCTCTACAGCTGTCAGCGCGGAGCCGCCCGTGGTCGAGGTGTCCTCCAGGACGACCACCTTCCGGCCCTCCACACTGGGACCCTCGACCTGGCGGTTCATGCCGTGGGACTTCTGTGCCTTGCGCACCACGAAGGAATCCGTGGCGGCTCCGTCCCGCGCCGCAGCATGCATCACGGCGGTCCCGACCGGGTCCGCCCCCATGGTCAGCCCGCCGGCGGCGACGTAGTCGATGCCGGCCTCCGCCAGGAGCTGCCGGATGACCCGGCCGACGAGCGGGGCAGCCTCATGCTGCAAGGTGATCCGGCGCAGGTCGATGTAGTAGTCGGCCTCCTTGCCCGAGGACAGCGTGACCTTCCCGCGCACCACGGCGAGCTCACTGATCAGCTCCTGCAGCCGCTGGCGATCAGCGGCATGCTCAGCGGCGGGGGCGGTGGGCTGGGGGGTTCCGGCAGTCTCAGTCATGACTCCCATCCTAGCTATCGACCCGGCCGCGAGTCGGTCCCCGAATCCAGGTCGACGCCCGAATCCGGCCCGGTCTCCGAATCCGGGTCGGCGTCCTCAGGCTGAGATCCCGCCCCGCCGCCTCGGCCACTCGCCGGGGGTGCCGGAGGCGCCACGACCTGGTGCTGCGCCTGAACGATCCGCTCCACGAACCACGAGGCGATCGTCGCGGTGACGGAGCCGAGCAGCGCGATGCCGGCAATCATCAGCCCGATCGCGAGCAGACGACCCAGCCCGGTGACCGGATAGTAGTCGCCGTAGCCCACCGAACTGATGGTGACACAGGTCCACCAGATCGCGTCCCCGAAGCTGGTGATGTTCGCCCCCTCGGCGTTCTGCTCCGCATCCAGGACCGCCAACGAGGCCACCAGCACCAGCATCACCGAGACGCCAGCCACGTAGATCGACACCTGCTCGCGCAGCGCAGAGCCCACCGTGCGGTGCAGCACTGCGACCACCTTGACCAGACGAAGCAGCAGGAGCGGTCGCAGGAACGGCAGCACCGCCATCGCCAGCTCGTGCAGGTGGGTCAGGAACCACCGCCCTCGATTCCGCACCAGCATCAGACTGATCAGGTAGTGCAGAGCAAAGATCGCCCAGACCCCGAACAGGAAGATCCGCGGCCAGGAGACCTCGGCGGCCCGGGTGTTGGCCAGCACGAGATACGCGTACACCGCTAGGAAGACCAGCGCCACGATCGTCAGCGGAAGCTCTGAGGCCTTCTCCCAGCGGCGATAGCGGTCCCCGAAGTCGACCTCGGAACGGGTCCGGGTTCCGCGGGACCCCGGTGCGGATGCCTCGTCTGGTGCCATCAGAGCGTCCCCCTCGGTCCTGCGGGGTGGTGTCGCCCCAGCGTACCCAGCGGCTCATTCCGAGGGCCATGCCTGGCACACCAGAAGCTGCACCTCCAGGGTTGCGGGCCAATGGTCTTGGCCTCTAGTGGTGTGGACCCGGGGGCCGAGGCGAGCCCCACCGGGACTCCGCTCAGCCGGTCGCGGGTTGCGTCGCCTGATCCGGCTGGGCACCGCCCGCATCCGCCTCCGCCTGCGTCTCCTGCTGGGTCTGCGCGACCTTCTCCACGAACCACGAGGCCAGCGTCGCCGTGACGGAGCCGATCAGGGCGATGCCGGCGATCATCAGCCCGACCGCGATCATGCGTCCCAGGTCCGTGACCGGGTAGTAGTCCCCGTAGCCCACGGTGGTGATCGTGACGAAGGCCCACCACATGGCGTCGCCGAAGCTGGTGATGTTCGCGCCCTGAGCGTTCTGTTCGGCATCGAGGACACCGAGAGCTGCGATGAGGACCAGGATCGCGGAGGTGCCTGCCACATATACCGTGACCTGTCCGCGCAGCGCAGTGCCGGCGGTCTTGTGCAGCACCGAGAGCAGCTTCACCAGCCGCAGCAGCTGCAGCGGTCGCAGAAACGGCAGCAGCGCCATCGCCAGTTCGTGCAGGTGGGTGAAGAACCAGCGCACCCGATCTCGCACCAGCACCAGACTGATCACGTAGTGCAGGGCGAAGATCACCCAGACTCCGGTCATGAAGGCCCGCGGCCAGTCGACCCCGGAGAGACGCAGATTGCCGATCACCACATAGGCGTAGACGCCGAGGAAGAGCAGCGCGATGATTGCCATCGGCCGTTCGGTGGCGCGGTCCCACCGCGCATAGCGGGCAAGTGGATCGTCTCGCACAGGCCATGCCCCTCAGGCAGGCGGTGCTCGTGTTCGGTCAGCCTATCCAGCGGCGCCGCAGTCAGATCAGTTGGACACATAGCGCTCAGTCATCTGAGCGAAATCTGCCCCTGAGTAGAATCAGGGCATGCGTGATCTTCAGACAGACATCGTGGAAGAGATGGGCGTCAAGCCCGAGATCGACCCTGCGGCGGAGGTCGATCGGCGGGTCGATTTCCTGGTGGAGTACGCCAAGACCGCCCGGGCCAAGGGCTTCGTGCTGGGCATCTCCGGCGGCGTGGACTCCTCGCTGGCAGGCAGGCTCTGCCAGCTCGCGGTGGAGAGGCTGCGCGAGCAGGGCCACGAGGCCCAGTTCCACGCGGTGCGGCTGCCCCACGGCGTCCAGCACGACGCCGACGATGCCGACGCCGCCCTGGCGTTCATCGCCCCCGATCAGACACATACCTTCAATATCGAGAAGGCCGTGACCGGGGTCAACGCCGCCTTCGACGAGGCTCTGGGCCGGCCGATGCGTGATTACCACCGCGGCAATGTCAAGGCCCGGCTGCGGATGACCGTGCAGTACGCCATCGGCGGGGAGAACGACGCGCTGGTGATCGGGACCGACCACGGGTCCGAATCCATCACGGGATTCTTCACCAAGTACGGCGACGGCGGCGCCGATGTGCTGCCGCTGTTCACGTTGAACAAGCGCCAGGTCCGGCAGCTGCTGCGCCACCTCGGCGCCTCCGAGACGCTCTGGTCCAAGGCCCCGACCGCGGATCTCCTCGATGACAAGCCCGGCCAGCTCGATGAGACCGAGCTCGGGATCAGCTACGACCACATCGATGACTACCTCGAGGGCCGCGAGATCCCGGACAGCGAGGCAGCTGTCCTGGAAGAGCACTACCTGCGCACCCGACACAAGCGAACCGTCCCGGTGACCATCCAGGACGACTGGTGGCGCCACGGCTGAACATCAGCCTCGGTGGTGACCGCCGCCGGTGACGCTGCGCCGCGCCGTCGTCGAAGGCCGCTGGTAGTTTTGAACCCATGCGGATTGCGACATGGAATGTGAACTCGATGCGGGCCCGGGCCGACCGGGTCGAGGCCTGGCTGGATCGATCGGACGTGGACGTCCTGGCGATCCAGGAGACCAAGTGCAAGGACGAGAACTTCCCCTGGGAGCTCTTCGAGGCCAACGGCTACGACGTCGCGCACTTCGGGCTGAGCCAGTGGAACGGGGTGGCCATAGCCTCCCGAGTCGGCATGAAGGACGTGGAACGGACCTTCGAAGACCAGCCGGTGTTCGGCAAGGGTGGCAAGGACCCCATCCAGGAGGCCCGCGCCATCGCCGCGACCTGCGGCGGAGTGCGCATCTGGAGCCTCTACGTCCCCAACGGGCGCTCCCTCGAGGACGAGCACATGAGCTATAAGCTCGCCTGGCTGCGGCAGCTCAATGAGCACGCGCAGTCCTGGCTGAACGAGGACCCCAAGGCTCAGATCGCGCTGATGGGCGACTTCAACATCGCCCCGCAGGACGAGGACGTCTGGGACATCGACTTCTTCCGCGAGCAGGGCCTGACCCACGTCTCAGCGCCCGAGCGCGAGGCGTTCCAGGGCTTCCTGGACAGCGGCTACACCGAGGTCGTCCGGCCCCACACCCCCGGCCCCGGGGTCTACACCTACTGGGACTACACCAAGCTGCGCTTCCCGAAGAAGGAAGGCATGCGGATCGACTTCGTGCTGGGCTCGCCCGCACTGACCGAACGCGTGAGCTCCGCGTCGATCGACCGTGAGGAGCGCAAGGGCAAGGGCGCCTCCGACCACGCCCCCGTGCTGGTGGATCTGGGCTGACTCAGCAGATCCAGAACAACCACTGAACGACGACGCGCCTGGTCCTCCACGTGGAGGATCAGGCGCCGTCGTCGTCATGCCCGGAGGAGGCGCGGAGGCTCAGCGGCTGTTCTTCAGCTCAGACCGCAGCGCTTCGATCTCGGTCCGGGTCCCGGCGGTGTTCTGCGAGGTGCGGACCAGCGCGATCATGAACTCCAGCGAGATCCGGATCAGGATCAGATAGATCACCGCAGGGATCCAGCCCAGCAGAAGCACGAGCAAGCCCGCGGCGGCGCTGTCGGTGAAGGCGGTGATGACGACCAGCAGGTACCCCAGTGCGATGAACGCGATCAGGATCGCGTAGATGAACTTGGCGAACTTGACGGTCACGAAGCTCTGGAACGAGAAGTCGAAGAGCGCCGCAAAGAAGTTCTTGCCCTCCGGCGACCGGTGCTTCGTCGGGGCTCCCTGAGGCTGCGGGTATGGCTGCTGGTACGGCTGACCGGAGTACTGGCCAGGGTACTGCTGAGCGGCCGGGCCGGGCTGACCCTGACCGGGTCGACCGGGGCCCTGCCCGGGCTGGTTCGGCTGGCCTGGTTGGTTCGGACCGGGGTAGCCGCCCTGCTGCTGTGCATACCCATAGCCCGAGGGATCGTAGCCGGAGGGGCCGGCGCCTGGCGCCTGCTGCGGCGGCGCTGGTTGACCATAGCGGCCCGCGTCGGGCTGGCCGGGGCCCGTTCCAGGCTTGTTCGGCTGGTTCGGCGACTGGCCGGGGGGACGCCCGGGGACGCGGGGCTCGTTCGGCGTGGCGCCCAGTGGCCTGGTGGGCTGGTGACCCTGTGAGTCGGCGTCTTCAGGGGTCTCTCCCGGGCGCTGGCCCGGGTTCTGGTCCTCGCCCTCAGAAGGTTCGTTCTGGCCTGGGTGCTGAGTCATGGCGCCTCCTATGCTGTGCGGTCGCTCCGCCTCGTTCTCAACCTATACGAGGCGATCTTGAACAGTCGAGCATTCCGACCGCAGGTCAGGCGCAGGCACGGATCTCCAGGCCTCACCCTCGCCGTTGATCCGGATAGGGGCGGTCCAGTGAGGTCAGGATGCCGAGCGCCTATCCTCATCCTCGGAGTCAGGGGCAGCCTCGGAGGTGGCGGCCCGGATGCGCTCTGCAAGAGACGCAGGCGGCGGCTCCTCGCGCCAGGTGATGTCCGCCGCGTCCAGGCGTGCGGCAGCCGAGCGAAGCTCTGCGAGCTCCACGTCGATCGACGGGTCTGCGGCTCGGGCCTGGTCAAGCTCGAGCCGCTCGTGGTCACTGAGGTCGCCCGTCAGCGCCCCGGCGATGAGCTCCGCGCGCCGCGAAGGCATTTCCGTCATCGTGAGCATCACCTCCCATTGCAGTCCGAAGGGACCTCATCCCGTAGTACATTCGCGTCCGCAAGGTCGCGACCGGAATCCCGGTCCGCTCCGAAAGCTCTTGATACCCTACGCGTCCAGCTGAACTGCGGCAATCACCTCTCGGTGCTCGTAGGTGAGGGTCGCCAGGGACTCGTAGAGGACCAGGCGCTCCACGATGAGCAGGTCCTCTGTCACCGGCTCGCTCGCCCACGCGATCTTCTCCGGATCCGAGGGTGCCGGGCGCCGGGCGCGGGCGCGCAGCGCATCGATGACCAGATTCCGGGTGATGGCGAACAGCCAGGTGCGCACGGATCCACGTGATGTGCTGTACCGATCTCTGCTCCGCCAGGCCCGGATGAAGGCTTCCTGGACGCAGTCCTCGGCCTCGGCGCGGTCCCCGAGGGCGTTGAGCGCGAACGAATAGAGCGCAGCACCATGCTCGGCGAACGCTCCCTGCACCTCGAAGGGCGAGTCATCATCGGCGCGCATGGGGGACACCTCTGCCCGACCCGGTGGGGCGTGAGCAAGGTTTCTCCTCCGCCGTGGACCTCACCGAGTACTCCGTCGCAGGCCGGCGCCAGACGACGGGCCGGCGCAGATCGGAACGACTGGGCGGGCGGGTGTGACCAGCGAGCAGCTTCACGGGGGTGTGGTGCTGAACGGAGGAAGAAACAGGCATAAGAACTCACCTTCCTAGTCCCCTATCGCTTCCGGTGCAAGGATTTCAACCGGGGACGGTCCTTAAGTGCTGAGCCACTAGTAGAGTAGCCCCGCTCACTTTGCTTCCACAAGATGTGATTAAAATCACATTTGAAACTGAGTATTCACCCGGGCATGCGCGCGCTCTCGCGTCGACGCATCCCATGGCCTGAACTCCTCGGCAGGACGCCTGCGCGTCTTCTGACAGAGACCTCCCCGAGTCAGGTGCCGCAGATTCTTTGGCCCTGCGTTGAACGCCGCTCCAGATCCCCGCGTATCCCCTGTTACAACCGATCCGCCATGCGGACCGGGACCCATTGGTCGCGCCTGGAAACGATAGGGGCGTTGACGCTATCCGCCGAAAAGGTGATTCATGGTTCTATATGAAGGCTCGCCGAAGGCCCTCCCCTCGGTGACCCCGGAGCTTGTATCGAAGGCTTCTTCTGTCCCAGTCCGACGCGGAGAGAAATCGGACGAGGTCATTGCACTGACCGCGCCCGCCGGAACTCCGAAGCTCAGTGACCATCGGAGACACCTCGCTCCTTCGACCGCTGTCTACTCCGGCGGGGCTGTTGCGGCCCCTCGCACCCTTTTGGACATCTTCTTCACCACGGTGGACACCTATCCCGACGCGATCGCGCTCGACGACGGCGTCGTCGCGCTGACCTACATGGACCTGCTGGGCCGCATCGAATCGGTGGCGCAGATCCTGCGTGAGTCCGGCGTCGGCACCGGAGACCGGGTGGGCATCCGCGTGCCATCCGGGACGAATGATCTCTACATCGCCGTCCTGGCAGCGATGAACCGTGGTGCGGCCTACGTTCCGGTGGATCACGACGAACCGGAAGAGCGCGCCAACCTGGTCTGGGAAGAGGCCAGCGTGAGCGCCGTGATCGGATCCGGTCTGAACGTGCACCTCCGACCAGAGTCTCCCCCGCACGGGGAATATCATCGCCCCACCGGAGACGACGACGCCTGGATCATCTTCACCTCCGGCTCCACCGGGAAGCCCAAGGGAGTCGCGATCTCGCACCGGTCCGCAGCGGCGTTCGTGGACGCCGAGGCCTCGGTCTACTGCGTAGATGCACCGCTTGGGCCAGGTGATCGAGTGCTTGCCGGACTGTCGGTGGGCTTCGACGCGTCCTGCGAAGAGATGTGGCTGGCCTGGCGCTACGGCGCCTGCCTGGTGCCTGCGCCCCGCGACGTTGTCCGAGCCGGCGAAGACCTCGGACCCTGGATGGCTGCGCGCGGAATCACCGCCATCTCCACCGTGCCGACGCTGGCCGCGATGTGGCCCGCGGAGTCCCTGGACAACATCCGGCTGCTCATCTTCGGTGGAGAGGCCTGCCCACCCGAGCTCGCGGCACGCCTGGCCACCGACGGCCGGGAGGTGTGGAACACCTACGGACCCACCGAGGCCACCGTCGTCTCCACCGCGGCACTGGTCGACGGCGTTACTCCGGTGCGCATCGGGCTTCCGCTGCGCGGGTGGCAGCTGGCAGTGGTGGACGCCGAGGATCAGCCGGTGCCCTGGGGCGAGGTTGGACAGCTTGTGATCGGCGGAGCCGGACTGGGCCGATATCTGGACCCGGAGAAGGACGCCGAGAAGTACGCGCCGATGACCACGCTCGGTTGGCCGCGCGCCTATCGCAGCGGGGATCTGGTGCGGGCCGAGATCGAGGGACTGGTTTTCGTGGGCAGAGCGGATGATCAGGTCAAGCTTGCCGGCCAGCGAATCGAGCTGGGTGAGGTCGATGATGCATTGAGCCACCTGCCGAATGTCGCCGCTGGCGCGAGTGCCGTGCAGACGAGCCCGGACGGCAACGGAATCCTCGCCGGATACCTGGTGCCCGCTGCTGGGCAGGTCATCGACCTGGCCGAGGCCCGCGCCCGACTCAGTGAGCAGCTGCCGGGACGGCTCGTCCCCGCACTTGCGGTGATCGATGAACTGCCGGTGAAGACCTCCGGCAAGGTCGACCGCAAGGCTCTGCCCTGGCCGCTGCCAGCAGACCCGAGCGCGGCGGCCGCTGCGGCCACGCTGCATACCGACTTCGTCTGGCTGGCCGAGAAGTGGACCAGCCTGCTCGGACCGGTGCCCATGAGCGCAGAGAGTGACTTCTTCACCTTGGGCGGCTCCAGCCTGAGCGCCGCCCAGCTGGTCTCGATGCTGCGCAAGCGCTACCCGGATGTCTCGATCGCTGACCTCTACGCCCACCCCACGCTTTCGGCGATGTCCTCACACCTGCGGCAGCTGGATCCGACATCCGCGGTAGAACGAACGACCCGTCCCACGCCGCGATGGACCGGCTTCCTGCAGCTGCCGCTGATCGCGAGCCTCTACGGGATCATCGGCCTGCGCTACGTCACCGGAATCGCCATCGTCTGCCTGGTGCTGTTCCAGATCGGGGAGACCCCGTGGGTTCCGAACCCGCCGCTGGTTCCGACCATCATCGCCTGGGCGGTCCTGTTCAGCCTGCCAGCGCGAGCACTGGCAGCGATCGCCTCCTCCCGACTCCTGCTGTTCCAGGTCAGGCCAGGCATCTATCCACGCGGCGGGCTGGTACACATCCGGCTCTGGGCCGCAGAGCGGATCATGACCTTCTGCCAGCTGGACGGGCTCATGGGCACCCCCATGGCACCAGCATTCGCGCGCGCCCTGGGTGCCGGAGTCGGCAAGGACGTGCACCTGGACGCGCTTCCGCCGGTCACCGGCCTGGCCGCGATCGAGTCGGGGGCGTCCATCGAGCGCGACGTGGACCTCGCCGGGCATTGGCTCGAGGGCGACACCTTGCACATCGGCATCGTACGCATCGGGCAGAACGCCCGCGTGGGCACCAGGACGACCTTGCAGGGCGGCGCCGTGATCGGCGACGACGCAGAGATCGCCCCCGCCAGCGTGGTCACCGGCATGGTCCCGAAGAACGAATACTGGGCAGGCTCGCCGCTGGAGCGGGTCGGCACCTCAGGACAAGACTGGCCGGAATCGACGCAGCAGGAAAGCCCGCACTCCCGCGGCACCGACCTGCTGTACCCGATCGGGCTCGCCCTGCTGGGACTCCTGGCGCTGGCGGCACCGCTGCCCGGCGCAGCCCTCATGTTCTACCTGATCTCCGACTTCGAGGCCCTGGCGCCTGCGCTGTGGACGTTGGCCGCATGGACACCCGTGTTCGTGATCATCACCGTGGTGACATACCTCGGCCTGCTCGCCGGATCCGTCCGTCTGATGGGTCGACTCATGCCTCGAGGCACCCACTCGGTGCACAGCGTTCCCGCCTGGGCCGCCTGGATGTCCGGGCAGCTGATGTCGAAGTCTCTGATCAACATGTACCCGCTCTACAGCAGCATGGCGACCCCGTTCTGGCTGCGCCTGCTGGGCGCACATGTGGGCAAGGACGTGGAAGCTGCCACGGTTGAAACAGTTCCACATCTGACCAGCGTCGGTGACAAGGCGTTCCTGGCCGACCATTCGCTGGTCTCCTCCAAGTATGTGCGTCACGGCTGGCTGCGGCTCGAGAGCGGCAGCGTCGGGCAGAAGGCGTTCCTCGGCAATTCGGCGATCCTCGGTCCAGATCAGAGGATGCCTTCGAACTCGCTGGTCGCCGTGCTCTCCAGCGCACCGAAGAGCATGCCGTCAAACTCCCTGTGGCTCGGCAACCCGCCGATCGAGCTGCCGCGGGCCCCTGAACCCGTCGATGCCTCGCTGACCTACGAGCCCAGCCGCCGGCTCAAGGTCGCCCGCGCCACCGTCGAGCTGTGCCGGATCGTGCCGATGTTCATCACGGCCTGGCTGGCCCTGATCACGGTCTTCGTGCTCTCCACGATATTCGACGCCTATGGCCTCCTGGTCGCGGTGCTGTTCTCCGGACCGGTGCTGCTGGCCAGCGGAATAGTTGCCGCTCTCATCCCGATGGCGGCCAAGTGGCTGCTCATCGGTCGGTTCAAGGCGACCCAGAAGCCGCTGTGGAGCTCCTTCGTCTGGCGCAACGAGCTCGCCGACTGCTTCTCCGAGGCGCTTGCTGTTCCCGGACTGATTCGGATGAGCCTGGGCACCCCGCTGTTGAACCTGTGGCTGCGCGGAATGGGTGCTCGCATCGGCCGCGGCGTCTGGTGTGAGACCTGGTGGCTGCCCGAGTTCGATCTGATCCAGCTCGACAAGGCGGCCACGGTCAACCGCGGCACGGTGCTGCAGACCCACCTGTTCCACGACCGCATCATGCGACTGGACCGCGTCCATTTCGAGGAGGGTTCCTCGCTCGGGCCGAACAGCATCGTGCTCCCCGGAAGCTCCCTGGGTGCCCACGCAAGTGTGGGCGCAGGGTCTCTGGTGATGCGCTCGGAGTCCATCCCGGAGTCCACCACATGGAACGGGAACCCGATCCGGCGGACTCAGGTCAGCGCCGGGACTCGAGAGTCCCTGGCGCCCGCCGGGACGCTTCGTTGAGAACGGAAGAAGGAGACCCGATGGATTCGACACCCGATTTCAGGTTTCGGCTCGCTCCCCCCTTCGGCACCGTGGTGACAGCCATGGTGACGCCCTTCGACCCGTCTGGTCAGCTGGACCTCGATGGCGCCAGGGACCTTGCCGGCTGGCTCACCCGTGACGGTTGGAACGACGGCCTGGTCGTCAACGGCACGACTGGGGAGTCGATCACCACCACCGACGCGGAGAAGACGGCGATGGTCAGCACGGTGGCCGCCGCGGTCGGTGGACGGGCCACGGTGATCGCCGGAGTGGGGGTGGCCGACACCCAGCACAGCATCGACCTGGCGCAGGCTGCTGCGGAGGCCGGCGCCGATGGCCTGCTGGTGGTCGCGCCATATTACTGCCGTCCCAGCCAGGCCGGGCTGCTGCGGCACTTCACCGCAGTCGCAGAGAGCACATCATTGCCCGTGATGCTCTACGACATCCCGAAACGCACCGGGGTCGCGATCAGCCGGGAGACCTTCGCTGCGGCCGCGCAGCACCCGCAGATCGTTGCGGTCAAGGACGCCAAGGGCGATCTGGCATCGAGCTCCTGGGTCATGCGGCACACGGACCTGACCTACTACTCGGGGGACGACATGCTGAACCTGCCGCTGCTCTCGATCGGAGCAACCGGGTTCGTGTCTGTGGTCGGCCACGTCGCCGCCGACCTGCTGCGCCACCTGCAACGCTGTCACCAGCAGGGAAGAACCGTTCAGGCCGCCGGCATCCACCGTCAGCTGCTCGCCATCTATGAGGGCATGTTCCGCGCGCCCGCAGCCGCCTCGGTCAAGGCTGCGTTGGCGATGCAGGGCCTGCCCGGCGGGCCTGTGCGCCTGCCGCTGCTGGATCTCGACGACGCCGAGAGCCGGCAGCTCTCGCTGGACCTGGCGGAGTCCGGGATCCCGGACCGAGTCATGCCGGCTCGAGCCATGGTCTCTGCGGAGGCCACGGTGTACCAGTCCGGCGGCGCACGGCCGGTGCTCAGCCTGAGACTGCCATGAAGGGGACAACCCGGGGTGCCCCAGCCCTCGCCTCGGCCGCCTCGGCCGGGCAGAAGCCCAAGCGCCGCCTGATCGCGGTCGATGCGACTCGAGGTCTCGCGCTGGTCTTCATGGTGGCCATCCATGTTCTTCCGTCCTGGACGCAGAACGGCGGCCCAACCTTCATCTGGTCTGCCTTCTCCGGGGTCGGGGCAACGCTCTTCGCACTGCTGGCAGGCGTGACGCTGGCGTTCCTGACGGGCGGGCGACGCCCGCTGCGGGGCCACGCGATGACCGCCGCGAAGGCGGCGCTCGCCGTGCGGGCGGTGCTGATCGCCGTCCTGGGGCTGCTCCTGGCCTACGCCGACCCGCCGGCCGCCATCATCCTGGTCTACTACGGCGCCATGTTCCTGCTGGCCATCCCACTGCTCCGGCTCTCATTCCGGGCGCTGGTGGCGGTCGCCGTCGGGATCGCGGTGCTGGGCCCGGTGCTGGTCCATCTGACGCAGAACTCGCTGCCGACCCTCGACGGCTACGATCCGACCCTCACCACACTGGTCACGGACCCGATCGCGTTCCTCAGCGTGGTGTTGTTCACCGGCAGCTTCCCCGTCATCCCGTGGCTGGCCTACGTGTGTGCCGGCATGGCGATCGGACGCCTCGATCTGCAGGCGAAATCCACGGCCATCCGACTGTTCATCACCGGTGCCGTTGTCGCCGTCGTCGTCTGGTTGAGCTCGGCGCTGCTGCAGGGCCCGCTGGGCGGCCGCGGTCAGCTGTTCGCGGCGACCCCGTGGTCAGCGGTAGAGATCGAGGAATTCCTCACCTGGGGTCCGCCACCGGACCTCCCGAGCACCACCTGGTGGTGGCTCACCGTCTTGGCCCCCTATACCTCGACGCCGTTCGAGGTCCTGCATTCGCTGGGCATCGCGACGGCCGTGCTGGGAGCGATGCTGCTGCTGGGGCGCTGGGCCGCACGCGTGGTGCAGCCCTTGGCGGCGATCGGCAGCATGACGTTGACGCTGTACTGTGCGCATCTGCTGATGTTGGCCACCGGCATCCTCGCCTATGCGCCATGGGTGTCCTTCATCATTCAGATGCTGGCGGCCACCGGGTTCGCACTGGTCTGGAGACACTTCCAAGGCCCAGGCCCGCTGGAACACGGCATCTCCGTGGCCACCAAGACCGTGCGGGACCGGGTCAGCAACCGCCTGGAAGAGAGGACACCGCTATCAAGACACTGAGCGTCCTGTGATTCTCGGTCCACTAGACTGACGTTCGAGAACCAGGCGCAGCCACGTGTGCGCGCATTCTGTCCTTTGTCTTCCAAGGTGCTGGAGGGGTACGTGCGCAGCAATCGCGACGACGCGGCCAAAGCCTTGTACGAAGAACGCAGAAAGCTGCTCGCCGGCCTGATGATGTCTGAAGCGGAGCCATGGGACGACCTGCCCGAGGATGTGAAGGAACGCTGGCGGGGCAAGACCGAGGGCTCCGGCACCTCCGAGAACCGCGGAGATTCCGGGCCCTGGTCGCAGGGTCGACGGGGCTAGTCGTTCCAGGACGGACTCTGCCTCGACCCGCTGGGTCATCGATCAGGACGACTGATCGGGCCCGGGTTCTCTGCAAGAGCCAGCATCACCAGACCGCTGTCCCGGGCGTTCTCCCCGACCGGGCCCTCGGTCCTGACCTGACCTTCGGTCCCGGTCAGGGCGGCGTTTCCGGTCAGGGTGCGCAGGTCGGTCACCGTGATCTGGTCGTGGCTGAGACAGACCGGCGCTTCCCAGGGCGCGTTCAGCACCACCGCAATGGGCGACAGGCCGCCGCGGCCGGTGTCGAACCCGGTGTGCAGCGACTTGAGCACCGCCTCCTTGCGCACCCAGGCGCGCAGCAGCCAGGCCAGCCGCCGGGCCCTGGCCGCACCCCTCGTCTCACGGAACCACTTCAGCTCCTCGGGTGCCAGAACCACCTCGGCGAACTCGACGGGCTCAGTGACCGACTCCAGGAACGGTCGGACCAGCTCGATGTCGATCCCCAGGGAAGACTCTTCCCCGGGGCCGGCACAGGCCGCTGCGAGGTATCCGTTCGAGCGGGACCTGGAGAGTTCAACCCGGTGTCCGTCGATCCTGGCCTCGGGCACTCCGCCTCGGCGCGGCAGCTCCACCCGGAGCGGGTCCACGCCGTAGGTCCGCGCCACCAGGGCGCGGACGACCGAGTCCGCATCGCGGTCAGCCCCGAACGTCCATTCCACCGACCCACCTCCCGAAACCCGTGTTGAGCGCTGCATGTCATCGAGTCAGCTCATTCTCACACCGCTTCGCGGCGGGCGGGGCCGCAGCCTGGAAATTCGATCTTGTAGAAGGACGCGTGTTTCACCATGAGCCAGCCAGACCCCTACACTCCGACCTCAGGTTCAGCGGAGCTGAAGGTCGAGCACTACGACCTGGATCTCGACTATGAGGTCCGGCCGAACCGCCTCACCGGCCACGCAAGGCTCCACGTGCGCGTACTCACCGAGACCTCCAGCATCGAGCTTGATCTGTGCGGCCTGAAGGTCAGCCAGGTGCTCCTCGACGGTACCCAGACCCGGTACAAACAGACCCGCACGAAGCTCGTGCTCCCGGGTCGCTTCGCCACGGACCAGGCGCTCATCATCGACGTGGACTATCGAGGAAAGCCCCGACCGAGGAAGGGCCCGTGGGGCGCCGTCGGCTGGGAGGAACTCAGCGACGGCGCGCTGGTGGCCGGGCAGCCCAATGGGGCAGCCACCTGGTTCCCCTGCAACGACCACCCCAGTGACAAGTCCACCTACCGCTGCAAGGTTGTGCTCGACTCGGACTACACCGCGATCAGCAACGGAGAGCTGCGTCAGGTGACCGCTGAGGGCAGCCGCACGGCCTGGACCTGGGAGTCCGACCGACCGCTGGCGACCTACCTCGCGACGGTCCAGATCGGAGCATACCGGCGCGGTCCGATCGCAGCTGCTGCGCACCCTCCGGCCCGAGTGCCCCTGGGGCTGGCCTGCGGGGAGCACCAGTGGCAGCGGGCGCAGGACGCCCTGGCGAAGCAACATGCGATGTTGACGGTCTTCGAACGAGACTTCGGCGAGTATCCCTTCAGCGCCTACACGGTCGTGGTGACCGACGACGAACTGGAGATTCCGCTTGAATCTCAACCGCTGTCGATCCTGGGGGCGAACCACCTGAGCCCGGGCTGGGACTCCGAGCGCCTGATCGCCCATGAACTCGCCCACCAATGGTTCGGCAACTCCGTGACTCCGCGACTCTGGACCGACATCTGGCTCAATGAAGGTTTTGCCAGCTACGCGGAGTGGCTGTGGTCGGAAGCCTCCGGCCAGCTCGGCGCCGATGCACACGCTCGCGCGGCGCACGACCGGCTGGCCTCGCTGCCTCAGAACATCGTGCTCGCCGATCCCAGCGGACCCGACATGTTCGACGACCGGATCTACCTGCGCGGGGCGCTCACGCTGCACGCACTGCGCATGTTCTCCGGTGAGGAGATGTTCTTCCGGGTGCTGCGCTCATGGACGGCGGAGAATCGATATGGCTCCGTGACCACCGCGGACTTCCTCGACCATGCCGAGCGAGTCACCGGGCAGCCCGCGCGGTCGCTGCTGCATGGCTGGCTGTTCGAGCCGATGCTGCCCGATCTGCGCTGAGTGGAAGATCCATCCTTGATCACGCTGACCCTGGCGCCTTTTCGCTCCCCCGCGACCGAGCATCTCCTAGACTCATGGCAGAGGCCACCCGGGGCGGTGCATGACCCCGATCAGATCCGTCGACAGGAGTCTCCGAAGAAGCATCGGGGCCGACGCACGGCGCAGGCGCAAGGATGACCACTATGACCACGCGTTGGGTGCTGCTGTGCGGACTGCTGGCGGCCGTGCTCGCCGGAGTCCTCGGGCTCTTCGTCATGAGCCTGCTCCTGGGCGAGGACGAGGCCACCGAGACGGAGGAGAATTCCCCGGCCCGGTGTGAGGCCCACGGAATCCTGCCGCCAGACCCGCGCGCTCAGCCCGACCGCGTGACCGGCATCGGCGTTGCCGACGAGTCCGGTGAGCCTGGTGAGTCCGGTGGGCCTGATGGCGCCGCGGAGGCGATCCAGCTTGATCAGGAGTTCACCTCGGGCGACACGACCAGCAGCTACCACCTGTTCACCAGGGGCGTGGACTTCGATGAGCCAGTCGGGGTCGTGGTGAGGCTCCACGGGGACGGCGGCGCTGAGTTCGAGAACCCCGATGGTCTGTTGAACTGTCTCGCCGCGGTCGCCGCGTCCCAGAACATGGTGTTGTTGGCTCCGCTGACGCCGGATGTGCAGGGCGAGGTCACCTGGTGGCAGGACATCTCCACGAACCTTCCGTGGCTGAACGACCTGTTGACCGAACGCGTGACGCAGTCCTTTCCCGTCGATCCTGAGCGGGTCTGGTGGATGGGGTACTCGGGAGGAGCCGAGATGATCACCTATGGCGTGCTTCCCCGGACTCCTGAGGTGGTCACAGGTGGCGCCGTGATGATCGGGGGCGGAGGAGCTCCACAGATAGCCGTGGAAGAACCTAGCGCGGAGCAGCGACTGTCCCTGGACCTGATCTGGGTGACCGGAACATTGGATGACGGCTCGGTCCCCTACGCCCCGTTCGACGCAGTCACAGCCACCCGAGAGGGCTCGGCCTGGTACCGCCAACAGGGATTCAAGCAGGTCATGGCCGAGTATCCGGAGGGCGAGGATCACTTCTCACTGCAACAGGCTCGGATCCTGGATGAGGCGCTGACACAGTAGCCCACCGGGTCGGGGCTCGGAGATGGTGAACCGGTTCCGGGACTCTCAGGTCTGTTGCTCCGTGAGGAGCGTGGCGATGGCCTCCGCCCGGGACCCGGCCTGCAGCTTGTGCAGGATCCGTGAGATGTGGAACTTCACCGTGTTCTCGCTGATACCCAGCTCTTCAGCGATGGCGCGATTCCGGCTGCCTGAAGCAAGCAGGTTCGCCACCTGCATCTCCCGTGGCCGCAGACCCGCTATGGCGGCCGTGGAGGGTCGAACCAAGGGAGGCTCCAGGGGCAGGACCGCTGAGAGCTCGGCACCCCATCCCGACGTGGAGTTGACCGCCAGCTGGCCTCGGAGGGCATGGATGCGCTGCTGAACGCTCTGCAGCAGAGTCTCGTCATCTGCGGTCCCACCATCACCATCATCCCGAACCTTGACGATCAGGTCGGTCCCGTCGCAGGACCACTGCACGCGCACACGGCTGATCTCGGAGCGCTGCATCCGGCTGAGAATGAACCGGTGGACCACGGCTCTGGCGCCACGGGCCACATCGTCAGGGATCAGATGGTCACCCTCAGGAGGTTCTATGAACTCCAGTTCAACGTGCCAGGACCGCGCGGCGGACCAGAGTTCTTCCTTCAGCCGCGCGAAGGCCAGCGTCACCGACTCTGCCGCCACGGTGTGTGCCTGCTCGGTCATCCCACGAAGTCGCTTCAAGCCCGCGGCGGACCTCGCGATGGCGGCGTCTCGCGCGGAGGCATCGGACAGCTGCCCCGACCTGAGCGGAACGAGGATGCTGTCCAGGGTCGCGGAGTACTCGTCCTTGATCTCGCTCAGCACCTGCAGGCGCAGCCCTGCGGTGGAGCGTGCATGTCGCAGATAGTCGGGGGCGGCTTCATCTGCGCGCTCCTGCACGTGCAGAGCGACGATGTTCCAGATGTCCAGCAGCGGGTCGAGATCCGCCACCGGGCCGGGATCGGTGAGCACCAGGAGCGCACCGTTGCGGGCCACCACCTGGATCGCGGGGCGCCGGGCATCGCCGACGCGCAGTGTGGTTCCGTGCACGCCCTCGACGCCGCCGATCTTGCTCCTGAGCTGATCGAGATCCAGTCCTCGAACCCCGCGCTGGACGGTCGGATCGCCGCAGCACTGGATGCGCCCGCCGCTGGGATCGGCGGTGAGCATGATCAACGCCGAGTGGGCCACCAGTGGGCTCAGCAGATCGGAGAGCCCACGAACGATCAGGCCGAGCGGTGAAGCGAGAACCTCGAAGAGCGGGTGGAGCTGGCCGTCGGGCAGTGTGACGCGTTCCATATTTCTCATCCTACTGACGCGACCTACCCGAAGGTAGAGCTGCGGCCAGCCACAAGGGTCATTGAGAAGAATCACACCCAAATAGAGACTTTAAACATGTGGCGGAATCTTGCCGTCGCGGCCCAAGGAGAGGATAGCAATGTCTACAAACAGTGCAATCGCGTATAAGAGTCCGGGTGTGGTCGAGGTCGTGGATACCCCCTACCCCGAGTTCGAGCTCAGGGATGGACCAGGCGTCAATCCCGCCAACATCGGCCGCAAGGTGCCGCACGGCGCCATTCTCCGGACCGTCGCCACGAATATCTGCGGCTCCGACCAGCACATGGTGCGCGGCCGGACCACCGCCCCTGCAGGCCTCGTGCTCGGACACGAGATCACCGGTGAGGTGATCGAAGTAGGCTCCGATGTTGAGTTCATCAAGGTCGGCGATATCGTCTCGGTGCCGTTCAACATCTCCTGCGGGCGATGCCGCAACTGCAAGGAGCGCAAGACCGGAATCTGTCTCAACGTGAACCCGGACCGCCCGGGCAGCGCCTACGGATACGTGGACATGGGAGGCTGGGTCGGCGGACAGGCGGAGTACGTGCTGACGCCCTACGCCGACTGGAACCTGCTGAAGTTCCCGGACCGGGATCAGGCGCTCGAGAAGATCCTGGATCTGACCATGCTCTCGGACATCTTTCCGACCGGATTCCACGGCGCCTACTCTGCCGGCGTCGGACCAGGATCCACGGTATACATCGCCGGCGCAGGTCCCGTCGGACTCGCCGCCGCGGTCGGAGCACAGCTTCTCGGTGCGGGCGCGGTGATCGTCGGCGACCTCAACGAGGAGCGACTGGCCCAAGCCCGTTCCTTCGGCTGCGAAACCGTCGATGTCTCCAAGGGCGATCCCCGAGACCAGATCGAGCAGATCCTCGGGGTGCCTGAGGTGGAGTGTGGCGTGGATGCGGTCGGCTTCGAGGCACGTGGGCACGGCGCTGATTCAGCGCAGGAGGCCCCGGCAACCGTTCTCAACTCGCTGATGGACCTCACCGAAGCCGGTGGCGCACTCGGCATTCCTGGCCTCTATGTCACCGGAGACCCGGGTGGGATCGATGAGGCCGCCCAGGTAGGGTCCCTCTCGATCCGTCTGGGACTGGGCTGGGCCAAGTCCTTGTCCTTCGCCACCGGACAGTGCCCGGTCATGAAGTACAACCGCCACCTCATGCAGGCGATTCTGCAGGACAAGGTACAGATCGCCAAGGCCGTCAGCGCCACGGCGATTGCGCTTGAAGACGCGCCGGCTGCCTATGCAGAATTCGATAAGGGCGCGGCGAAGAAGTTCGTGCTCAATCCCAACGGCTACATCAAGAACTGAATCGGCTTCACGGCCCACCGCGCTCGATGATCGAGGTGCAGGGCAGCTGCGATTCAGCGAAGCAGGACGGGGCTCGCCTTCATCAGGAGGTGGGCCCCGACACCGCCTGTCAAGCCGTCGTCTTCGTCAGCCTCACCCGGGAATCAGCCCTCGCGAATACTCCGCCTCACGATCCATATCCCACGAACTGAGGACGCCCCACCTCGTCTCACCCCTCGGCCGCCGGTCGGGGTCTCGGTGCCCCTCGGCCCTCATCGGGTCGGGAGCGCAGAAGCCAGCAGCTCAAGGATGTGCCGGTAGGGCCGACCCGTGGCCCGGGTCATCCCGATCTCGCAGGTGCGATTCGTGGAGGCATGAGCCGCCGCCCGCAATTCCCGCACCTCGGCCGCCTCGAGCGCCGTGGCGGAGTCGGTCAGCTCCGGGTGCAACATCCCGCGGTCTCCGGCGAAGGCGCAGCAGTCCCAAGCCTGTGGCACATGAACCTCCCTCGCCACGGCGGAAGCCAGCTTCTCCAGCGCGGGGTCGAGGCCGAGCCGGGTGGAGGAGCAGGTCGGGTGCAACGCCACCGAGCTCAGCGGAGGCGAGAACAGCGCCCCCTGCTCGCGCAGAGCCGGCAGGATCCTCTCCGAGGTGAAAGTGATGGCGTCCAGTACCTCGATCGGGCGCTCCGTCCGCCCAGAATCGGCCATCAGCACCTCGAGGCCTTCCGTGCAGGAGCTGGCATCGCTGACCACGGGCAGCCTGCCTCCCTCGGTCGCCTCCCACAGCGCCTCGGCAACGGTGCGTCGCATCTGCTCATAGCCCTGCATCATCCCCTTGGACTTCC
Source organism: Nesterenkonia sp. AN1 (assembly GCF_000582475.1). Classification (NCBI taxonomy): domain Bacteria; kingdom Bacillati; phylum Actinomycetota; class Actinomycetes; order Micrococcales; family Micrococcaceae; genus Nesterenkonia; species Nesterenkonia sp. AN1. Next base: position 263,958 of record NZ_JEMO01000006.1, read on the forward strand.
ATGGCGTGCCGCAGCACAGCGAGGGCAGCGTCTCCGGCGTGCGCACACGCACCCCGGCGGCCGCGCAGAGCCGCTGGAACGCCTGCCCCACGCCGCCGAGCTCCCGCTCACCCGGCTCCTGTGCCGCGCCGAACATGGTCTGGGTACAGCTGGCGAACCAGACGACCTCGGCCTGCGGGTCACGGCGGACCGGCCGACGTCGACCCCCGCGCGGCAGGTCCACGGTCCAGCCTGGGACGTTCTCCTCGCCGAGGAGGCTCCGCGCGGCGTTCGAGCCGGCCCGGGGCAGCAGGGCAGGGCTCAGACTGGCGGCCGTCAGGGCGATCGCGCCGGCCTGGGTCGAGAAGCCCCAGTGCGTGGCCGCCGTCTTCCACAGCTTTTGCTGCGCGGCGGAGCTGGTCTCCGCCCGAAGCCGGCGCACCAGGTCCCCGGTGTTGATGAACACCGGGCAGGCGGTCTCACACATCCCGTCCGCGGCGCAGGTCTGGACCGCGTCGTATTCGTACTCCTCGCGCAGCGTCTGCGCCAGCGCGGAATCCCCGGCCTGCTCGGCACGCGCGATCTCCCTCCTGAGCACGATCCGCTCCCGCGGGGTCGTGGTCAGCCGTCGGCTGGGACACACCGGCTCGCAGTAGCCACATTCCACGCACCGATCGACCTCCTCCTCGACCTCGGGGGATATCTTGAGGTGTTTCAGGTGCGCCTGCGGATCCTCGCTCAGCAGCACCCCCGGGTTCAGCATCTGGTGCGGGTCCACCAGCGCCTTGACTCGGTGCATCACCGAGTAGAGCTGGCCCCCCACCTGGCGACGCACGAACGGCGCCATGATCCGGCCGGTTCCGTGCTCCGCCTTCAAGGTGCCCCCGCGCGCCAGCACGCACTCCACCATGTCCTCGGTGAACGCGGCGTAGCGGTCCACCCCGGTGATGGAGCCGTCCCCGAAGGACTCGGTGACCATGAAATGGATGTTGCCGTCCTTGGCGTGGCCGAAGATGACCGTATCGGCGTAGCCGTGGGTGTCGAAGAGCTGGTTCAGCGCCTCGCAGGTCTCGCCCAGCCGCTCCACCGGGACCGCGATGTCCTCGAGCAGCGCCGTCGTCCCCTGCGGCCGGTTGCCGGCCACGGCGGTGAACAGGCCCTTGCGGGTGTGCCAGAACGCGGCGCGGCGCGCGGCGTTCGTGGTCAGCTGCGCCGGGACTACCAGCGGGAGCCGTTCCCACAGCGCCGCCGCGCTGTGCAGCCGCCCCTGCAGCGCCTGCTCGTCGGCCTCCTGGAACTCCACCAGCAGCGCGCAGTGGTCCTCGACGGCGAGCGCCCGGATCTCCTCGGGCGACTTCGGATCTCGCTGGGAGACCCGCAGGCTGGTGGCGTCCATCAGCTCCACCGTGGCCAGCTTCGCGGCCACCAGCTCGGGGAGGCTAGCCGTGGCCGAGCGCAGGTCAGGGTAGATCAGCAACCCGGTAGCCACATGGGGCCGGATCGGCAGGGTGCGCAGCGTGGCCTCGGCCAGGAAGGCCAGCGTCCCCTCGCTGCCGATGACCAGATGCTCCAGGATGCGCACCGGCTCTGTGTGGTCCAGGAACGAATTGAGTCCGTAGCCCATGGTGTTCTTGATCGAGTACAGCCGGGTGATCCGCTGCACCGACTCCTCGTCCGCTCGCAGCTCCTCGCGCAGCGTCTGGAGTCCCCGGTGGAGCTCGGGTTCGGCCTCGGCCAGCTCCGAGTCGGCCTCCGGGCGGGAGGTGTCCACCACGGTGCCGCTGGGCAGCACGAACACCGAGGAGTCCAGCGTCCGGTAGGTGTTCGCCTCGATGCCGCAGGCCATCCCGGAGGAGTTGTTGGCCACCACGCCGCCGATGGTGCAGGCGATCTCGCTCGCCGGGTCTGGGCCCAGCTTGCGACCGTGACGCTGCAACCGCGCGTTGACCTGCCGCAGCACCGCCCCCGGCCCGCAGCGCACCCGGTCCCCGCCGTCGAGCACCTCGATGGAACCGAAGTGCCGGCGCACATCGACCAGCAGGTGCTCGGTGACGGCCTGTCCGGAGAGGCTGGTGCCTCCCGAGCGGAACGTCACCGGGGTGCCGGCCCGTTGAGCCTCCCGGAAGAGGCCGACGATCTCCTGCACGGAGTTCGGCCGGAGCACGGCCTGCGGCGTCAGCAGGTAGTGCGAGGCGTCGTGGGCGGAGCCGAGACGGTCGGTGGCCCGCACGCCGACCTCGCCGACGACGCCACGCAACGCCTCGACGAGGCCAGCCGGGGTCTCTGCCAGCGTGGAGGCGCCGGGCTGCGCCGTCGGGCTGATCGCAGCCGCCACGGTCAGAGCCGCTGCGCCTTGAGCTCTGCGGCGATGTGCTCCGCCTGCCTGATGGCCAGCGCCACGATGGTCAGCGTGGGGTTCGCCGCGGCGCCGCTGGTGAACACCGAGCCGTCGGAGATGAACAGGTTCGGCACGTCATGGGAGCGCCCCCAGCCGTCGACCACACCGTCCTCCGGGCGCGCGCTCATCCGCGCCGTGCCGAGGTTGTGCGTGGAGGGGTACGGCGGTGTCCGGTGCGTGGACGTCGCGCCCACCGCGTTGTAGATCTTCTCCCCGGAGGCATAGCCGTGCTCGCGCATGGCGATGTCATTGGGGTGGTCGTCGTAGTGCACGTTGGGCACCGGGAGGCCGCTCTCATCCTTCAGCGTGGTGTTCAGCGTGACCCGGTTGGTCTCCTGCGGCATGTCCTCTCCGACGATCCACATCCCCGCAGAGTTCGTGTAGGCATCGAGCAGCCTCGCGAAGTCAGGCCCCCAGGAGCCGGGCTCGACGAACGCGGCCATGAAGGCCGGCCCGAGCGAGATCGTCTCCAGGTAGTAGCCGCCGGCGAAGCCACGATCCGGATCATAGAGCGACTCGTCGCCGATCATTCCGGCCATGGTCTCGCCGCGGTACATCCGCACCGGTTGCTCGAAGTGGCCCCAGACCGTGCCGGTGAGGTGGCGCATGTAGTTCCGACCCACCTGCCCGGAGGAGTTGGCGAGGCCCTCGGGGAAAGTCGGCGTGGCGGAGAGCAGCAGCAGCCGGGGGGTCTCGATCGAGTTCGCCGCCAGGCACACCGCCTTCGCCGCCTGGCGGTGCAGGTTACCCTCCTTGTCCAGGTAGAGCACCGCATCGGCCCGCCCTTGGGCGTCGTGGGTGATCTGCACGGCCTGAGACTCCGGGCGCAGGTCCAACAGGCCGGTCTTCTCGGCCCGCGGGATCTCGCGCACCAGGGTGGACCACTTGGAGCGGTTCTTGTCGCCCTGGAAGTTGAACCCGTCCTGGATCGACGCCGGACGGCCGTCGTACTCCTCCGCGTTGGTGGCGTAGGGGCCGGTGGCGTAGTACTTATAGCCCACGCGCTCGGCGCCGTTGGCGAACACCTTGTAGTTGTTGTTCCCCGGCAGCGGCGGGCGCCCGTGCATGTGGGTGGACCCCATCGCCTTCTCGGCACGGTCGTAGTAGGGGGCGAGGTCCGCCAGACCGATCGGCCAGTCCAGCAGGTTGGCACCCTCGACCCTGCCGTACACGCTGCGGGTCCGGAACTCGTGCTCCTTGAAGCGGGGCGTCGCCCCGGACCAGTGCGTGGTGGTTCCGCCGACAGCCTTGACGATCCAGGCCGGGAGGTTGGGGAAGTCGCGCGCCACACGCCAGGATCCTGAGGTGGTGCGCGGATCCAGCCAGGCCATCTGGTTGAAGGACTCCCATTCGTTATTCACATAGTCGTCGTGGGTCAGATACGGCCCTGCCTCCAGGACCACCACCGGGATGCCCTGCGCCGTGAGCTCGTAGGCGAGGGTGCCTCCTCCGGCGCCGGAGCCGATGATGACCACGGCCTCCTCGTCCTGGTCGATCTCGTGTGCCGTGACGCTTCTGCCTGGCGTGTGGTTCTCAGGAACGGTGGGCATCACTTCTTCACCTCTTCCATGTCTGAGCTGGTGGAGCCGGGCTGATTGGTGCTGTCGCTTCGCGGCCCGGCGGCCGCAGGCCGCGGGGTCCTCGCCGCGCCCGGGGCCATCTCCGGCATCGTCTCCCCCTCGGGGAACTCGACCCGGGGGTCCGGCAGCCAGTCGAGGTCGTTGAACCCGCGGCTGAGATAGCCGCCCTGGTCGTAGGAGGCCCCCTCGTAGCCGAGCTCCGTCCACACCTCGGCATCGTCGTAGAGGTTCAGCACGGCGGTGCGGCGAACAAAGCCGAAGAACTCGGTCCCCTCGACTCGGCGGAGCACCCGCAGCGCCGCGGCGTCGTCAAGACTGCGGAAGTCGCCGTCGGCCAGCTGGTTCAGTGAGAGCAGCCCCTGGGTGAGCGCCACCCGGAACCAGGTCTCATTCTGCGCCTCGGTGAGGATGGTGTCCGCGGTGCGCTCGTAGGGGCCGTCGGGCACGCGCTCATGCGGGAAGGCGACTCGAAGCACCCGGATCAGGGTCTGCCGTGCCTCCTCAGTCATCTCTGTCGCATTGAGCGAGGGATATTTCGCGGGGAAAACCATCGGGACGCTCCTTGGGCTGCGCCAGCTGTCCCCGGTCCGGCGGGGATCTCTTGCTCCGGACGCTGCGGGACGGGCATGGTCATGATGTGATTGCCCACCCACGCTATGTGATCTGGAACACTGAGTGACAGGTGGATTATCACCCCACGAGAACGTCCTCCGAGGTCCCTCTGCTGCCGGAAAAGAGCGCCCATGCCCGCCATCGCCGTCATCCACCGCACCTTCGCCGTGCTGGAGGCCGTCGCCGGCTCCGGAAGCGCCACTGCCCGCGACGTCGCCGAGCGGCTCGAGATCCCGCTGCCCAGCGTGTACCGGCTGCTCCACGAATTGGTGGCCACGCAGTACCTGGTGCACCTGAAAGAGGAGGGCCGCTTCGAGCTGGGTCCGAAGTGCTTTGACCTGGGACTCTCCTTCCGCCAGCGCCTGGTCGCCCCCGCGGCGATCAGGCGGGCCACCGACGATCTGCACCGAACCCTGCAGACGGCGTCCTACTTCGCCGTCTACCGAGGCTCGGACATCCTGCTCACCTACCTCTCGGACTGCGAGAAGCACCCGCGGCTGCGTCCGCTCCGGTTCGGCTTCCACGAGGCAGCCCACGCCACCGCCTTCGGGAAGATCCTGCTCTCCGGGATGACCCAGGAGCAGCGAAGCTCCTACATCCGGGCGCGCGGGATGCCGGTGCTCACCTCGCACACGATCGCCCGCGAGGACCTGCTCGACGAACACCTGGAAGCCGTCTCCACCCGGGGAATCGCCTGGGAGCACGAGGAGTTTCTGCCCCGGACCACCTGTGCAGCAGTGCCCGTGCGCAACAGCAGCGGCCTCAACGTCGGCGCCATCGCGATCAGCATGCCCAGCCGCAGCGCCGCCGGGAAGGAGTCGCAGATAGAGTCCGCGCTGCGGGAGTACGCCGGCCGATGCAGCAGGTACATGCGCTCCGGCTGATTCTCACTGGACGAGAAGCCACCTGGTTCCGGCTGTGCCGTGCGTCACAGACTGTGCTCACCATCAACCAGGAGGAGAACCACTCATGAGCACACATCAGAGGGTCGCCGTCGTCACCGGAGCAGGGCGCGGCATCGGCCGCGGCATCGCGGAGAGACTCGGACGGGACGGGCTCCACGTCGTCGTCGCTGATCTGCCGGGGATGCAGGAGGGGGCCGTGGAGACCGCCGAGACCATTCGCCAGGCGGGCGGTCAGGCCAGCGCCGCCGAGGTCGATGTGACCGACGAGGCCTCCACCGAGGCGCTGGTCCGCTCGGCGGTCGAGGCCGGAGGCTCGTTGGACGTGTTCGTCGCCAATGCCGGCATCGCGCAGGTCCAGTCGCTGCTCGACTACTCCGTGGAGGACTTCCAGAAGGTCATGGACGTCAACGTCACCGGGGTGTTCCTCTCCTACCGCGCGGCGGCGCGGCAGATGAAGGAGCAGAGCTCGGGCGGGAAGATCATCGGAGCCGCCTCGATCGTGGCGTTCCGCCCCTTCGCGCTGCTATCCCCTTACTCCGCGAGCAAATGGGCGGTGCGCGGGATGACCCAGGCCGCCGCCATGGAATGGGCTAAATACGGCATCACGGTCAACGCCTACGGCCCCGGGATCGTGGGCACCGCGATGTGGGACCTGATCGACGAGAAGCTGGCGGAGGAGGAGGGACTGCAGAAGGGCGAGGCGATCAAGAAGTACGCCGGAGACATCCTGCTGGGGCGGGTCTCGGTCCCCGACGACGTAGCCAGCCTGGTGTCCTTCCTCGCCTCGGAGGATTCCGACTACGTCACGGGGCAGACGATGCTGGTGGACGGCGGGATGCAGTTCTCCTGACACCTGATGCTCGACCGCCCGGGCTCACCCAGACCCCGGGCGGCAAGACCCACGAGACACGACCTACGAGAAGGGACGAGACGCATGATCCTCATCGTCGTGAAGTTTGACGTGCTGCCGGAGTACGCAGAGCAGTGGCCCGAGATCACCCGTGAGTTCACCCAGGCCACCCGCGCTGAACCGGGGAACAAGTGGTTTGACTGGTCCCGCAGCCTGGAGAGCCCCAACGAGTACGTGCTGATCGAAGCGTTCGACGACGACGGCGCCGAGCCGCACGTGAAGTCTGCACATTTCCAGGCGGTCACCGCCCCGGGCTCACCGATGCACCAGGCCCTGGTCTCCACGCCGAAGATCATCTCCCGGCAGGTCGAGGGCGAGGGGTGGGACGAGATGGGCGAGATGCAGGTCAGCTGAGCAGCGGTCCAGGTCCACCGCACCTCACCGCTGGTGCCGCCCCGCCTCTGGCGCTGCACCAGCGGCGGGGCACATAGGCGGCGGAGCGCGCCCGATGAGGCCCAGATGCAGCTCCTCGACACGTTGTGGAGACATGAGACAGCGAAGACCTCCGGGCAGGATGTGGGTGACCACAGGATGTGGGTGACCACACTGAGCATCCTGACCACGGAGATCCTGGAGTCCCACGCTAATGCACCGCCGACCCCCCTGGGCCGCACACGCCTCACCGTTCTTATCGTGGAAGCGTGACCTTCTGGGCCATCCCAAACTCTCCACCCACACGTCCCGGAGTACCTTCGCGACGATACTCGACAAGGCATGGCTCTCCGCGCCGCCGATATCGCCGACTATCTGGACCACGAGAACCCTTCCATGCCCCAGTACGCTTTCATCAACACGGTGAAGGCTGCGACGGATGCAGCCAGAGTCATGGAGGAACAGCTCGATGGACTGATCGGAATATATACGGAACGCCCGACTGGAAACACTTCCGGACCTGATTCCAGACACAAGAAAACCCCCGGAAATCCAGGGGTTTTCTCTCCCGCTAGCGGGTAAAGGTGGCTCCGACCGGCGTCGATCCGGTGACCTTTCGATTTTCAGTCGAACGCTCTACCAACTGAGCTACAGAGCCATGATCGCCAAACTGAGCGACGACTCGCTCTCCGACCAGATTCTCTGTACAGAGAGTGAAGCGACCCTGACGGGACTTGAACCCGCGACCTCCGCCGTGACAGGGCGGCGCGCTAACCAACTGCGCTACAGGGCCTTGCTTTGTGCCGCTTGGCACAGGGATAAACTTTACCAGTCTCACCCCTGTTGCACAAAATCCCGCTTCCGCGAGCTTCGAACAACGATCTGCGGCGTGTCACCGCAGACTCCGTTTCACCGGAGTACCCCCAACGGGATTCGAACCCGTGCCGCCGCCGTGAAAGGGCGGTGTCCTAGGCCGCTAGACGATGGGGGCCCGATCCCTGATGGGAACCTCTAAAAGTTTAGGTCCAGCGACCTCACAGAGCAAATCCGCCGGCGGCGCTCCCGGCACCAGGAGTGAGTCTCCTTAGGATGGGACCATGCCCTTTCCCATGAGCGACGAGGAGTTCGACGCCGCCACCATAGAGGCGCTGGACAGCATTCCCGCGGATCTGTCCGGTCAGCTCGAGAATGTGGCGGTCTTCGTAGAGGACCGGTACGAGCCCCAGCCCTGGGAGGACCCTTCCACGGTGCTGCTAGGGCTCTACGAGGGCGTCCCGCTCACCGAGCGCGGCGGAGAGGGTTGGTCCATGCCGGATCACATCACCCTATATAAGGAGTCGATCCTGGCGATGTGCGAGTCCCGCGAGGACGTGATCACCCAGGTGACCATCACGGTGGTCCACGAAGTGGCGCACTTCTTTGGCATCGATGACGAAACCCTGCATCGCCTCGGCTGGGGATGAAAACTGCTGATTCGCAGGATTTACTGATGCCGATAACCCATTAGCACAGTCTCATTGCAATGTCCGGGAGGCTCAACCTTCAACCTACTTGAAGGTTGAGCCTAAGCCTTTATGCCTTTGCAGCCCCGGAATGACAGGGAAGTAGCCCTCACAGCTTGATCACAGGAACGACACGACCTGTTGCCAAGATGACAAATCCACAACTATCGTTACCGGCGTAGCGCCAAAAGGCTCGAATCGCGTTTCCCATCGTTTCGCTTCGGCCTCTGGATCACACGGCTATCACTGCAGGGCGATCTTCTTTTTGATTGACGGTATTAAAACCGCCTTTCCTCAGGTCCGCCTGGCCACGTGAGTCCAAGAGCTGAGGCACCGCGATTCGAACCTTGCCCCATGAGACGGGCTGCGGCGCTTCCCCAGTGAGGACTAAGTGAGGATCTACCGTGAAATACCGTCGCAATCTTGCGGTGGCCGCAGTTACTGCCGCCGTCGTGACGACAGCGCTGGTCGGGACAACGCTTCCCGATCTGGTGGCCGATCGTGCCGCCAATGCCGTCGAACAGAATGATAAGAATTCCGCAGACTCAGTCACTCTGACTGAACTTCCTGCGGTCCCTTCTGCCAAAGAGATCTCTACGGCCCGGGACTCATCCCAGGCGACAGAACAGATGATCGATGAGATCTCGGACCGCATCTCCCAGGCCAGCCAGCGTGCACTGGAGCTGGAATCCGCCATGCAGGAGGAACACCAGGCCGCCGTTCAGGCTCAGGTCGACGCCGATGAGGCTTCGGCTGCAGCCGACGAGGCCCGCGCCGCCGCCGAGGAGACTCAGGCGGCTGCCGTGGAGCAGCACCAGGAGCCCGAGACCTCTGTCGCGGAGGTCCTGCTCACTGAAGAGGACAGCCTCGCCGATGCCGCGACGGACACCCGGCTCCAGGAACAGGCCGAACAGAACGCCATCGACGCAGAGCAGGAGGCCGCTGAGGCCGAGAGCCTGGCCCAACAGGCTCGCCAGAACTCCACCAGCGCTGCCGAAGCAAGCGAGAATGCTGAACGCGCCACCGAGACCACCCGCACCGATGTCGAACAGGTCGGCGAGACGCTCCAGGGGCTCCTCGAGAACCTGATGGAGCTCGAGGGCTGGGAAGGCGATCTGCAGAGCTTCTTCGAGCAGATCCTGGGCAACAGCGAGTTCATCGACGAAAACGGCGAGGTCGATCACGAGCAGCTGAGCTACCGGATCACCGCGCTTCGTGCAGATGCCGAGCAGGCTCGCATCACTGATGAGGCCGCCGAGGCTGCAGCCGAGGCTGAGGAGGCCGCCGCCGCTGAAGCCGCCGAGGCAGAGGCAGAGGCCGTCGAAGAGGCAGCAGCAGCCGAAGCAGCGGAAGCAGCCGCCGCCGAGCAAGCAGCCGCCGAGCAAGCAGCCGCCGAGCAGGCAGCGGCTGAGGCAGCAGCTGCCGAAGCAACCGCGGAAGAGACTTCCTCGGAAGGTGCGGACGGGGAAGCCGCACCTTCCGAGGAGCCACAGCCGGCGCCTGCTCCGGAGCCCACGATCGCGTCATTCAGCGATCTGAGCACCGGCATGCAGACGCTCATGCGCCAGGGAGCTGAGCTGGAGTCCTCCTTCAGCGGAGGCGCTCAGGACTACTACCGGGCGGTGCTGAGCAACGGAGCACTGACCAACGCCGACGGCAACGCCTCCTGGAACAAAATGAGCTGGCACGTCGACTACCTCGCAGCGCAGGTCGAACCAGAGCCCGAGCCTGAGCCGACGCCAGAACCGGAGCCCACGCGGGCGCCGACCCCCGCTCCTGCTCCGGCACCCGCTCCTGCTCCGGCACCCGCTCCAGAGCGCACACAGGCTCCGGCGCAGACTCAGTCGCAGAGCCAGGCACCGGCCCAGCAGCAGTCCTCGAACGTGGTCCCGGCCAGCAGCAACTCCAACGGCGTTGAGATCGCGATCAACTGGGCCGTGGCCCAGGCCAACCGCGGCGATGTCAGCTACGTGTTGGGCGCCAACGGCCCCAACGCCTTCGACTGCTCCTCGCTGATCCAGCAGGCCTTCGGCCAGGCCGGCGTCAGCCTGAGCCGCACCACGTTCAGCCAGGTCAACGAGGGACAGGCAGTATCTGCGGGCGACATGCGCCGCGGAGACCTGGTGTTCTTCGGCAGCGCCAGCGCACCGGGCCACGTGGGCATCTACCTGGGCAACGGTCAGATGGTCGATGCCTCCAACCCGACCCGCGGCATCACCGTGCGGTCGGTCTACCAGACACCGTCAACTGTGCGTCGAGTGATCTGAACCAGCACACGCACCACCGAATAACCTCTCACTGGATCTCCCGCTCGCGGTAGGGCGGAGAGATGGATTGAAGATGAAGAGGGCTCCCGGCGTCGGACACCGGGAGCCCTCTTTCCTCATGTCTGCCTCGCGCGCATGGCGTCAGTCGCCGAGCACCGGTCCGAACTCGGGACGGTTCTGAAGCCGCGTGTCCTCGTTCTGCGGCACCACCATCAGTGGACCCTCAGCATGGTGCAGGACGCCCTGCGAGGTGGATCCCAACAGCATCCCCGCGAATCCTCCACGGCCGCGCGTCCCGATGACGGTGAGCTGCGCGCCGCGGGTCTCCTGGACCAGCACGTCCACGGCGGTGCCGTCGATCACCTGGGTGTCGATCTGAAGATCCGGGTAGTGGCTGTGCAGCCAGTCTCGACCCGCATCAAGCTTCTCGCGCAGCTCTTGGAGCGCGGCGTCGTTGTCGATGCTGGTCGGGATCCAGACCAGCGTCGCACCCACCGGGGGCAGCGCACACACGATCCGCAGGCTGGTGCCCCGCTCACTGGCCTCACGCGCGGCCACCAGGGCCGCAACTCGGCCGAAGTCCGAGCCGTCCACCCCGGCGGACACCGGACGAGGATCCTTGGCCCGGATCGGTTGGGCACCCTCGGCGATCATCGAGGCCGGCGCGGCACCGCCCGGCTGGGACGCGGCGCTCCCCAGCTGCGGCGATGCGCCCACAACCGGGATCGCTCCGGTGGCAGTGGTCACCGCGTTGGACTCCTTGGAGGAGAACTTCAGCGGGACCAACACGGTGGGGCACTTCGCGTGTGCCGGAAGCGCCGAGGAGACCGAGCCGAGCAGCCGCCCCAGGAACCCTCCCCTGCCCCGACTGCCGACCACCAGGACCACGGCGTCGTGGGAATAGTCCAGCAGCACTCCGGCTGGGTCCCCGGACTCGACCTCGTAGCGGACCTCCCCGGGGTAGTCACGCAGGAACTCCGCGGCCTGTTCGATGACCTTCTCTGAGCCCTGGCGCAGCGCAGAGTCGTCCATCAGCGCGTAGCCGCCGTCCATCGAGGAGGCGGCGAATGCCGGGATCGAATAGGCAGTGACCACGGTCAGCGGAAGCTGGCGGCGGTGCGCCTCTGCCGCGGCCCAGTGCGCCGCGCGCAGCGACTGCTCAGAGCCGTCCACGCCGACGACGACGCCGCGGGTCCTTCCCCGTGCCGAACCGGCGGGGCTCGGCGATGATTCTGGTGCGGGCGGGGGTACAGCGCGACCACTTCCCAGCGAGGCGCTGTCGGGGGCTTCACGGTGCGGTGCGGGGTTCATGGGAGCTCCTGAAGGCCGTGGTGGTCAGCTTGCGCCCATGATATCGCTCCATGTCCACAGGCACATCCGCGGGGGACCGCGTCGTGTGGGCTCAGCTCATCCAGAGCTCCGGCAGCAGCCCCCTGCAGTGGTCAATGCAGTGGCCAATGCAACGGCCTCGTGCAGCGGCTGGTCAGCCCCGACCGGCGGGGGTGACCGCCTGCAGCATGCGTGCGGGGTAGTTCGTGGTGATCTCCTGAACCCCGAGCTCCAGGAGCTGGCCGGCGTCCTGCGAGTCATCGACCGTCCACACTCGAAGTCGAGAGCCACGAGCCACCCAGGCCTTGACCTCGGCGCGGTGATCCTTGACGTAGGCGAGACCGGGCCCGGCGATCCCTGCTCGCCCGTTCCAGACCAACGCCTCGGAGTCGCGGAGGGTCCCGCGCATCACGGCGGCCACCACGGGCCGGACCGCCATCGCCAGGGGCATCTTCTCCAGCCGCTTCTGCACGTGCGCCTCGGTGACCGAGCTGAGCAGGGCGCAGAGCTTGTCCGGGGCCACCATGTCCGCGAGGTAGACCAGGGATCCGGGGTAGAAGCTCATGAAGGACACGGTCACCGCGTGCTGGCCGAATTCACCCGCCGGAATCACGGAGGTCTCTGGGTCCCATCCGAAGCGCAGCAAGGTGCGCAGCGCCTTGTTCTCCAGCCGGTCCCCATAAGGAGACGGGTGCTTGAGCTCCACGGCCAGGTCGAGGTCGCGTCCGGCGTCGATCATCAGCTCCAGGACGTCGGCGAGTGTCATCAGCTGCTGGTGGCGCCCGCCATAGTCACCGGGAAGCCTCGGGGTCTTCCAGCTGGTGAAGTCCAGGGTGCGCATATGAGCCAGGCTGAGCTCCGCCACCGAGCCGGTGCCGTTGCTGGTGCGGTCCACCGTGGCGTCGTGGAAGCAGACCGGTTCACCGTCCGCGGTCAGGTGCAGGTCGATCTCCAGGCCGTCTGCACCCTCCTCGATGGCCCGGCGATACGCCGCTCGGGTGTGCTCCGGGAACAGCCCGGAGGCCCCCCGGTGCGCGAAGATCTTGGCCCGCCGGCGGCGCAGTGCCGCTGGCTCACGCGCATCGAACGGGTCTGCCGGGGACGGAGCGCTCATCAGCGCTGCGTCCAGGCTGACCGGAGGAGCCGGTCGAAGCGGGCCTGCGGGATCTCGGTTCTGCGCGAGGTCTGTCATCACGGCTCCAGACTGGACCCAGAAGGACAACGGGCCGCGACGATCGGGGGGAACATCCGGAGAATCCTGAGTGAACATGGCATGAAGCGGTCCCGGGGGTGGAGTCTGCTCAGCGACGCGTCGCGTCGGAGGTGGGTTGGCTGGTTTCCAGTGCCTCGGCCGAGGTCTCGCCCTGCGAGCCGCTCTTGGACCGGCGCTCGGCGAGGATCTCACGCTTGCGCCCGCGCCGAGCCTTGCGCTCGGTCCGCAGCCGCTCACGCTCCAGCGCGCGCTCCATATCGGCCGTCAGGGCCGCTGGTGTCTGCTCCGGCAGCTCGCCGAACGTCTTGTGGGCGGACTTCACGATCTGGCTGGCCAGCCGGTGGTTCGCGGCGCCGCCGACGACCATCCCGATGCCGAAGGGTATGGCGCGGGCCAACATCGAGGTGCCGGAACGGATGAAGAATCGGCGCATGAACTGGCGCTTGATCTGATTGACCACCAGTCCCGAGACTCCAGTAGAGCCGGAGGAGATGTTCATCGGGACCAGGGAGGAGAACGGGCCGGCCCCCTTGCCGCCGGCCTGTTGGGAAAGCTCCCCCAGGAGCTTGCGGCCCTGATCGCCGAGCATCACACCCATCACCAGCAACTTCGCCCTTTCAGGGTCTGCGGTGCTGATCCCTGAGAGCTCGGCGATCGACTGGGCGTAGAGCGCGCAGGCTTCGAGGAAGCTGCCCGTGGCCGCCGCTGAGAGCCCCAGCGAGGTGACCGTGCCGACGGCCGGGACCGCTGCGGTGGCCCCGATCAGGGCACCACCGCCGGTCATCGCGCGGGTGAAGTCTTTGTCCAGCGCAGCGGCCAGCTGGCGGTTGGAGAGGCCGGGGTGAGCTTTGCGCAGCCTGCGCAGATTCGCCAGCACCAGCGGGCGCTGCACGGTCACGGCCCGGGTCAACCAGGTCTCCGCCCGCGGCGTCAGCTTGCCGGAATCGTCAAAGGCGTGACCCTTGACCATTGATGCCGTCTGCTGGGCGAAGAAGCCGGAAGCCGCAGTGCCCATGAGTTTCCCATTCGCTGAGGACTTCTTCATGGCCTCAGTCTAAGGTGTGACCCCGAGGAGTCGGGAAGCAATTCAGCTCCCGGCGATGTCCAGCCAGACGAGCCGGCCGACCGGAGCGTCTGGGTCTGCCGGATCCACCAGATTGAAGCCGAACTCTCCCTCTGCGGGCCAGAAGACGCCGGAGCTGTCGATATCGAGGTCGGTCGCGGGCAGCACATAGGAGGACCGCACCGCATCGCCGCCGGCCAGGCCGTGGGTTGCTTGGGGATCAACTGCGGCGTCGCGGCGCTGCGACAGGGGCTCTTCCGTGACCGCCTCAGGCCCGGGGTCCTGGATGGCGCCTCCCTCGAGCAGCGAGGCGAGCGCCGGAACCTGATCGCCCGGCCAGGTCTGCAGCTCCTTCGCGTCGGCGAGGCTTCCGGCGAGCACGAACGGGGTGCCGGGCTCGAGACCGCCGTAGGTGCCCTTGTCGTCATAGAGGTACCAGGAGGCTCCGGAGATGAACTCAGCGACCATTCGACGCTGGTCCTCGCTGCGGGCCACGTCGGGGCTGGTGGGGCCTGGGGGGCTGGTGAGATCGGTGGCCACGACATGCACGTGCCCGGTCTCGCCGGGAACCTCGAGCGGAATGTCCCACAGGCTGGTGCTGGGCAGCGCAAGCACCGACTGTTCCAGCTTCGAGAACTCGTCCTCCGGGATCGAGTTCTCCGGCATGTCCTGCCAGAGGAAGTCCTGGAACGTACGGACCTCATCCTCGACGATCGGGTGGGTGGAAAACACAGCCATGCCGCGCTCCCCCGCATAGCGGCCATAGCCCAGCGCGTCGCGGGCCCGCCGATCCGTCCGTCGCCGTCGAGATCCGCGCCAGACTCGATGCCGGAGTTGGTCGGTGCGGTGTAGACATGGGGGTACGTGATGCCGGACTGGCCGTTCTGACCGCGAGAGAGGTACTCCTCGTTGACGGTCGCCGCGATCTGCTGCTGCTCGTCATAGCTGAGTCCGGTCAGCACCAGCACGTCGGGAGCGTTGACCTGAACCGTCTCGGCCAAGACCCGGGCCTGCGGGTGCATGCCGCCGTCGAGCTCCTCCAGCACCTCCGCGGAGGAGCCGCCGCGAATCTGGGCATGCAGGGTGGCGACCCGGATATCGCCAGAGGTCTTCTCCACGGTCGTGGCGGGCTCCAGGGACTCAGCCCTCGCCAGGGGTTGTCCCGGGGTCGGATAGAAGGGGGCGCTGCTCGCACTCCCACCACTCTCGACATTGCTGCTGGTGGGGTCACTGCTGCTGGGGCCGCCTGTGGGAGTTGCGGCGTGCGCGCCGGAAGATCCTGCCACCATCAGGCCGGTCACAAGGCAGCCGGCGAGGCCGCTGCGCAAGGATCCTCTGGCCCGCAGCTCAGATCGTTGCTGGCCATTGGGCATGGGTTACACCGTAGTGGGGCACCCCGGCCGTGCCAACCCCAGGACGCTGCTGAGGCAAACAGTTATCAAGGCGTAATAGTCGAGCGGCGAGATGCATGAGCTCGCACTGCGGAGCTGAACCGTACGGTGACGGAGGTCTCCTGGGGCCGCAGCAGTTGCATTACAAGACCATAGAGTGTGTAAATAGTAGACGAACGCTACACCTTTGTGAGTGCACGACACTTCTGACGACGACGCAGAGCTCTGCTGACTGCCGCACCGGGACCAGGGGAATCACCCCGCCGCTGCGACCA
The DNA here is from genome assembly GCF_000582475.1 of Nesterenkonia sp. AN1. Taxonomy (NCBI): domain Bacteria; kingdom Bacillati; phylum Actinomycetota; class Actinomycetes; order Micrococcales; family Micrococcaceae; genus Nesterenkonia; species Nesterenkonia sp. AN1. The sequence continues at coordinate 279,754 of NZ_JEMO01000006.1, forward strand.
CGGAGCCGACGTCGTCGTTTTCTGTGTCTGGAACGAAGGACAAGCTGCTCGCTGAATCATCTCGCACACAACTAGAGAACACTCTCACCTGACTGAGGAGGACTTCATGGCTTCGCAACCCGAAGCTCGACTACGGGACTGGTCGCCGGCTGATGCCTGGCGCGGCCTGAACAAGCCCGTATTCATCCCCGCCGTGCTCATCATCGTCGCCGGCCTGATCTTCGCCACCCTCTGGGGAGCGTCAAACGGCGCCGAGGCTTTCGAGACGCTGAACTCCGGCATCGTGGAGACCGTCGGCTGGTGGTACGTCCTGACCGCCACCGGCTTCGTGGTCTTCGCCCTCTGGGCCGGAGCCTCCAAGGCCGGCAACATCCGCCTGGGCCGCGACGACGAGAAGCCTGAGTTCTCGCTCGGCTCCTGGTTCACCATGCTCTTCGCCGCAGGCATGGGCATCGGACTCGTCTTCTGGGGTGTGGCCGAGCCGCTCTGGCACTTCATCGCACCGCCGGATGTCACCGGAGCTGTCGGCGTGGACGCCGACGGTGTGATGATCGAGGCCGGAGAGGCTGCCAATATGGGGTCCGCCATGGGGCAGTCGATGTTCCACTGGGGCCTGCATGCGTGGGCGATCTATGTCGTCTTCGGCCTCGGACTTGCCTATATGACCTTCCGCCGTGGACGCCCGCTCTCCGTGCGCTGGCTCCTGGAGCCGGTCTTCGGACGCAAGCTCATCGAATCCTGGGTCGGTCACGTCATCGACGTCATCGCCATCGTCGGCACCGTCTTCGGCATCGTGACCTCCCTGGGCATCGGCACTCAGCAGATCGCGGCAGGACTCGGTTTCATGGGGTGGGTCGAGGACCCGACGAGCAACATCTTGCTGACCATGATTGTCGTGGTCATCATGGCGATCGCCACCTTCTCGGTGGTCACCGGAGTGAACAAGGGCCTGAAGTGGCTCTCAAACTTCAACATGGTGCTCGCCGCGCTTCTCGCGCTGTTCATCCTGATCGCGGGCCCAACCCTGTTCCTGCTGCAGTCGATGGTGGGCAACCTGGGTGAATACCTGATGGCCTTCCCACAGCTATTGTTCGAGACCGGCGCAAGCTACGCCGGTGGCGAGGATGGCGGCTGGTCCGCCGACTGGACCATCTACTACTGGGGCTGGTGGATGAGCTGGGCACCCTTCGTGGGCATGTTCATCGCGCGGATCTCCCGAGGCCGGACCATCCGCCAGTTCGTGATGGGAGTGCTGCTGGCACCCACCCTGGTGGGTCTGATCTGGTTCACCATCTTCGGCTCCTCCGGCATCTGGTTCCAGATGACCGAGGGCGCCATGGTGGGCGAAGACGGCGAGATCGACACTGTCGGCTCCACCTTCACCCTGCTGGAGCAGCTCCCTCTGGCGTCGATCACTGCGGTGGTGGCCATTCTGGTGATCGCGATCTTCTTCGTCACCTCCGGAGACTCCGGCTCGCTGGTCACCGATGTGCTCGCCTACGGCGGGCGCACCGAAACCCCCAAGCTGACTCGGGTCTTCTGGACCGTCTTCATCGCGATCACCGCCATCGTGCTGCTGGCCGCCGGCGGCGGAGAAGCGGCGGATGCGTCACTACGGGTGCTGCAGGTTGCTGCCATCAGCGCGGCGGCTCCCATGTCGATCGTGATGGTGCTCGCGGTGATCGCACAGGTCAAGATGTTCAACTACGAGACCGCCACGATGCCCCGCTACGTCCGGATCCGGCCCACGGCGAGCAAGGCTGCCCTGGTGGACACCGCGCGCAGCGCCTCCGGCGGCGGGGACTCGACCCCCGGTGTGCACCGGAACCTGCGTTCGATCCTCACCGGCCAGCGCGCCGCCTTCAAGGGCTTCCTGGGAGGCACCTCCGCCACGCTGGCGGGACTGGACAAGCACACGTCCAAGGAGTCGGCGATCTCGACCCCGTTCGCCGCCGATGACATGGTGTTCGCGATCCAGGACGTCCCGTCCCACTCCACCGTGGTCAACCCCGAGACGGGGACCATCGGCTGGGATGAGGACGTCGCCTTCACGGACCCGATCGGCGATCAGGTCTTCGAGACCCCGGAGTTCACCCAGTCCGCCACCGGTCAGCAGTGGGAATCCGAGCAGATCTACGAGGAGGCCGTCGGCAACGCCGAGACCGAGCCGAAGCCGGATAGGACCGAGGAGAACACCCGGCGCTGATCTGCGGGTGCCGGTCGAGCGCCTCCCCGCAGGCGCTGGGCTGAGACAGAGCAGGGCCCCAGTTCGATCTGAACTGGGGCCCTGCTCTTCTCTGTGCCACCACCGAGGGTCTGCAACACGGCCCAGGATCTGCGCTCGCCCAGGGCTCGGCGGCAACGATTCAGGAGGGGTTGAACTCTCCCGGGTTGGGGCCGGTCCGACCGTCGCGCTCGAGTCCGTCGATGGCGGTGAGCTCCTCCTCGGTGAGCTCGAAGCCGAAGACGTCGAAGTTCGACGCGATACGCTCCGGAGTCACCGATTTGGGGAACAGGATGCGTCCGCGCTGCAGGTGCCAGCGAATCACGACCTGCGCGGGGGACACCTGGTGCGCCTGGGCCGCGGAGACCACGGGCTGATCCTCGAAGACCGCACCCTGGGCCAGCGGGCTCCAGGCCTGCGTCTTGATGCCGTGCTGCTCGTTGGCCTCCTGGATGTCGCGCTGCTGCAGCGCCGGGTGGATCTCCACCTGGTTGATCGCTGGAATCACAGTGCCCGCCTCGGCCACGCGCTCGAGGTGCTCGGGCAGGAAGTTCGAGACGCCGATGCTGCGGGTCAGCCCTTCGGCCTGCAGCTCCTCCATCGCCTTCCAGGCATCGAGGTAGGCCTCGTCGGCCGGCGCGGGCCAATGGATCAGGTACAGATCCACGTAGTCCAGGCCCAGCTTCTCCAGCGAGGTGCGAAGCGCCTGCTTGGTGTTTCCGGCCTTGAAGTCGTTCACCCAGACCTTGGTGGTGATGAAGAGCTCCTCGCGGGGGATTCCGGAGGCGGCGATGGCGCGTCCCACGCCTTCTTCGTTGCCGTAGACGGCAGCGTTGTCGATATGCCGGTATCCGACCTTCAGCGCTTCAGCGACCACCTTCTCGGCGTCGTCGGCCGGGACCTGCCAGACCCCGAAGCCGAGCTGGGGGATCGCGGTTCCATCATTGAGTGTGATCGTGGGAACAGTAGCCATCGGCAACCTCTCTCATCCTGCGTCTGTGTCTGAGGGCAACCGTGCCCTCGTGTTGTGTGAACCACGCAACAGTCAGGATCATTCCATGCGATTGATCCCAGCGGGAGCACTGCACCAGATGCCTCTCGAAGGGCTCTCCTCACTGGTCAGCCGCTGAGCGCGGGCCTAAGCTGAGACCATGGGAGCACACCGCCCCCGGGGCAGTTCCCCCAAGTGCAGATCAGAGGATTCATCATGGCCGCAGAGATCACCGCATCACGACGACGAGCCACCGGGCGCACCCTGCTGATCGTCTCAGCGCTCGGCGCCGCGGGTTTCGCCGGCTGGTCACTGGCTCAGCTCCAGCTCACCACCTCCGAGACGTTCCTCGCGGAGGCCTGGCACGCGTTCGGGCTGATCGTCTTCGCGGGGCTCTTCGCCCTCGTCGCCTGGCGCCCCCGGGCCTACCCCGGCCTGATGGAACTGACCATCGTGCACAGCATCGGGATGTTCGTGCTGGCGCTGACCAACCAGGAGGCGGCCGGCGCGACCGCGACCATGATCCTGCATGGACTGCTTGCCCTGGCCCTGCTCATCGCCTATGTGGTCCTTGGCTGCATCAAGGCCTGGGGGCGTCAGCCGGCGGCGCAGCAGCCTGCCCCGGCATCCGCGAAGCGCCCCGAGGTCGCGCGAGCTTCCGCGACCGCCGGAAGCTCCCCGGCGAAGGGGCAGCAGGACCGAGGCAAGGCGCCGGAGAGCGGCCCCCGAGGACTGGACCAGGCTCCTGCGCCCACGGCGCAGCCGGGCACGGCTCCCGGTGGGCGGTCCGGCACCGCGCCGACCAGGCCGATGCCGCAGGCGTTCCCCGAGGATCACCCGCGCAGCTAGCCGCAGCGCTCATACCCCGAGGCGACGGCGCAGCTCGGGCGCGTGCCGGCGGGAGACCTCCACTCGGCTGCGCTGACGGTCATTGAGCACCAGGACCAGCGCGCCGCGGAAGTCTGGCACCAGTTCCCGGACGTAGCGCAGATTGACCAGATACGAGCGGTGCACCCGGAAGAAGTGACCTTGGAGTCGACGTTCGAGCTCATTGAGCGAGAAGGAGACCAGCACGCGATCGTCGGTGAGCTTCAGCGAGGCATAGCCGCGCGCCGCCACCGCATAGACGATCGCCTCGCCGTCCACGAGCACCGTCCTGCCGTCCTTCTGCACAGGGATCCGCACCAGCTGCTGCGCCGGGCGCGTGGCCGGCGCGGCGGGCCCTGGCACGGCGGGCGCCGGGGGCGGTCACGGGTGAGGATGCGGCCTCGGCGCCGGCGAGCGCCCGCTGCACGGATCGCTGGAGTCGGTCGGCGGAGAACGGCTTGACCAGGTAGTCCGCGGCCGCGAGGTCGAAGGCCTCCACGGCATGATCCGGGTAGGCGGTGGTGAAGATGACCTGAGGCCGCCGCACCCCTTCGGGAGCGCTGGCGCCGCGCAGCCGCTGCGCGACCTCAAGCCCGCTGAGCCCGGGCATGCGGATGTCGAGGAAGACCAGGTCATAGGCCAGGGAGTTCAGCAGCAGGAGCGCCTCTTCACCATTGGTGGCTTCTCCCACCACCTGGACGCCGCCGATCTCCTCGAGCAGGAACCGGAGTTCCTCGCGGGCAGGAGCCTCGTCGTCCACGATCAGAGCGCGTGGATGCATCCACTCAGTATAGGGGGAACATCCAGACCATTGTGATCGTCATCACCGCAGTGGAATCTGGAGCTCCACCACGGTGCCCCCGGAGCGCGGCGTCGAGATCGAGAGGTCGTAGCGGTCCCCGAACAGCGAGTTCAGCCGTTCCGTGATGTTCTGCAGACCGACGCCGGCGTGGTTGGGATCATCGGGCACCGTCTCCCCTCCCCCGAGGCGACCGGCACCGTCGGCCATCTGCGCCAGCACATCAGAAGCCATCCCCACCCCGTCGTCGCTGACCCGGATGCTCGTGGTGCGGGCCAACGGATCCACTCTGGCGCGCAGATGCACGGTCCCGCCAGCAGGCTTGCCCGAGATGCCGTGCTTGACCGCGTTCTCCACCAGAGGTTGGATCATCAGCACCGGCACCCGGGTGGTGAGCACCTGAGGGTCGATGTCGTAGCGGACCTTGAGCCGGTCCCCGAAGCGCGCCTGCTCCAACGACACGTAGGTGCGCACGAAGTAGTACTCCTGAGTGAACTCCGCATAGTGCCCCTCCTGGCGCACCGCGTAGCGGAAGAACTCGGAGAGTCGCAGCAGCAGCTCGCGGGCCTCATCGGGCCGGGTGCGGGCCTTCGAGGCGATGGTGTTGAGGATGTTGAACAGGAAGTGCGGGTTGATCTGGGCGCGCAGCGCGTTGAGCCGCGCGTCGGTGGCCAGCTGCTTCTCGCGGTCGAGCTCGGCGAGCTCCAGGTGCAGCGAGAGCATGGAGGCCATGTCCTCGACCAGCTGACGCGGCGGGATCTCGGTCTCTGCCTGGTAGACCCCGAGGGTTCCGATCACCCGGGCACCCACGCGCAGCGGCACGATCACCGCCGAGGTGACCTCGCAGTCGGGCTTCTTGCAGCCCACCCCGGCGCGGTCGCGGACCACCTGGGTCTTGCCCTTGGCGATGGTGCGCGGCGCCGCGGAGGTCTGCATCTGGGCCCCCTCACGATGGTGATCGGCACCAGGTCCCACATAGGCCAGGATCTGCTCCCGGTCGGTGATCGAGACCGCGTCGCCGGAGAGCATCGGGCGCAGCAGCTCGCAGGTCCGCCGGGCGGCCTCCGGGGTCAGTCCGGCGCGCAGCGGCATGGAGCGCCCCGCCGCGGCGAGGTTGCGCACCCCGCGGCTGACCTCGACCTCCCGGGGGGAGACCGGACGCTGACGACGCCGGCCGGTGGCCCGCGCAGCGCCGAGGGATAACCCAGCACCGCTGCGACCGTGAGCCCGAGTCCGAGTCCGAGGGTGGGCAGCATCGGCAGAGCCGGGTCCGCGAACACCTGGGTGCCGAGATAGACCAGCACCCAGATCAGGGTCACTCCGGCCGCCAACATCGCGCTACCGCGCATCCACGCCTCCTCGGGTCAGTCGGGCCATGCGCTCCGCGCGGCGGTCCGCGGCAGTTCCATGCATCCGCACCCAGTGCGCCTGCACCCCGTCGGGTGCCCTGGTGCGCAGCGAGACCAGCACCACCACCACCACCGTGATCGGTGCGACCACCAGGGTCGGGGCGGCGAGCAGCTCGCGCAGCCAGTCGGTCTCGATCAGCCCGGCGGTCATGAACATGGACACCGAGAGGACCGCCCCGGTGAGCAGGCCGGCCAGGGACCCGGCCGCCGTCGTGCGGTGCCACCAGATCGCGAGCACCAGCACCGGGGTCAATGCTGATCCGGCCACGGCGAAGGCCCAGGTCACCATGGTGGCGACCAGCGAGGGCATCGCCGGGGCGAAGGCCTCGGGACGCAGTGCGATGGCCAGGCCCGCCGCGAGCGCGGCCCCCAGCAGCGTGGTGATCCTCCCGGCCCAGACCGCCTGGCGCTGCGTGGCGCGCGGGTTGATGTGGCGCTCGTAGACGTCATGGCCCCAGGTCGCCGCCGAGGCCAGCAGCAGTCCGGCCACCGTGGACATCGCGGCGATCAGCGCGGCAGCGGCGATCAGACCCAACCCGGTCTGCTCGCCGTAGATCCTACCGAGCACCGGCAGCGCGTGCTCCGGAGTATGCAGCACCCCGTTCACGGTGAGCTCCTGAAGCCAGGGCCGGCCCGCGACGGCGTCGGGGATGATGTCCCGGGCGGCGGTGCCCAGCATGATCGCCATCGCGTAGAACGCGCCGATCAGCGCCAGCACCCAGACGGTGGTGGTGCGCGCGGCCTTGCCGGTCGGTGAGGTGAAGTACCGGTTCATCACATGCGGCAGCCCGGCGGTGCCCAGCCCCAGGGTGACCACCAGCGCCACCTGACCCAGCGGCCCGTAGCGGGCCCCGGGCTCACCGAAGAGCGCCGGCTCCCCCGGGTGCATGTGATTGGTCTCCTCGGTGAGCGTCCACTCCTGCCCCTCTGCGCCGCCGAGGGTGGGATTCGCCAACGGGGCCTCACTCAGACTCTGCACCGCCTCCCCATAGCGGAAGCCGTCCGCGGTGACCACCACGGCGAGCCAGACCAGGGCGGCGAAGAGCAGCAGAAACTGCACCGCCTGGTTCCAGGTGGTCCCGCGCATCCCGCCGAAGGCGACGACGACGGCGACCACAGCCGTGGAGAGCAGCACCCCGGTCGCATAGGGCGAGAGTCCCAGCAGGCCCTGCCCGACCAGCAGCTCCCAGGTGATGCCGCCGCCCACCGACTGCGGCACCAGATAGCAGAGGATCACGAGCTGGACCACGCCCACCGAGGCCAGCCGAACCGGGCCCGAATCCATCCGGCGGCCGAGAAAGTCGGCCAGCGAGAACTCTCCGAAGCGGCGCAGCGGCGCGGCGATGAGCAGCAGCACCGGCACGAAGCCGGCGGCGAAGCCTACGGCGTACCAGGCGCCGTCCAGTCCCGAGACGTAGACGGCTGCTGCCACCCCGAGGAAGGAGGCGGCCGAGAGGTAGTCCCCGCAGATCGCCCAGGAATTGGTCATGACCCCGACCCGCTGGCCCGCGAGGTAGAAGTCCACGGTGGAGGGGCCCCGAGGTCGGCTGATGAAGGAGACGCCGAGCACGACGATCAGCACTGCGGCAAGCGTCACCACCGCAGTCGAGGTCATCGAGGATCCTCCGTGCCGAGCGTGGCGCCGGGCGCCGGACCGGACGCATCGTCCTCGTCGTGGAGTCCCTGCTGGCCCCCCAGCATGCGTGACTCCACCGAGGCGCTGAGTCGGGCCGCAGCAATGCCGATGACGGCGAACGCCAGGTAGAGCCCTCCGGCCGCGGCGACGAAGCCGGGGCTGAGCTCCCCGAAGACCCGCGCCTCGGTCCACCACTGCAGCGTCATGGTCAACACCGGGAACGCCGCCACCAGCACCAGGAAGACCAGGAAGTAGGCCAGTGCCACCCCGCGCTGGGCGCGGAAGGCGGCATCGACCTCGGCGGGGGTGTCGCGGACATCCTTGTCAAAGACGAAGGCGGCGTCATCCGGGAAGACCGGATCAGAGAGCTCGCCGTGAGGAAGATGTGCGCTGGCCGGTCGAGGCTGTGGCTGGGATGATTCCGGCGTCGAACCCGCGGAAGAGGGTTTCACCACCGCTGGCCATATCCCCTCAGGCGGGGAGCCACGTCCGGTACATGCTCCACGCCGACTTCAGCAGCACCACGGCACCGCCGCCGGCGAGGACGAGCCCCATGCCGGGAAGCAGTCCGCCCCAGGCGCCGGAGCTCGCCGAGAAGGCCAGGAGGTTCCAGGCCTGCAGCAGCACAATGCCTGCCACGATGAGCCCGGGGATCGCGGCGTGCGCGATCGCCAGCTTCCGGCGCGGCACGAATGCGCCGGCGAAAGCCAGGAAGCCCACCGCCAGGGTGATCACGCCGGGACCGTCGGTGCCTCGCAGCACATAAGTCTCTCCGGTGACCTGCTCCATGAAGGGAAGGTAGACCCAGGGCAGGAACGCGGAGACGATCATCATGAGTCCGCCGAGGATCATCGCCTTGCTGCCGGGATGAAAGACGCCCCAGCCGGTGGCGCTGCCAGCCTTCAAGCGCGCAGTGATCCCGCCGTAGATGCCCTTGTCCGCTGTGGTGGTCATGTCGCCATCCTAGATGTGATCAGCGCCACAGGCGAAGCCTGCTCCGGAGAACCTGACCAGCGGCGGCATTCCCGCGCTGAACGGCAGATTCTGGTCCGCGAGCGGTCATTCTCGCCGGATTCTCCGTTCAGCGCGGAATTCATGCCGCTGGCAAACACAGATACACCGCTGGAGGTCCCCGGACTTGTGATCCGCGCCACATTTTGACTGTCTTAGACCAGTCCCTGCGCATCCGCGCGGGTGAATCGCCCCGCACTACTCGCACTAGGAAGGGAGCCTCCCATGTCCGATGTGGCACATGAGGGAACCTCCGGCGGTCCGCCAGAGACGGAGGACACCAGTTGGCGCAAGCGCTACTGGAAGAAGAACCTCCGACTGATGATCACGCTGCTGGTCATCTGGTTCACCGTCTCATTCGGCTTCGGCATCCTGCTGATCGAGCCGCTCAACAACATCGTGATTCTCGGCTTCCCGCTCGGCCTCTGGTTCGCCCAGCAGGGATCGATCTACGTCTTCGTGGTCCTGATCCTGGTCTACGCCCTCTGGATGGACAAGATCGATGATGAGTTCGGCGTCTCCGAGCGCAACGAAGAAGGTGGTTACAAGTGAACGAGACTCAGTTCTGGACCTTCTTCTTCATCATCCTGACCTTCGGCATCTACATCATCATCGCGTGGCGCTCCCGGGTGAAGGAGACCAAGGAGTTCTACGTCGCCTCTCAGGGTGTGCCGACCCTCGCCAACGGCGCCGCGGTCGCGGCAGACTGGATGAGCGCCGCCAGCTTCATCGGCATGGCGGGCCTGATCGCCTTCCTGGGCTCCGACGGCTCGGTCTACCTGATGGGCTGGACCGGCGGCTATGTGCTGCTTGCACTGCTGCTGGCTCCCTACCTCCGCAAATGGGGCAAGTTCACGGTGCCCGAGTTCGTGGGCGACCGCTATTCGGAGTCGGTGCGCATCGTCGCGGCCGTCGCCGCGATCGTGGTCTCCTTCACCTACGTGGTCGGCCAGATGGCCGGCGGCGGCATCGTCTTCAGCCGCTTCCTGGGACTGAGCATCGAATGGGGCGTGGTGCTGGTCGCCGTCGTCATCTTCATCTACGCAGTCCTCGGCGGCATGAAGGGCATCACCTACACCCAGGTGGCGCAGTACACCGTGCTGATCATCGCCTACCTGATCCCGGCCTTCGCCGTGGCCTACCAGACCACGGGTATTCCGGTTCCGCAGATCTCCTACGGGCAGATCCTGGCAGAACTGGACTCGCTCAGCGTGGAGTTCGGACTCAACGAGTTCACCGAGGCGTTCTCGGGCCGCGCAGGCGGCCAGATCGACGTATTCCTGGTGACGCTCTCGCTGATGCTGGGCACCGCCGGCCTTCCGCACGTGATCATCCGCTTCTACACGACCAAGACGGTCCGCGGTGCGCGCTACTCGGCCTTCTGGGCGCTGTTCTTCATCTCGCTGCTCTACCTCACGGCTCCTGCCGTGGGCGCCTTCACCAAGCTGAACCTGCTCCAGGGCGTGCAGGGCCAGGCACCAGACAACCTGCCTGACTGGATCAACACCTGGGCTCCGACCGGGCTGGTGACCGTCAACGACGACGTCGAGACGATCGGTACGGTCTCCAACATCGCCACCTCCGGGGCTGACCTGATCGTCAACAACGACATCCTGGTCCTGGCATCGCCGGAGATCGGCGGGCTTCCCGCTCCGATCGTCGGCTGATGGCCGCCGGCGGCATGGCAGCTGCCATGTCCACCGCGGCTGGCCTGCTGCTGGTCATCTCCTCGGCCGCTTCCCACGACCTGTACTTCCGGGTCATCAAGAAGACCGGCGCTTCGGAGAAGGAGCAGATGATGGTCGGACGCATCGCCATGGGCGTTGCGATCCTGTTCGCCATCTGGGCCGGCATCAACCCGCCGGCATTCGTGGCCCAGGTGGTCGCGTTCGCCTTCGGACTCGCTGCGGCGACCTTCTTCCCGATCCTGATCCTCGGGATCTTCTGGAAGAAGGCCAACGGACCGGGTGCCACTGCAGGCATGCTGACCGGTCTCGCGTTCACCGGCACCTACATGATCTACACGCTGGAGGTCTTCGGCACCGGCGCGAACGATCATATCTTCAACGTCTCCCCGGAGGCATCGGTGCGATCGGTGCTGCGCTCAACTTCATCGTGATCGTGGTGGTCTCCAAGCTCACTGCGCCCCCGAGCGAATACGTGCAGGAGATGGTCGAAGAGATCCGGTATCCGCAGACCCGAAAGGTGGATGTGCGTTCTTGACTCGGCCTGCTGCGGCAGACCACACAAGACAGGCGGCCCTGCGCTCCATCACTGGAGCGCAGGGCCGCCTGTCTGTGCGCCTGAGCCTGCCTGCCTGCCTGCCTGCCTGCTGAGACTACGAGGCGGTGCCCGAGGCGTCGCGCCAGGAGTGCTTCGGCGCGTAGCCGAGCTCCCGGCGGGCCTTCTCGATGGAGAGCAGCGTGTCATGGACGCCGAGCTCCCCGCGCAGCTCAACCTCGGGGAAGACCTCGGCGACGAGTTCGGCGTTCGGTCGGGACATCACGGTGTCTGCGGCGGCGATGATGTAGCGCTGGAATCCGGGGCCGGCGACCTCGAGCGCACGCTCGATCGCGTGAGCGCCGTCGCGCGCGTCGATGTAGCCCCAGAGATTCCACTTGCGCAGCGTCGCGTCTGAGTCGAAGCCGGGGAAATCTGCGTAATCCTCGGGGTTCATCACATTGGAGAAGCGCAGCGCGGTGATGGCCAGCTGCGGGTTCCAGCGGACCAGCTCGATGGCCATCTGCTCCTCGAGGTGCTTGACCAGCGAGTAGGTGGATTCGGGCCGGGCCGGGTACGCCTCGTCCACCGGGATGTACGGCGGCGGGGTGTCGAAGGGAAGCCCCAGCACCGTCTCGGAAGAGGCGTAGACGATCCGCTCGATCCCGAGCCGGGCTGCGGCCCAGAAGACGTTGAAGGTGGCGTTGATGTTGTTGTGGAAGGTGGCCACGTCGGTGCGGATCCCGGGAGCCGGGACGGCCGCCAGGTGCACGACCGCCTCCACGCCCTCGTGCTGATCCCCGACTCCCCCGAGCGCATCGATGACCTGGCCGTAGTCGGTGAGGTCAAGCTTCACGAAACCGGGGCCGCGGGCGCCTTCGACGTCGAGGCCGATGACTTCATGGCCTGCCGATCGGAGCTCCCGCGCCACGACTGTGCCGAGCTTGCCGGTGGATCCTGTGACTGCGATTCTCATGGCGCCTCATTCTGGTGTGTCGTGGGTCTCATGCAATCCAGTGCCCACAGTAATTCACCGCGGCAGCTGGTCAGGACATGAGGGGAGGTCAGGAGGGCGTCAGGCGGAGCGAGGGCGGGGGCCGCGGATCAGCATGAAACGTGGATCAGCGGGGGTCGCGGCCGAGGCCGAGCGCGTCGAACACCGCGGAGGGCTGGGTCAGGCACCAGCTGAAGACCGGGTCAGGGTAGATGATGCCCACCGCTTCGTCTCGATCGAGCACCAGCAGCGGCTGCGCTCCGGAGACGCGGTAGCGGGCCAGCACTGCCTCGATCGGATCCTCCAGGCCCAGCGGCTGGGGTGAGGCGCCGACCAGCGCGGCGCACCGCTTCTTCTCCCACTGCTCGGGGTGCTTCCCGGCCACCTCGCTCAGGGCGGCCTCGGTGATCAGCCCCATCGGCTGGTGCGAGAGCCCCACGACCAGCACGGCCGCATCCATTCCCCGCACCAGAGCTGCGGCATCGCGCAGCGGTGCGGTCATGGAGACGACTGACTCGACGCGCGACATGAGATCCATGACGCGCATGATGCGGGAATCCTGCGGGGGAACCGCGGTGTGCCCGCCGGAGGGCCGGGCGATCGGATCTGAAAAATGCTCCATAAGCAACCCTTGAGTAGTGGATCAAGAGCCCGTTGCTTGAGCTGGTCAGAGCCTATACGGAAGCTCGGCTGCGGTAAAGACGAGCGATCACCACCTGCGCTATTTCACATACGGGGTGCCGTTGGCCGCAGGGGGCCGGACCCGCCCCACGAAGCCTGCCACCGCGAGGATGGTGATCAGATAGGGCAGCATCAGCAGCGCCTCCGAGGGCACGGGTGTCCCGATGGTGGCCAGCGTGTTGCCCAGCGAGGTGGAGAAGCCGAACAGCAGCGCGGCCAGCAAGGCTCCGATGGGGTGCCAGCGGCCCAGGATCATCGCGGCCAGGGCGATGAAGCCCGCGCCTGCCGACATCTCCTTGCCGAAGGCGAGTCCCTGCCCGATGGTGAAGAACGCGCCGCCGAGACCGGCGATCGCCCCACCCAGGATCACGTTGTAGACCCGCATCCGGTTGACCTTGATGCCCACGGTGTCCGCGGCCTTGGGGTGCTCGCCCACCGCACGGGTGCGCAGCCCCCAGCGCGAGCGGAACAGGAAGAAGTTGAGCAGTCCCACGATGAGGTACATCAGGTAGACCAGGATGGTCTGGTTGAACAGCACCGGGCCGATGACCGGGATCTGCGAGAGTCCTGGGATCGGCAGTCGCGGCAGCTGCTGCCGGGCATTCCACAGCTCGGGGTTCTGGGTCAGCGCGGTGGAGAAGAGGAACCCGGTCAGTCCGATGATCAGCACGTTGAGCACCACGCCGACGATGATCTGGTTCACCTGGTACTTCACCGAGAAGAACACAAGCAGCGCGCCGACCAGCGCGCCGGCGATCGGGGCGAAGACCAGTCCCATGTAGGCGCTGGTGAACACCGAGGCGGCGACGGCGGCCAGGAAGGCGCCGGCCAGCAGCTGGGCCTCGATCGCGATGTTGATCACGCCGGAACGCTCGCCGACGAGTCCGCACATGGCGCCGAAGATCAGCGGCACCGAGAGCGCCAGCGCCCCGGTGAGCATGGTGACCAGCGGGATGACGGCACCTCGGTCGGCGCCGGCCCAGACCAGGAACGCGAGCACGAAGAGTACGCCGAAGAGCAGCGGCAGCCACAGGCGGGTCTGCACGCGACGTGACGCCTGCCAGATCGCGAGGCCGGCCAGCGCCACCAGGATCACCGCGAGGATCCAGCCGGCTGGACGTGAAGGCAGCTCCACCAGCGGGATCTCGAAGAAGTCTCCGCCCGAGGAGAGGCGGAAGTGAGTCCGTGCACCCGCCGGAATGGTCAGCGCGAAGAGCACCGCGAGCGCGGCCAGCACCGCGTAGGTGATCGGGTACTTCCAGGAGATCGGACGGACTCCGGTAGCCGACTGCTTGAGCGGGTCGGCCTGGACGGCAGCGGTGCTCACGGTCTGTTCGCTCACTTGCCAGGCTCCTGTGTCGAGGTGCTCGGGGACTCGGCGCTCGGAGGTTCGGCGCTCGATGCCTTCGAGGTGGAAGCGGTCTGCAGCTCGGGCTGCCTGGCCGAGGATGTGGCGGCCGAAGCTTCGGTCTTGCGTCGTGCGCTGCGTCGGCGGATCCGGGGGCGTCCATCGGCGTGGGGCAGGAAGAAGATGGCCCGCACCAGCGGCGGTGCGGCGATCATCAGCACGATCACTGCCTGCAGGACCAGCACGATGTCGATCGGGGTGCCGGTCTGCGCCTGCATCAGCACGCCGCCGGCGCGCAGCCCGCCCAGCAGCAGACCGGCCAGGAAGGTGCCCAGGGGCTTGGAGCGGCCGAGCAGCGCCACGGTGATGGCATCGAAGCCCAGGGTGCCCGCCACACCGCCGGCGAGTCGATATTCGGTGCCCAGCACGTGGGCGGCGCCGCCGAGACCGGCGAGGCCACCTGCGATCACCAGCACCAGCGCGGTGGCCTTGGGCACGTTGATCCCGGCGGTGCGCGCCGCCTCGGGGTTCTCCCCGATGGCGCGGAACTCGAAGCCCAGCGTGGAGCGTTCCAGCAGCCACCAGACCCCGATGGTGGCCAGGATCGCGATGAGGAACCCGGCGTGGAGCCGGAAGCCCGAGCCCAGCAGCGAGAAGAGCTGGGCGGATTCATCCACTGAGCTCGAGAGCGGCTGGTTGGAGCCGGTCTGCTTGTACCACTGCTGCTGCAGCAGCCAGGCGAGCAGGTAGATGGCGATGTTGTTGAGCATGATCGTCACGATCACCTCATTGGCCCCGGTGCGAGCCTTCAGCACACCGGCGATCCCACCCCAGATGGCACCGCCGAGGATGCCGCCGGCGAGGGCGAGCAGCACGTGCAGCCCCGTGGGCAGCGACAGCGCGTAGCCGAGGAACCCGGCGGAGGTGGCGCCCAGGATGATCTGGCCCTGCCCGCCGATGTTCAGCATGCCGGAGCGGAAGCCGATGGCGATGCCGAGCCCCGCGAGGATCAGCGGCACCGAGTAGACCATGGTCTCAGTCAGGGGCCGGATCGACCGAGCCGCCGAGGGGGCCTGCCAGTCGAAGACTGCCCCGCGGAACAGCGCGGAGTAGGCCTCGCGCAGCACCTGGAAGGAGGTCTCCAGGAAGGCAGTGGGCTGGGCGAAGAAGTAGCTCAGGCTGGCCTGGACATCGCGGTTGGCGGCGAGGATCAGCACCGCGCCGACCACCAGGGCGACGACGACGGCGAGGACGGTGACCACCCAGGAGGTCTGGCCCAGCTCGCGCAGGGCACGCGAGAGCCGGCCCTCAGCCTCGGCCCACGGGCTCTGCTGCTCGGGCTTCGGGGCAGGGGTCATCCCCTGCTGGGACCCTGATGCGCTCACTGGTTCTCCTCTGCTTCGGCCTGCTCATCGGCCTCGGCCAGCACGGTGTGGTGGGTGGCGGCCTGGGCCTGCGCCTCATCGGCAGGCACCCCGGCCATCATCAGGCCGAGCACGTCGCGGCTGGTGCTGGCCGGCACGATGCCTACGACCTTGCCGCGGTACATGACCGCGATCCGGTCGGCAAGGTTCAGCGCCTCGTCAAGCTCGGTGGAGACGATCAGGCACGGCGTGCCCTTGTCACGCTCCTCGATGATCGTACGGTGCACGAACTCGATCGAGCCGACGTCGAGGCCGCGGGTGGGCTGGCTCGCCACGAAGAGCCGCAGGTCGCGGCTCATCTCACGGGCCAGCACGACCTTCTGCTGGTTGCCTCCGGAGAGGGTGGAGATCGGGTCGTCCACGGTGCCCATGCGCACGTCAAAACGTTCGGCCTGGGTCTGCGCGGCCTCGCGCATGACCGGAAGACGCAGCGCCGCATTGCCGGGGCCCCCGGAGTACGGCGGCCGGTCATACATATCCAGCACGTAGTTCTCGGTGATGGTGAAGGCGCCGATGACGCCGTCGGTGCTGCGGTCCTCGGGCACGAAGCCCAGTCCTGAGGCCAGGCGTTGCTTGACGCTGAGCGGGGCGAGATCCTGGTCGTCGAGCAGGATGCTGCCCGCCACCGGGGTTCGGAGCCCGAGGATGGTCTGGGCCAGCTCGCTCTGGCCGTTGCCGTCGACCCCGGCGATCACCAGGATCTCGCCGCGCCGCAGGGAGAGATCGACGTCGTCCACGACGACCTTGTCTGCACTGCTGAGCACGGTCAGCCCGCGCACCTCGAAGCTGACCTCACCGGGATCGGCCGGCTCCTTCGCGGTGGTCAGGTTGACCTCACGGCCGACCATCAGCCCGGCCAGCTCGGTCTCGGTGGACTGTGGCGAGGTCTCCCCCACCACGGCGCCGCGCCGGATCACGGTGATGCGGTCTGCCACCGCGCGGACCTCGCGCAGCTTGTGAGTGATGAAGACGATGGAGGTGCCGGAGTCGCGCAGCTGGCCCATGATGGTGATGAGCTCGTCGGTCTCCTGCGGAGTCAGCACTGCGGTGGGCTCATCGAGGATGAGCACCTTCGCGTCGCGGGAGAGCGCCTTGATGATCTCCACGCGCTGCTGAGCACCGACGGGGAGGTCCTCGATGCGCGCATCGGGGTCCACGTCGAAGCCGAAGCGCGCGGAGATCTCCAGCACCTTCGCCCGGGCCACGGCCATGTCCATGATGCCCGCCGCGCGGGTGGGCTCGTAGCCCAGCGCGACGGACTCGGTCACGGTGAACACCGGGATCAGCATGAAGTGCTGGTGCACCATGCCGATCCCGGCGGCCACTGCGTCACCGGGCCCGTTGAAGCTGACCTCCCTGTCATCCAGCAGAATCTCACCCTCGTCGGGGCTGTAGAGCCCGTAGATGGTGTTCATCAGCGTGGACTTGCCGGCCCCGTTCTCGCCGAGCAGGGCATGGATCTCGCCCGGTGCGACGGTGAGGGAGATCCGGTCGTTGGCAGTGAAGGAGCCAAACCGCTTAGTGACCCCTCTGAGCTCAAGCTTCATCGCTGCGGTGTCGCCAATCAGTTATTCGTCGGTGAGGATCGGGTCAGGACGGGGCGTTCTCGGACTCGATGGCGGTGTCGCCATCGATGATCTCCTGGCGCAGCTGCTCGATGGCCTCTGTCACCTCGGAGGGCACCTCGTCCTCGAAGTCGTGGAACGGTGCCAGGCCGACACCCTCGTTCTCCAGGGTGCCCACGTAGGACTCGTTGCTGAAGCCGTCCTGAGTGCCCTCCTCGATGGTGGCGTAGACCGACTGACCGATCTCCTTGAGCACCGAGGTCAGCACGATGTCGCCGTAGTCGGTGGACTCGTAGCCGTCGGAGTCGACCCAGATCATCTTGGCCTCGGCCGCCTCCAGGGCGGGTCCTGCGCCGACGCGGCGTTGCCGGCAACAGGCATGATGATGTCAGCGTCCTGGCTCAGCAGCTGCTCAGTGACCTCGCGGCCCTGGGTCTGGTCGCTGAAGTCACCGGAGAAGGACCCGGTCTGGCCTTCCTTGTCCCAGCCGACCAGCTCGACGTCGCCGTCGTTGTCCTCGTTGTAGCGCTCCACACCGTCGGCGTAGCCGTCCATGAAGACCGTCACCGAGGGGATCTGGATGCCGCCCCAGGTGCCGACGACGCCGGTCTCGCTCATCGCGGCCGCCACGTAGCCGGCCAGGTAGGCGGCCTCACCGGTGTTGAAGACCAGCGGCTTGGCGTTCTCGAGCTCTTCGCCCTCTTCGAAGTTGAAGTAGGAGTCGATCAGCGCGAAGTCTGTCTCCGGGTTCGCCTCGGCAGCCTCCCGCAGTCCCTCCTCGAGCAGGAAGCCGACGCCGAAGACGACGTCGCAGTTCTGCTGGACCATGGTGTCCACGTTCGGGCCGTATTCGGACTCGGCGGTGGACTGCGCGTCGGCGGAGTCGACGCCGAGCTCGTCGATGGCCATCTCCAGGCCTTCGAAGGCGGACTGGTTGAAGGAACGGTCGTCCCAGCCACCCTCATCGGAGACCAGGCAGGCCTTGTAGTCGACCTCTTCGGCGGCGGCGCCCTCGCCGTCCTCCTCGGGAGCCTCTCCACAAGAGGACAGGAGCAGTGCTGCGGCGGCCGTCGCGGCGATGGTGCCGCGGGTCTTGAAGGACCTCTTCATGGGGCTCTCCTCATGGTGCAAGAACGGCACCTCTACGGGTGCCGAGAAACGAGTGATGCAGGCAATAGTACGTCACATTTTCACCTCAAACATTGCCCGGAAGTTTCCGTGATGTTCACCGGCTCGAGCCGGAAGAGCCGCGCTCAGTCGAGCTGTCTGGCGGTGGTGTCGGGAGCGAGCCTGAGCATCAGCAGCACCGCCAGCACCACGCCGATCAGGCAGATCCCGAAGGCTCCGGCCAGACCGAAGGTCGGCTCCATCCAGGCGATGAAGAGCAGCGGGCCCAGTCCGGCACCGATCCGCGAGATGGTCGAGGCCCAGCCGAAGCCGGATCCGCGCAGCTCCGTGGGGTAGAGCTCCGAGACGTAGGTGTAGAGCACCGGGATCGCGATCTGGATCACCATCCCAAAGCCCAGCAGCAGGATCAGCACCGCCGTGGGCAGGTGCATGGTGAGTCCAAGAATCACCAGCATCGCGGTGGCCAGCGGCGCGGAGATCGCCAGCAGCACCCGGCGTCCGGTGATCTCCACCAGCACCGTGGAGATGACGACCCCGATGAGTCCGACGGCGGCCATTCCTGCGGTGCGGATGAACGCCTGATCCTGCTCATACCCCGCCTCGATGAGAAGCGTGGGCATCCACTGGATCGCGATGTAATAGACGGTCATGATCGCTAAGAAGAGCACCCAGGAGACGGTGGTGACCCGCCAGCCATGCGCCCAGACGAGCCTCAGCTGCTCGCCCACCGCACGGAAGCTCAGCTTCGCCGGGGCCTGGGTGGTCTCCAGGGTGTACGCCCGGACCGGAGCCCCGGTGCGGGCCACCATGGAGTCGATGACCTTGCGCGCCTCTTCCATCTGCCCCTGGCGCATGAGATACATCGGGGATTCAGGCACGAAGAGCCGCACCGCGAAGACCAGCAGCGCGGGCAGGATCATGGCCAGCAGCGGCAGCCGCCAATCCCCCCAGGTCCCCACCAACCAGGCCGAGACGAAGCCGGCCAGGGCCGCACCGATGGGCCACCAGCCGTCCATGGCGGTGAGCACCCGTCCGCGTTGTTTGGCCGGGGTGAACTCGCCCACCAGGGCGTAATCGACCGGGATGCAGCCGCCGAGGCCAACGCCTGCCAGGAAGCGGAAGAGCACGAACCACTCCAGGCTCCCGGTCATGGCGCCGGCCACGGTGAACAGCGAGAAGATCAGCAGCGTCCAGGCGAACGCCTTCTTGCGCCCGATCCGGTCAGCGATCGTGCCCCACATGACGGCACCCACCGCCATGCCGATCAGGTTGGCGGTGCCGATCCAGGCAGCATCCGAGGGGGTCAGGTCCCACTCCTCGGAGAGCAGCGGAATCAGGATTCCGTTGAGCGAGACGTCCCAGGCATCGAACATGAATCCCAGCCCACCGATGAGGAAGATTCGGCCCTGGGTGTTCCATCGCCAGGGCAGGCCCTGCAGGACCGATTCACCGGTGGGCAGCGCCGTGGAGGGATTCGCAGTGTTCTGGTGCACGAGGAGAGTGTAAGCCCGCACCGGGGAGCATTACTCCCAGATGACCTCCAGCTCATCGGCGGTCATGTCGACCATGGGGCGCCCGAGTGTGCCCGGATCCCCGAAGTACAGTTCGTAGAGGCTGGTCACACCGTCCTCTTCGGCTTAATATTCCACATCGACGCGGCCGCTGAAGTACTCGGCACCGACCAGGGTCGGCGTGGAGTAGCTGGGCTCCGGGGTCAGTCGCTGAAGCTCCTGGTCGGTCTCGGCCGGCAGTGCACGCGAGATGCTGCCTTCGATCACGGTGGCTCCGGAGGCGTCTTCGGGCATGTCGAGGCCGCAGCCGGCTTCCAGGTCTGTGGAGGCCACGCATTCCTCGACCTCGCTGAGGATCAGCTCGCGCCAGGTCTCGGTGGCCTCCTCGGTGAGTCCGACATCGAGCGTGCTGGCACTGGTGTAGCTCTCCGTCACCTCGACCAGGCCGTCGCCGTCGATGGTGAAGTTCTCGTCATCGATGGCGATCTCGTAGATCAGCCCGAGGAAGACGGTGACCTCGGAGCCGGACACGGGTTCGCCGTTGACCGTGGTCTCCAGGTCACCCAGATC
The DNA here is from genome assembly GCF_000582475.1 of Nesterenkonia sp. AN1. Lineage (NCBI taxonomy): Bacteria > Bacillati > Actinomycetota > Actinomycetes > Micrococcales > Micrococcaceae > Nesterenkonia > Nesterenkonia sp. AN1. The sequence goes on from NZ_JEMO01000006.1 coordinate 300,132, forward strand.
TGGCTGCATCAGCGTCGCAGCGCCGTCGATCTCCCAGGAGTCGGTGTCGTTGTTCTGGTAGGTGTAGATCCGCTTGGTCACAGCGGCGTCGCCGAGGGTGTAGCTGACCTGGACCTGGTGAGAGAACGCGAGGTCTTCGGTGGTCTCCTCCTCGGCCACCTCCACCTCGGTGATCGGGGCCAGCTCCAGTGAGGCAGCGAGCACCTCCTCGGTGAGGTAGGTGGTGTCTCCGGCGTCATAGACCAGGGAGCGCGCGGCTTCCGCGTCGCCCTCGGCGAGCGCGGTGAAGTAGGACTCGACCGCAGAGTAGGGGGTCTCGGCGTCGGTCTCGACGCTCCCGGAGTTCTCGGACTCCTCGGCGGCTTCGGTGTCACTGGCCGCTTCGGCGTCACCGGTCTGATCCTCAGCCTCGGCAGACCCGCCGCCGGTGAGCATCATGACCAGGGCGATGATCACGCCCACCACGACGACGCCGGACACGATGAGCCCGATCAGCAGGCCCTTGCCGGGTCCCTTGCCTCCGCCACTGGGCCCACCGGGACCCTGCGGGTACATCGGGCCCCCGGGGCCCTCGGGGTAACTGGGCCCGCCAGGACCCTGCGGCCCCTGGGGATATCCGTGCCCGCCGGGAGGCTGCGGGTAGCCCGATTCGCCGAAGCTGCCCTGGCCGTAGCCCGGATGGCCGTCGGCCGACTGATGCCCGCCTGGCGGAGTGAAGCGATCCCACTCTGGTTCCCGGCCAGAGTTCGGCTGCTGATCTGTCATGGTGCGCCCCTTGGTGCGGCCAGCGAGAGCTGGTCGTGACTGGTTCCGTACGCCAAAGCCCCCCGGGCCCGGTCGGCGACACACTGCATCTGCTGGACCCGCGCGTCGCGACTTCCACAATACCTTTAGAAAAGTCAGAAACCAGGTTTCTGCACCAGTAGATTTACATTTTTCGCGAGAAAAATCCCGATCAGTCGAGGGTTCCGGCGCGACAGCCTCTGGCAGCGCTCTCCAGCTCCTCCGCGGTGCGCAGCAGCTGGTCGGCCCGCTCGGTGAGGCGCTGAGCGGATTCGGGACTGTGCCGCTCTGAGCCCCCCCGCCCAGAGCGCCTGGCCGCGGGCGATCACTCGGCAGAACGCCCCGGCCCGGTCGAAGGCCGAATCGATATCGCCGCGGTACATGCCTGCCAGCACCAGATCAGCCAGACGGTTCATCTCCTGCGCAGTGGGCGGCTCGGCCACTCCTGCGATCGCGTGCGGCGCCGAGTCGGTCTTGCCCAGCTGGTAATACTCACTCATCCGCTGCGGGTCCTTGTTCACCGCGGCTCGGATCGCGTAGATCCTCCAGAGGCCACCGGCCAAGGAGTGCGCCGGGGAATCTGACCAGAGCTCGGCGATCGCTTCGATGCCTTCGGTCTCGGCCAGCCGGATGAACGCTCGGTGACCTCGGGATCGTCGGAATCGCGACCGTGAAAGACCAGCGCATGGGCGGTGTCGTGGGCCGCCTGGGAGATGATGGCAGGATCCGCGCCGCCTTCTCGCTGATCGAAGGTTGCCGGCTCGGTGTAGCGCGGCCGGCGGTGGCGGGGCTGGCTGGTCATCGCGTCCTCCTTGGAGAGATTCGCTTCGGTCTGTGAGCCGCTGAACTGCCAGCCCACATCGTGTCCGTCATTATGCCGCAGGCCCCGGCGGCGATACCATAGGGGAGGTCTTCAGCGGCTCCACAGGGGCCTTTAGCTCAGTTGGTAGAGCATCGGACTTTTAATCCGCTGGTCGCGGGTTCGAGTCCCGCAGGGCCCACCATAGTCCTCCGTTGGAGACAGATATACCCAGGTCAGCGCTCAGCGCAGACCTGGGTATATCTCTTGAGGGCCCCGATTCAGAGCTGGTCCTGCCGCCCAGTTGACCGCATGCAGGGACAGGGAGCACACTGGAGGTGTGCCGGGCCGCGGTAACCCCCGGGCTCCATTATTGAGCCGCTTCGAGCGGCCCCGCGCCGTGAGGCGTTCCCGGCCCGGCACACCTCAACGCTCTTGAGCCCGCTCATTGGAGACATCCCCCTCACGGCGGACCTTTCCAGGCCGCTCAGCCGAATTCATCTTGGCGCTATACACTCGTGGCCGACACCTCGACACTCGTTCACCTGGGGAAATACACCGCATGATCGCACGCAGAGGCCAGCGCAAGCCTGAGGCCACAGACCTTCTGGCGAGCATCGCCCGTGAGGTGCGTGCCGGGGTGCAGCTGATCTCACAGCTGCTGGGCAGCCCGAACGAGGAACGTGCCGTGCTGCGCGAACAGCTGCTCGGCCTGGAGGGCCGGGCAGTGGACCTGCACTTCAACCTGATGACTCATATACGCAGCGTCTTCCTGACTCCGCTGCCCCGGCACGACATCTACGCGCTCTCCCAGCAGCTGAACCGGACCATGGAGCATGTGGTCGCCGCCGGGGACCTGATCCTTGCCCGCCCGCATCTGAGCCTGCCCAGCCAGAGCGCCGAACAGCTGGAGACGCTGAGCCGCCAGCTGGACCTCACGGTGGCCGCGATGTCCCGGCTGGAGGACTTCGACCTGCTTGAGGACTACTGGATCCAGATGCAGCGTCTGACCAAGCAGGCGAACCGAACCCACCGGGCGTGGATGACCAGCACGGACAACGCGTTTCAGCCGAACATCGCGCTGCAGCAGGCGCAGATCGCGGATGCGCTGCTCGCCGCTATCGACGACCAGCGAGCTGTGGCGGTCACCGCCGGTTCCATCATCGTGCGCGAGTCCTGAGGCACCCGCGTGGAGATGATTCTGCTCGGGCTCATCTGCCTGACGCTGATTCCCAATGCATTCATCGCTGGACTCCACGACGTACCCAACGCGATCGCCATCCCGGTGCGCACCAGAGCGCTGACACCTCCGGCGGCTACGAGACTCGCGGCGGGATTCAACACCCTCGGCGTGCTGCTGGCCCTGCCGCTGGGAATCTACCTCTACACCTGGTTTGAGTTCCCGCAGATGGAGCCGCGACTGCTGCTCGCCGTCGTCTTCTCCGCCGCCCTGGCGCTGTTCGGCTGGAACCTCTTCACCTACCTGCGCGGGATGCCGACGTCGACCACTCACGCCCTGCTGGCTGGCTTCCTCGGCGGCACGCTGGCCGCCGCCGTCGTCGCGGATCTCGACTTCGAACAAGTTCTTGCGATGCCCTGGGCCGGAGCGGCGCTGACGCTTCTGCTGTCTCCGCTGGCCGCCTTCGGGCTCGCATATCTGCTGGTCTTCGTGGCCGTTCGCTTCGCCCGCGGCGAGGATCCGGATGCGGTCAACACGACATCACGGATGACCCAGGCGGTGAGCGTGGGCGTCACCTCCCTGGGCACCGGGCTGCAGCAGGGACAGCGGTTCTCCTTCGTGCTGCTCACCGCCCTGGTCGCGGCAGAGGTCGATGATGCGCAGATGTGGCTGCCCTACGCCTACGTCGGATTCGCCCTGATGATCGGCGCCGGCTGCCTCAGCGGCGGCTGGCGGATCGGGCACACGCTGGGTCACCGCCTGGTGGAGATAGATCCGCTGCGCGGAATGGTGGCGACCACGTCCACCTCGGCGCTGCTGTTCATCGGATCGCTCGGCTTCGCGCTCCCGCTGTCCACATCGCTGACCGCGGCCTCGACGGTGATCGGGGCCGGTTCGAACCAGCGCTTCACCACCGTGCACTGGCGGCAGTTCCGCCGCATCTGCCGCTACTGGGTGCTGACCCCGATCGCCGCCGGCACTGCCACGGCGGTCTTCACGCTTGCGCTCAGTCCGCTGCTGCGCTGAGCCGAGACAGGAACCCCAGCCGAGGGCGGGCCCACGACCGGGGGTCAGCCTCCACTGGCCGGCTCCCCGGTGCTCAGCCGAAGCGTCCGGAGACGTAGTCCTCGGTGGACTTCTCCTGCGGGGTGTTGAAGATCGCGGTGGTGTCGCTGTATTCGATGAGCTTCCCCGGCTTGCCGGTGCCGGCGATGTTGAAGAACGCGGTCTTCTGCGAGACCCGTGCCGCCTGCTGCATGTTGTGTGTCACGATGATCACCGTGTAGTCCTGCTGCAGCTCACCGATCAGGTCCTCGATGGCGAGCGTGGAGATCGGGTCCAGCGCGGAGCACGGTTCGTCCATGAGGATGACGTCGGGCTTCACCGCGATGGTCCTCGCGATGCACAGCCGCTGCTGCTGGCCGCCGGAGAGGCCTGAGCCCGGGCGGTCCAGCCGATCCTTGACCTCGTTCCACAGATTCGCGCTGCGCAGCGAGGTCTCGACGATCTCCTCGGACTCCGACTTCGAGAGCCGGGCGCCGTTGAGCTTATAGCCGGCCAGCACGTTCTCTCGGATGGTCATGGTCGGGAACGGGTTCGGACGCTGGAACACCATGCCTACCTGGGTGCGCACGGTCACCGGATCCACCCCGGGATCGTAGATGTCCTCCCCGTCAAGCAGCAGCTGACCCTTCACCCGGGCGCCGGGAAGGACCTCATGCATCCGGTTCAGCGAGCGCAGGAAGGTGGTCTTGCCGCAGCCGGAGGGACCGATGAAGGCTGTCACCGCTTGGGCATCGATGCTCATGTTAATGCCCTCCACCGCCAGGAAATCACCGTAATAAACGTTGAGATCAATGGCATCTACTCGCTTAGACATGTCTGATATTCACACTTTCTCTGGAAAGGACGATGGGGCCGCGGAGGCTGTGGTCAGCGTCCGGCCTGCTTGGGGGCAAAGAGCTTGGCGATGAGCCGCGCGAAGAGGTTCAACCCCATCACGATCAGGATCAGCACCAGTGCCGCCGCCCAGGCGCGCTGCTCCGAGGGGTCCGAGAAGTTCGGCGAGGTCGGGTTCTGGAACTGCCGGAAGATGTAGACCGGCAGCGCGGTCATCCAACCCTGGAACAGGTTCCAGTTGGTGTTGACCACGAACCCGGCGGTGACCAGGATCGGGGCCGTCTCGCCGATCACCCGGGCGATGGCCAGGGTGACCCCTGAGGCGATGCCTGAGATGGCGGTGGGCAGGACCACCTTCAAGATGGTCCGCCATTTGCGCACGCCCAGGGCGTAGGAGGCTTCGCGCAGCTCATTGGGCACCACTCGGAGCATCTCCTCGGTGGTCCGGACCACCACCGGAACCATCAGCACCGAGAGCGCGATGGCCGCGGTGATCCCGAGGGTGGAGCGCTGGGTGGTGAGCAGGCCCGTGACCCCGCTGAAGACCGAGAGGAACCAGGCCATGGCCGCACCGGCGAAGAGCCCGGCCACGATGGAGGGGATGCCGGTCATCACGTCGACGAAGAACGTGATAGCCCGGGACAGCGGCCCACCCTTGGCGTATTCCACCAGGTAGATCGAGGTGAGCAGACCGATCGGCACCGAGATCGCGGTGGCGGCCAAGGTGATCAGCAGCGATCCGATCAGGGCATGGGCGATGCCACCGAGGACCGGCGCGCCTTCGGTCTGGGACGCCTGGTCCACCAGCCCGGTGATTCCCTGCATGTCGGAGACCATGAAGCCCGGCGTCATCAGACCCGGGATGCCGACCGAGGCCACCGACCAGATCACCGAGACCAGCGGCATCAGGGCAATGAGGAAGGCGAGGTAGACCAGGTTGGTCCAGAGGCCGTCGGTGGCGCGTCTGCGGTTCACCCGGGTGCGGGTGACGATGTAGCTGCTGATCACGTAGATCACCGCGGTGAAGATGAAGAATGTGGCCAGATTGAATCCCAGCAGGGCCGAGAGCGCCGCGCCCAGAATGACGGATCCGCCGAGCATGACGATCCACAGCCAGGACGGCAACGTGTTCTGCGTCAGGGAGCTGCGCCGCGGCACCCCGTTGCTGGTGGGCTCGCTGAGGCCTGGCGCACCGGAGGGGCCCTGGACCGAGGCCGGCGTCGGAGTTGGGGTCTGTGTCATCAGTTGGCTCCCGAGAATTCCTTGTGGCGGCTGACGATCCAACGGGCTGTCATATTGACCAGCAGCGTGATCAGGAACAGGACGAGGCCGATGGCGATGAGCTGGGCCTGACGTTCCGAGCCCGGCGGAGCTTCGGGGAAGCCCAGAGCGATCTCTGCCGGAATCGTGCTGTTCCCGCTGGAGATCAGAGAAGCGGTGAGCATGCCTGGGGACAGTACGAGGGCCACCGCCATGGTCTCGCCCAGAGCCCGACCGAGGCCCAGCATGATGCCGGAGATGATGCCGGCGCGCGCAAACGGGAAGACCGACATCTTGATCATCTCCCAGCGGGTCGCGCCCAGCGCGAGCGCCGCCTCTTCATGCAGCTTCGGGGTCTGGATGAAGATCTCGCGGCAGACCGAGGTGATGATCGGCAGAATCATGACACCCAGCACGACGCCGGCGGTGAAGATCGTGCGTCCGGTCTGGGACGGGTCGCCGGCGAAGAGCGGAATGAATCCAAGGTTCTCGTGCAGCCACCCATAGACCGGGATCAGCGCCGGGCCGAGGAAGCTCATGCCCCAGGCGCCATAGACCACCGAGGGGATCGCGGCGAGCAGATCGATCACATACCCGATGCTCTTGGAGAATCGCGGCGGCGCGTAGTGCGAGATGTAGAGCGCAACACCGACAGCAATCGGCGCGGCCAGGATCAGCGCGATGAAGGAGGCGATGAGCGTGCCGATCACCAGCGGATAGGCGTAGTCGAGGAACGCCGTGAGGATCCAGCCGCCCTGGTCCTCCTGGTAGACCGCATCCCGTGAGTTCACCGTCAGGAACAGTGCCACGAAGGCCAGGGTGAGCAGGATGAGGACGCCGGCGGAGAGCGTCAGCGCGGAGAAGACGCGGTCTCCGGCGACTCCCCGCTTATCGGACTGAGTCAGTGAGCTGGTCACCTGGTCTGCCTCTCAGATCTGTGTGGTTGATGCTTGATGACACGTGCACGGACGCCGGGCGGCCAGAGTCTGAACTCCGACCCGACCACCCGACGTCCGTGGGACTCACGTTGTGCAGCGACTGCTCAAGCTCACTCGGAGACCGTGATCGCCGAGAGCGACTCCATGGCGCCGTCGCGCAGCTCATCGGAGATCGGGGCGTTGCCTGCGGCACCTTCGGCGGTGGCCTGGCCGTCCTCGGAGATGACGTACTCACCGAAGGCGGTAGCCAGGTCGGCGGTCTCCTGGTCGGGGTACTCGTTGCAGAAGATGTGGTAGCTCACCAGGACCACCGGGTAGGCGCCGGACTCCTCGGTGTTGCGGTCCAGCTCGTAGGCCATGTTGTTCGACGCCTGGCCCTCGACCGGGGTGGAGGAGGCCACGGCCTGGGAGGCGGCCTCGGGTGAGTACTCGACGTATTCCTCGCCGACCTGCACGGCGACGGTGGTGAGGTCACCGATCTGGGAGGCATCGGCGTAGGTGATCGCCCCGTCGGTCTCGGAGGTCAGGCCGACGACGCCGGAGGTCTGCTGGGCTGACTCTGCGGCGATCTCGCTGGGCCATTCGCCGGAGACCTCGTAGTCCCAGTTCTCCGAGGCGTTCGCGAGGTAGTCCACGAAGTTCTCGGTGGTTCCGGAGTCGTCTGCGCGGTGCACCACCGAGATCGGGGTGGCGGGCAGCTCGATGTCCGGGTTGTGCTCGGCGATGGCTTCGTCGTCCCAGCTGGTGACCTCACCGGCGAAGATGGCGGCGATCGTGTCGGCATCGAGGTTCAGCGTGTCCTCGATGCCCTCGACGTTGAATGCCACCGCCACCGGGGAGATGTAGGAGGGGATGTGGAACGCGCCCTCTGGGCCGCAGACCTCCTGGGAGGACTCCCACTCCTCATCACTCATCGCAGCGTCGGAGCCCGCGAAGTCGTACTCACCGCCGAGGAAGCCGTCGCGGCCGCCACCGGAGCCCACGGATGCGTAGTTGACCTGAGCATCAGGGGCCACGGAGGTGAAGCCGTCGGTCCAGGCAGTCATAGCTGCTTCCTGGGATGAGGCGCCGCCGCCCACAAGGGTGCCCGCGACCTCGCTGCTCGCGCCGTTCTCGCCGCCCTCTGCGTCGCTGCCCCCGGCATCCGGGTTGTTGGACTCGCCGCAGCCCACCAGGGCCAGGGTTGATACGGACAGGATGGCCGCCGCGCGACCGAAGCTCTTCATCTTCACGTTGTCTGTGCCTCTCTGAGGTTTCATCAGGCGCCGATATGCGCCGTTTGAAGGAGTCTGTGCGGTTCACCAGGGGTGCGTCCTGCGAACCTCGCATCACACTAGGCACCACAGGTGACCCTGGACCGCTGAACAGGTGACCGTGGCGCTCACTTAAGGTGAACGCTTGGTGAACTGGCGCGCCGTGCCGGTGTGTCCTATGACATGGCCAAGAACGGCCAGGTGTGAGGCACCTCGTATCCCCATGGGTGTGCGCCGCCTACACTCATGGGGTGACGACCGAGCGCTCCATTCCCCGCCCGCTGGACCGGGCGCGCCGCTTCACCCGACGCCGATTCCGGGTCGGGGTCCGCAGGATGCGACGCTCGGTGATTCCTGCTCTGCAGATGACCGTGGCCGGAGTGGGTGCCTACACGATCGCAGAGCGGGTGCTGGGCCACGATGATCCGCTCTTCGCCGCCATCGCCGCGCTGATCGCCCTGGGCTTCACCAAAGAACCACGAATGCGCAAGGTGCTCGAGGTCAGCGTGGGCTGCACGCTGGGCATCCTGATCGGCGACCTGTTGCTGCATCAGCTCGGCTCCAACCTGGGCACCGCCACGCTGGTGTTGTTCCTGTCCATCATGTTGGCCCGCTTCTTGGACTCCGGGCCGGTGTTGGCCATGCAGATGGGGCTTCAGGCCCTGCTGGTGGTGCTGATCCCACCCCCGGAGGCTGCCGCGCTCGGCCCGTTCACACGCAGCCTGGACGCGATCATCGGCGGCGCGGTGGCGATGGTGATCACGCTGCTGACCCCGAAGGATCCTCGCCGCGAGCCGATAGCTGAGCTCAAGAGCGTGGTGGACGCGATGACCGCCTCGCTGCGCGACGTCGCCGAGGCGGTGCGGAACTCGGATTCACGCCAGGCCTGGCATTCGCTGATCCGTTGCCGCGGCCTGCAGCCACAGATCGATGAGCTGCGCAACGCGGTGCGCTCAGCCAAGGAGCTGACCGTCTTCTCACCGGCCTACCGCAAGCACCGCCACTATGTCCGGCATATGGCCGAGGTCGCGGACCAGGTGGACCTCTCGGTGCGCAGCATGCGGGTGGTGGCGCGCCGGATCATCAGCACCGTGGACCACGCCACGCTCAGCGACGAGGCGGTGGAGAACCTCTCGGCGGTGCTGGACGAGTTCGCCGACTGCTCGCTGCTGCTCTCCCAAGCGGTCTCGGAGCCCGGCTCGGCCTACACCCACCGGATGAACACCGCACAGGAGGGACTCTCGGCACTGGCTCAGCGACTGCACCCGAAGTCCCTGGGGATCGGGACGCTGGAGGGCGAGACCGTGGTGCTGCTGCTGCGCACGCTCGTGGTGGACATGCTGCAGGCCGCAGGATCCAGCCATGAAGACGCCCGCGAGCAGCTCCCCGAGCTGTGAAGCCCCGGGCTGTGAGGCCCCAGAGATCAGAGCTGCAGGATCATCCGGGTGTTGCCCAAGGTGTTGGGCTTGACCCGGGCGAGGTCGAGGAACTCCGCGACACCCTCATCGGGTGAGCGCAGCAGCTCGGTGTACACCTCCGGGTCCACCGCGGCCTGGTCATCCATGATCCCGAAGCCATGCCGGGTGAAGAACTCCACCTCGAAGGTCAGACAGAACACTCGGCTGACGCCGAGGGTGTGGGCTCGCGTGGTGAGCTCCTTGAGCAGTCCGGATCCCACGCCGTGTCCGCGCCAACGGGAATCGGTGGCCAGGGTGCGCACCTCGGCGAGGTCCTTCCACATCACGTGCAGGGCGCCGAACCCGATCAGGCTGCCGTCCTGGGCCTCGGCCACGACGAATTCCTGGATCGCCTCGTAATAGGCGACGGCCTCTTTGGGCACCAGCACGCGCTGGTCCACCAGAGGTTCAGCCATGCCCATGATTGCGGCGACGTCGGCAGTGCGCGCCGGTCTGATGATGAAAGAACCCATCGAGACAGTCTAGGCGCGGACCCGGCATCGGCGTGCGGTTCCGGCCAAGCGCCAGACCTGGTGGGATCAGCCTTCGTTCAGCCTGAAGTCATGCGGCTCCGAGCGGACGCCGCTGAGGCTCACCGTCAGCTCATAGCTGCCAGGATTCAGCTCGGTCGGCTCGGCGCAGTCCTCGGCCGAGTCCGAGCGGGGCCAGGTGAAATGCGCCTGTTCCACCTGACCGGGCTCGAGCTGCACGGGAAGCGACTCGCGGGAGACGGAGCATTCTGCGGTGGAGAAGATGACGGCCCCGCCATGTTCGATCAGGAACTCCTGCTCTTCGGTGCCCAGGTCAGCTTCGCAGGCGTAGTCGGCGGCATTCTCCACCTCCATCACCAGCATCGGGGCGTAGCCGGGCCCGTAGGACTCCGAGCCCGTGGAGGCGCGGACCTCTAGATCGCCGGTGCGGCAGCTCCCGTCCTCGGGGGGCTGGTCCTGGGACGGTTCGGGCTCGGAGTCCGGATCCTCGGCCTCCTCAGAGTCTTCGGAGCCGGACTCCGAGCCATCCTCGTCCGCTGGCTCGGAGCCGGTCGAGTCGGGACCCGCGTCAGCGTCTTGACCTGCGGAGTCCGGCCCCGATTCGGCTTCCTGCGACTCCTGCCCGCCGCCCATCGCAAGGCCGACGAGCCATCCTGCAAGCACCAGAAGCACCACTGCGAGCACCCCGACGAGGATGCGACGACGCCTGTAGACCTCGGCAGACTGCCGCCTTCGCTGGGAACCCATGGCCCCAGGTTAGCGGAGGAGACTGGCGCTGTTTCTCAGCCGAGCAGGCGCTCCCGGAGCTCACGCACCCGCAGGTGGATGTCATCGCGGACCAGCTCCATCCGTTCGCGGCCTTCGATGCCGCGCGCACTGGGCTCGTCGAGCTCCCAGCGCTCGATCTTCACGCCTTCGAGCGCGTCGACCTCGGCCTCGGCGCCGAGGATGACGACGTGCCCAGCCTCACGCATCGCCTCCGGCGTCAGCTGCGTGGGGGCCTCACCAGCGATGTCGGCACCGACCTCCGCGAGCACCTCTGCAGCGAGCGCATTGACCTTCGAGCCTGGCTGCGTGCCGGCCGAGGAGACGACGACGGCGCCCCCGAGTCCTGCCGCTGCAAGGTCCTGGCGCATCAGCCCGGCGGCCATCTGCGATTTTCCGCCGTTCTTCACGCAGACGAAGAGCACCGCTGGATTCTGGGAACGCTCGGTGGGCTCTGACACCGGAGCGACCTCTTCCTCGGCGCCGCGGACCGGTTGATCGGAGGGGCTGGTGGAGTTCTCCGGGGTGGTCTCGGGTGCTGAGTGGTTCGTCGTGGTCTCGGGCATCAGGGTGTGGTCCAATCGGTCAGGGAGTTGAAGAGGTCTTGCAGAGCCCCTGGCACCACCGAGTAGTAGGACCAGGTCCCGCGCTTCTCACGCGTGAGGAACCCGGCGTCGACCAGCACCTTCAGGTGGTGGGAGACAGTGGGCTGACCCAGGCCGAGCGGCTCGGTGAGGTCACAGACGCAGGCCTCCCCGGCCGCATCGGCGGCGATCAGGGTGAGCAGGGTGAGGCGATTCGGATCTGCGAGCGCCTTGAATCCCACGGCGAGCTCGGCGGCGCCCTCGGAGTCCAGTGCGACACGATCTTCCGGCGACTGCGGATCCTGCGGCACCTTGCAGTCGATCTGGGCGGTCATCGCTTCTCCTCCAAGGTTCGGCCTGGTCTGCTCGAGCTGGTCTGCTCGAGATCCATTCTCCGTCCAGGGGCGGCTTCTGCGCATATCCTCCCCCGCACATCTCATGGATTGACATCCGTCGATATTCCTGACGATACTCGGGGCATCGAAGTTTGTCGATCTTCCCAGGAGTGCTTGTGAGCCAGTCTGCCCCATCCGTCCCCGACGCTTCGGCCGTGGTGGCCAAGCTCTCGGTGCTGGATCGTTTCCTCCCGGTCTGGATCATCGCCGCCATGGGGCTGGGACTTGCGCTGGGCGCCGTCGTCCCCCAGGTGGGTGTGGCCATGGAGTCCATGGAGGTTGCCGGAGTCTCACTGCCCATCGCTGTGGGTCTGCTGATCATGATGTACCCGGTGCTCGCGAAGGTGCGGTACAACGAGACCGGTCGGGTGCTGAAGGACAAGAAGCTGGTCATCACCTCGCTGCTGATCAACTGGGTCTTGGCCCCGGCGTTCATGTTCGTCCTGGCCTGGGTCTTCCTGGCCGATCTGCCGGAGTACCGGACCGGCCTGATCATCGTGGGGCTTGCCCGATGCATCGCCATGGTGCTGATCTGGAACGATCTGGCCTGCGGTGATCGTGAGGCGGCAGCGGTGCTTGTGGCGATCAACTCGGTGTTCCAGGTCTTCATGTTCGGCGTGCTGGGCTGGTTCTACCTGCAGGTCCTGCCGAGCTGGCTCGGGCTTGAGACCACCTCGGCCGAGTTCTCCATCGTCGCGATCACCGTCTCGGTGCTGGTCTTCCTGGGCATCCCGCTGCTGGCGGGCTACCTCACCCGGACCCTGGGCGAACGAGCCCGCGGTCGCGAATGGTACGAGGCCAAGGTGCTGCCGAAGATCGGCCCCTGGGCGCTCTATGGCCTGCTCTTCACCATCGTGGTGCTCTTCGCGTTGCAGGGCGAACAGGTGCTCAGCAGCCCGATGGACGTGGTCCGGATCGCGGTGCCGCTGCTGGTCTACTTCGTGGTCATCTTCGCCGCCTCCATGGTCATCGGCTGGATGCTGCGGATGGGCTACGAGCGCACCACAACGCTGTCCTTCACCGCGGCCGGGAACAACTTCGAACTTGCCATCGCCGTCTCGATCGCCACCTTCGGCGCCACCAGCGGGCAGGCGCTGGCCGGAGTGGTCGGCCCACTGATCGAGGTTCCGGTCCTGGTCGCGCTGGTCTACGTGGCCCTGTGGGCCCGCCGGTTCTTCACCGGTTCGAACATCGCGACCAAGCAGGAGAGCCCGATCGCCGCAGCCGCCCCTCACAGTCTCTGACCTTCGCCCCCTCTATTCGGCAAGCCCTCGGAAGGAACACCATGAGCACCTCCAAGCCCACAGTCCTCTTCGTCTGCGTCCACAACGCAGGGCGCTCCCAGATGGCCGCCGGTTTCCTGCGTGAACTCGCCGGGGACACCGTGCAGGTCTACTCCGGGGGCACTCAGCCCGCGGATTCGGTGAACCCCGTGGCGGTGGAGGCCATGGCCGAGGTCAGCATCGACATCTCCAAGAACATTCCGGACAAGCTGTCTCCGGTCACCGTCCAAGACTCGGACGTGGTGATCACCATGGGCTGCGGGGACGACTGCCCGTTCTACCCCGGCAAGCGGTATGAGGACTGGCAGCTCGATGACCCGGCAGGGCAGGGAATCGAGACCGTCCGTGTGATCCGCGATGACATCCGCACCCGTGTGCAGGAGCTGATCGGCAGCCTGAACGTGCAGGCCTGAACCGGCGCCGTCGCAGCAGGTTCGCCACGGCACCCCAGCGCAGCGATCGCCAGAGCACGGCATCATCGCCGGAGCAGCGGTTGCCGGGAGTCTCTAGACTCATGGCGATGAGACCCACCGCCGAGCCTGCCGCCAGGACAACCCTCGCCAGCCCGATGAACTCCGCTCGCGAGGGATCCCTCTGCCCGGAGATCGGCTTCACCCCGGAGCCCACGCTGGTCCACGAGCGAGTGATCGAGTGGTTCGAGGGCAACGCCCGCCCGCTGCCCTGGCGGGAGCCCGACTGCACCCCGTGGGGGGTCATGGTCAGCGAGATCATGCTGCAGCAGACCCCGGTGGTGCGGGTGCTTCCGCGCTGGGAGCTCTGGATGCAGCGCTGGCCGAAGCCGGCTGATCTCGCCGCGGCACCGACCTCAGAGGTCCTCACCGCATGGGACCGGCTGGGGTATCCACGTCGCGCGCTGCGCCTGCAGGCCGCCGCGCAGGCCATGGTGGAGCGCCATCAGGGCGAGGTGCCCCGCACCGCCGCCGAGCTGCGCGCACTGCCGGGCGTGGGTGAGTACACCGCCGCCGCGGTGGCCTGCTTCGCGTTTCTGGAGCCCGAGGTGGTGGTGGACACCAATATCCGCCGGGTCCACGCGCGTGCCTTCACCGGGCACGCGCTGCCAGGCAAGACCTACACTTCGGCGCAGCGTCGGCTCGCCCACGAACTGATGCCCGCCGCTGAGCCCGACGACGGCGCCACCGCCTGCGCCTGGAACGCCTCGGCCATGGAGCTGGGGGCGCTGATCTGCACGGCTCGCGCCCCACAGTGCCAGGCCTGCCCCGTGGCGGACCTCTGCGCATGGCGGGCCGCCGGGTCACCTCCGGCCACGCAGGAGCAGCAGACCCGAGGCCAGGGATGGGCGGGCACGGACCGTCAGGTGCGTGGGGCGATCATGGCGGTGCTGCGCACCGGAGAAACCGTGGGGCGCACCGAGCTGCTCGACGAGCTCCCGCTTCCCGACGCCTCCCAGGAGCAGCGGAGCCGCTGCCTGGACTCGCTGCTGCGCGACGGCCTGGCCGCCGATGATGCCGGGCAGATCAGCCTCCCCGGAGCGCAGGGTTCGGCCTCTCAGGGGCCCGGCGGGCCCGCCGCCGGGCAGACGGCAGGTACCGGGTCAGCCGGACTGGCCGCCGTCGAGCACCAGGCTCAGCGCCTCGGTGAGTGAACCGACCTCGCGGACCCGCATTCCCTGCGGGGTGGCCTCCTTCTCCGTGCCGGTGGACTTCCGCGGGACGATGGCATGGGTGAAGCCCAGCCGCTGGGCCTCTTCGAGGCGCTGGCGCAGACCCGGAACCGGGCGGACCTCACCGGCGAGGCCCACCTCGCCGAAGGCCACGAACCGGTTCGGCAGCGGCTTCTCCAGCGCAGCGGAGGCCACGGCCAGGGCGATGGAGAGATCTGCCGCCGGTTCGGTGATCTTGACCCCGCCCACGGTGGCCACATAGGCCTCGGACTTCATCAGCGCCGTGAGCTTGGCGCGGCGCTGCAGCACCGCAAGCAGCATCGAGACCCGGGGTGAGTCCAGACCGGAGACCGCCCGGCGGGGCTGGGACGCCTGTGATTCGGCCACCAGCGCCTGGACCTCGGCGGTGAGTGGCCTTCGACCCTCGAGGGTGATGGTGATGCAGGTCCCGGGGACACGTTCGGTCATCGCCGAGACGAAGAGCCCGCTGGGATCTGCGAGCGAGGTCAGACCGTCCTCGTTGAGATCGAAGCAGCCCACGTCATCGGTGGGCCCGTAGCGGTTCTTCACCGCGCGCAGCAGCCGCAGCCGGGAGTGCCGGTCCCCTTCGAACTGACAGACCACGTCCACCAGGTGTTCAAGCATCCTGGGTCCGGCGATGCTGCCGTCCTTGGTCACGTGCCCCACCAGGATGGTGGTCATGTTCTTGCGCTTGGCGGACTCGATCATCGAGGCGGTGACCTCGCGGATCTGGGTGACCCCTCCGGGGGCACCGTCGATCTCGGCCGAGGAGAACGTCTGCACCGAGTCCATGATCGTGAGCTGGGGCGAGAGCTTCTCCACCTGGCCCAACGCCTGGCCCAGGTCGGATTCGGCGGCGAGATAGAGCCCCTCGGAGATCGCGTCGATGCGCTCGGCGCGCTTCTTCACCTGCGCGGCGGACTCCTCGCCGGTCAGATACAGCACCGGGGAGTCTGGGTGGGCCCGGGCCACCGCCGAGGCCACCTGCAGCAGCAGCGTGGACTTCCCGACACCGGGCTCGCCGGCCATCAGGATCACCGCGCCGGGCACCAGCCCTCCACCGAGCACCCGGTCGAGCTCGCCGATGGAGGTGGGTCTGAACTCCGCCTCGGAGGCGTCGACCTCATGGATCACCCGGGCGGGCTGAGCGAGCTGACTGGCCGCCGTCGTCCTGGCGGTGACCTGGCCCTTCTCCTCCACAGAGCCCCAGGCCTGGCACTCCGGACAGCGGCCGACCCACTTGACCGTCTGCCAGCCACATTCAGTGCATTCGAAGGACGGGGACCCTTTGGACCGGGACTTCCCCGTGCTCCGTGACGCGGTGCGAGTTGCCATAGCCCCTACGTTACCGCCGGGGCCTGACATATTCCGGCGCACCCCAGCATGAACCCGTACGATGCTCGGAGCCCCCTGCCCCGATGACTCTGGAGATCCGTGTTCCGCTCCCCCAAGACCTTCTTTCGCGTGCTGGCCTTCGCCGAGGCGGTCTCCTGGACCCTGCTGATCGGCGGGATGATCCTGCGCGCGACCAACGACCTGGACATCGCCGTGAGCATCGGCGGCGGCATCCACGGCTTCGTGTTCCTGGCCTACGCGGCCACCGCGGTGATCGTGGCGAAGAATCAGCGCTGGAGTGCCGGTCCCACCTCGATCGCAGTGATCAGTGCGGTGATTCCGTATGCCACGATTCCGGTGGATCTCTGGCTCAAGCGCACCGGACGGCTCGACGGGCCCTGGCGCACCGTGGCCACCGAGCATCCACGAGATCAGAGCTGGCATGACCGCGCCCTGCGGGTGCTGCTGAACCGGCCCAAACTTCTCGGCGGAGGGCTGGCGGTCGGCGTCGTCCTGGTCTTCGTGGTGCTGCTGATCATCGGTCCACCCGGGGGCTAGAGGCAGATATGAGTGAAGCGCCGCCGGATGATTCCGACGGCGCTTCACTCATATCTGGGTCAGCGCTGGCCGACCCTGGGACTCAGCCCTCGATGGCGGCGGGTGTTTCGGCGGCCTCGATCTGATCCTGCGGATCGTGCCACTCGAAGGTGAGCTTGCGCTCCTTGCCCTCGCCCTCGACGCCGATCGAGATGCCGGCACCGTGGGGGATCTCGCCGTAGAGGATCCGCTCGGAGAGCTCGTCCTCGATCAGGGTCTGGATGGTGCGGCGCAGCGGCCGGGCACCCATCGCCGGATCGTAGCCGGTCTCGGCCAGGAACACTCGAGCCGGCTGGGTGACCTCGAGGGTCATGGCCTGCTCGGCGAGCCGGGAGCGGAGTCGGTTCACGAACAGATCCACGATCTGAACGATCTCCTCCTGCTTCAGCTGCGGGAACACGATCGTGTCATCGACTCGGTTGAGGAACTCCGGCCGGAAGTGCTGGCGCAGCTCCTGGCTGACCGTGGCCTTCATCCGCTCGTAGTTCGTCGTGGTGTCTTCACTGGAGGTGAAGCCGGTCATCACACCCTTGGAGATGTCCCGGGTGCCGAGGTTGGTGGTCATGATGATCACGGTGTTCTTGAAATCCACGACGCGCCCCTGGGAGTCGGTCAGGCGACCGTCCTCCAGGATCTGCAGCAGCGAGTTGAACAGATCCGAGTGGGCCTTCTCGACCTCGTCGAAGAGCACCACCGAGAACGGACGGCGACGCACCTTCTCGGTGAGCTGACCGCCCTCCTCGTAGCCCACATAGCCTGGAGGGGCTCCGAAGAGCCGGGAGACCGTGTGCTTCTCGGAGAACTCCGACATGTCCAAGGTGATGAGCGCGTCTTCGTCGCCGAAGAGGAACTCGGCCAGAGACTTGGCCAGCTCGGTCTTGCCGACGCCGGTGGGCCCGGCGAAGATGAACGAACCGGAGGGCCGGTTGGGGTCCTTGAGGCCGGCGCGAGTGCGGCGGATCGCCCGGGAGAGCGACTTCACGGCCTCGTCCTGACCGATGACCCGCTTGTGCAGCTCCTCCTCCATGCGGCGGAGGCGGTCCGACTCCTGCTCGGTGAGCTTGAAGACCGGGATGCCGGTGGAGAACGCGAGGACTTCCGCGATCAGATCGGCATCGACCTCGGCGATCTCGTCGATCTGTCCGGACTTCCAGGCGTCTTCCTTGGCCTGGCGCTCTTCGACGAGCTTCTGCTCCTTGTCGCGCAGGCTGGCGGCGCCCTCGAAGTCCTGGGCGTCGATGGCGGATTCCTTCTCCCGCCGGACGTCTTCGATCTTGGCGTCGAACTCCTTGAGCTCCGGCGGCGCGGTCATCTTCTGGATCCGCAGCCGGGCGCCGGCCTCATCGATCAGGTCGATGGCCTTATCCGGGAGGAATCGGTCGTTGATGTACCGGTTGGCCAGTGAGGCGGCGGCTTCCAGGGCCTCCTCGGTGATGGAGACCTTGTGGTGGGCCTCGTAGCGGTCACGCAGTCCGCGCAGGATCTGCACGGTGACCTCCACGGAGGGCTCCGCGACCTGGATCGGCTGGAAGCGGCGCTCCAGCGCAGCGTCCTTCTCGATGTGCTTGCGGTACTCATCCAGCGTGGTCGCACCGATGGTCTGCAGCTCACCGCGGGCCAGCAGCGGCTTCAGGATGTTCGCGGCGTCGATCGCACCCTCGGCCGCACCTGCGCCGACCAGGGTGTGGATCTCGTCGATGAAGAGGATGATGTCTCCGCGGGTGCGGATCTCCTTGAGCACCTTCTTCAGGCGCTCCTCGAAGTCACCGCGGTAGCGGGAACCGGCCACCAGGGACCCGAGGTCCAGGGTGTAGAGCTGCTTGTCCTTCAACAGCTCCGGCACATCGCCGTTGACGATCGCCTGGGCCAGACCCTCGACGACGGCGGTCTTGCCGACACCGGGCTCACCGATCAGCACCGGGTTGTTCTTGGTGCGTCGGGAGAGCACCTGCATCACGCGCTCACGCTCGTAGTCACGGCCGACCACCGGGTCCAGCTGCGCCTCTCGGGCTGCGGCTGTGAGGTTGCGACCGAACTGATCGAGCACGACGGATCCGGCCGGGGTGCCTTCATTCGCACCGCCCTGGCCGACTCCGGCGCCTGCCTTCTCCTGGCCGCCTCCGGAATAGCCGGAGAGCAGCTGGATGACCTGCTGGCGGACCTTGTTCAGGTCAGCGTTGAGCTCCACGAGCACCTGAGCTGCGACACCCTCGCCCTCGCGGATCAGGCCCAGCAGAATGTGCTCGGTGCCGATGTAGTTGTGGCCCAGCTGCAGCGCCTCGCGCAGCGAGAGCTCCAGGACCTTTTTCGCGCGCGGGGTGAAGGGGATGTGGCCGCTCGGCGCATTCTGCCCGGGCCCGATCTTCTCCTGCACTTTTTCGCGCACTCCGGTGAGGGAGATGTCCAGCGACTCAAGGGCCTTGGCCGCGACACCCTCACCTTCATGGATCAGGCCGAGCAGAATGTGCTCGGTTCCGATGTAGTTGTGGTTCAGCATGCGTGCCTCTTCTTGGGCAAGCACAACCACGCGCCTGGCGCGATCAGTAAATCTCTCGAACATAGCCACAGACACTCCTAGCGTTGGTGCTCTGCTCCCAAGGCTACGGGCATCGAGCGGTCTCGTCGCCGCTGTTCGCCGTAGGGAAAAGTTCTGCCCCTCGACAGCGGCGCCGAGTCTGACAGCAGAGAAGCCCGGACGCAGCGTGATGCTGCGTCCGGGCTTCTCGACGACCTCGGCCGATCGTCTCCGCGGCACCGCGAGCGGTGCGCAGGATCAGCGCTTCTTGGCGTTTCGGTAGGCCTCCACGATGTCGCGGTGCAAGCGACCTCGGCTGGAGACCTGATAACCGTTCTTCACGGCCCAGTCACGAATCTGACGGGCTTCATTCTGCGGGGAGGGCGGGGCAATGGCCCGGCCCTTGCGGATGTACTTCTTCAGCGTCTCGCGCAGCTCTTTCGCATGCTCTTCACTGAGGTCAATCTCATAGAAGCGGGAGTCCAGTCCGAACGTGACCGTCTCCTTTGCCTCACTGCCGTCAAGATCATCGACGAGAACTACTTCTACCTTCTGGGCCATCTCATATACCTCACTGCTCACTCACACGTCGAGACTCAATGGGCTTCATCTCTTGCGACGCTTTTCGCTGCGATAGATCAAGAACGATCTATGTGAAGCTAAGTATTTCAAGAAATACAATTGGCGGTCAAGCCGGATAGTTTTTGGCTTCCATGGACCCGGAAGATGATTCTCGTTGGGAACCAGTTTCTCAACCGAAGACAGTCATGACCTTGTGCTTCACGCCACGAATTCGGCGGTGAGCCAGGAGTTCACCTGCGTGGCGCAGCAGGCGGTTCGTCGCGCTTAAACCCTTGATCAGAGGCCTCTTCGCGGGCCTGAGTCTCGGCCGCACGCTCATTTCGATCGGCCCGGAATATGGCGCGGATGGCAAGCCAGAAGACCAGCCCGACGCCGATGGAAGGGGCGAGAACTTCGAAGTACGTCCAGAAGTTTTCCATTACATTCCTTGCTTGTACTCAGGTTGAAAAAATGTCGTTCGCGGTGCTAATCATGCTACGTCTTTCGACGGCAAAACGTTCAAGCCTGTGCTTCAGGTTTCAGCAGCGGGAAGAGAATCGTCTCGCGGATGCCGGTTCCCGTGAAGAGCATCACTAGACGATCGATGCCCAGACCGATTCCGCCCATGGGCGGCGCACCATATTCCAGGGCTCGCAGGAAGTCCTCGTCGTGCTGCATGGCCTCGTCGTCACCGGCGGCGGCCATTCGGGCCTGCTCCATCAGGCGCTCTCGCTGCAGGACCGGGTCCACCAGCTCGGAGAACGCGGTTCCGCGCTCCATGCCCCCGATGATCAGGTCCCAGGCTTCGATGACGCCGGGCTTCTCGCGGTGGGCGCGGGCCAGTGGCTGCGCCGCGGGCGGGTAGTCGCAGACGAAGGTCGGCTGGATCAGCGTGGGCTCGACGATCTCGCCGAAGAGCTCGATCACCAGCTTCTGCGCATCCCAGGCCGGGTCCACGGAGACCTCGTGTGCCGCGGCGACGGCGCGCAGCCTCTCGGCGGAGGTCGCAGGGGTGATCTCTTCTCCCACCGCCGCGGAGAGACCGGGGTAGACCGAGACCCAGGCCCACTCGCCGTCGAGGTCGATGACGCCCTGATCCGTCTGGATCTGACGACTGGATCCGGCGGCGTCTGCGGCATTGAGAATCATCTCGCGCATCCGCTCGGCCATCACATACATATCCGCCCAGGCCTCATAGGACTCCAGCGTGGTGAACTCCGGGGAATGCGTGGAGTCCACCCCCTCATTCCGGAAGACCCGGCCGATCTCGAAGACCCGGTCGATGCCGCCGACCACGGCGCGCTTGAGGTAGAGCTCAGTGGCGATACGCAGCGTCATGTCCTGGTCAAAGGCGTTCAGATACGTCTGGAACGGCCGCGCCTGGGCGCCGCCGTGGATCAGCTGCAGCATGGGGGTCTCGACCTCCACGTAGCCGCGATCATGCAGCGTGTCGCGGATGGAGCGGGTGATCGCGGCCCGACGGAACACCATCTGCCGCGCCTCGTCCCGGACGATGAGATCCGCATAGCGCTGACGCACCCGGGTCTCCTCGTTGAGCTCCGCGTGCAGCACCGGAAGCGGTCGCACCGCCTTGGAGGCGATCTCGAAGGAGCTCGCCATGATGGAGAGCTCGCCGCGGCGCGAGGCGATGACCTCGCCGCTGACCCGGACGTGGTCACCAAGGTCCACCAGCGCCTTCCAGTCCGCGAGCGCAGCCTCCCCCACCTCTGCCAGGGAGATCATCGCCTGCAGCCGGACCCCGCTGCCATCGGGTCCACCCTCCTGCAGCGTGGCGAAGCACAGCTTGCCGGTGTTGCGCACGAACATCACGCGTCCGGTCACCGCCACGGTCTCCCCGGTGGAAGCCCCGGGCTCCAGGTCCGGGAAGCGCTTGCGGACCTCGGCCAGCGAAGCCGAGCGCTCCACGGTCACCGGATACGGCTGGACCCCGGCGGCGAGCAGGCGCTCGCGCTTGTCCAGGCGCACGGCGCGCTGGTCGTTGGTGTCAAGGTCATTGGCGCCGGAGGCGGCGGAGTTCTGGGCAGTCACAGTCCGCCATTCTACGTGCCGTGCGCACCGACCGGATCGCCCCGCGTCGCCGGGCCACCAGGTCGCCGGGTCACCGGGTCACCGGGTCGCCGCGTCACCGGGCCACCAGGTCGCCGCGTCACCAGATTGTGACGCGCTCCTGCGGGGGCAGGTGCATCCCGTCCCCGGGCTGGGTCTGGAACGCGGCGTGGAAGGCGTCGAGGTTCTTGACCACCTGGGTGGCGCGGAACTCCGCCGGCGCGTGCGGATCGATGCTGATCAAGGTGACCGCTCGCTCGGGACGGGTGAGGTTTCGCCAGGCCTGTGCCCAGGCGAAGAAGAACCTCTGGTCGGCGCTGAGGCCCTCGACCTCGGTGGCTTGCGCACCCTGCGCCTGCAGCCACACCCGGTAGGCCTTATGCGCGATGCCCAGACCACCGAGGTCACCGATGTTCTCCCCCAGCGTGAGTTCGCCGTTGACGGTGTGCTCCGGCGCCTGCGAGGGGGTGAGCACACTGTACTGCTCGACGAGCTTCGTGGTGCGCTCCTCGAAGGCACTGCGATCAGCCTCGGTCCACCAGTTGCTCAGCGAGCCGTCGGCGCCGTAGCGCGACCCCTGGTCGTCGAAGCCATGACCAAGCTCATGTCCGATCACGGCGCCGATGGCGCCGAAGTTCTGCGCCATGTCCCGCTCGGCGGAGAAGAACGGCGGCTGCAGGATCGCGGCCGGGAAGCAGATGACGTTCTCCAGCGGCGAGTAATAGGCGTTGACCGTCTGAGGATTCATGTGCCACTCGTCAGGGTCCGGTCCCTCGTCAAGCTTGGCGATGTCACGCTCCCATTCGAACGCCGCGGCCCGGCGGACATTGGCCACCACGTCCTCGGGGTCCACCTCGACGCTGGAGTAGTCGATCCAGCGCTCGGGGAAGCCGACCATCGGCTTGAACGCGTCGAGCTTCTCCAGCGCGCGACCCTTGGTCTCCTCCCCCATCCAGCTCAGCGCGCTGATCGACTCGCGGTAGGCCTGGATCAGCGCATCGATCAGCTCATCCATCGCGGCGCGTGCCTGGGGCGGGTAGTGCCGGGCCACATAGATCTGAGCCACGTCCTCGCCCAGGTGGGCGTTGGTCAGCGCGACCCCGCGCTTCCAGCGCTCCTTGAGCTGCTGGGCCCCGGAGAGCCGCTTGGAGTAGAAGTCGAAGTTCTCGTTCACCAGCTCCTCGTGCAGCAGCGGGGCTGCCCAGCGCAGCAGCTGCACCCGCAGCCAGAGCTTCCAGGTCTGCAGCGGCTGGGTGGTCAGCGCCGCCTGCATCCCGGGGAGCACCTCGGGCTGAGCAAGCACGAGCTGTTCGGTGTGCTGCGGCTGCAGGCCCCAGCCGGCGAACGCCTCGCGCAGCAGCGGCATGAGCGTCTCGGCCTCCTCGTCGGTGACCAGGTTGTAGCGCTTCTGCGCATCACGCAGCGTCACCTTGTCCCAGTGCTCGGCGGCGATGACACCTTCGAGGGCGACGACGGCGGCGGCGGCCTCGTCGGCCTCGTCGACTCCGCTGAGCTCGAGCACCCGCGCCAGATGGTCCTGGTAAGCCGCGAGGATCTCGGAGAGCTTCTCCTCGCGGTAGTACGACTCGTCGGGCAGGCCGAGGCCGGACTGCATCACGTGCCAGAGCATCCGCGTGGGGTCCCCGGCGTCGCGCATGGATCCGGCGACGAAGATCCCGTCCACCCCCTGGCGCTGCCAGGCGGCGGAGAGCCGGACGAGATCCTCCACGGTGCTGACCGCCTCAAGCTTCTCCAGCATCGTCTGGATCGGGGTCAGTCCGCGCCGCTGGGCGGCGTCTGCGTCCATGAACGAGGTATAGAAGGCCCCGATCCGGGCGGCGATGCCCTCACCGGCGCCCTCGAGCTCCGCGGCCTCGAGGTTCCCGGCTGCGGCCTGCGCCAAGATCTGGCGCACATCTGCCTCGGCCCTGTCGCGCAGCTCATGGAAGGACCCGTAGGCGTCCATGTCGGCGGGGATCTCGGCGGTCTTCAGCCATTCGCCATTGACATGGCGCTGCAGGTCATCCTGCGGGCGCACGTCGTGGTCGATGTACGGGAAGGAGGCGTGTGCGTTCGGGCTGCTGCTCGCGGTGTCGGTCATGGCTCAAGCCTACTCCCGGGGCTGTGACCTGCCCGGAGTCAGCATGACGTTGTCGATCAGCCGCACCGGGCCGACCCGGGCGGCGATCAGCGCCAGCGCCGGCCCCCGCAGGATGCCAAGCCGATCCAACAGCGCGCCGCCGGGCTGAAGCTCCTGAAGCGAGCCGGGGTCGACGACGACCAGGTAGTCCAGCTCCACGCCCTCCGCCGAGCTGAGCTCCGCGACCTGATCTGCCAGCCCCAGCGCCCGTCCAGAGGCGGCGTCCTCGCGCAGCGCGAAGAGCGCGGCGGGCAGGGCGAGCGCGGCGGCGTATTCGGTAGCGTCCAGACGCTGATTCCGGCTGGAGCGGGCGAGTCCGAGCTCATCGCGCACCGTGGCTACGGTGCGGATGTCCACGGGAAGGTTCAGGTCCTCGGTCATCCGGGTGATGATGGCGACCTGTTCGGCGTCCTTCGCACCGAACCAGGCCTGCAGCCTGGCCGGCGCCGGGGGGCCCATGATGTTGAAGAGCTTGGCCACGACGGTGACCACCCCGTCGAAGTGTCCGGGCCGCGCGGCCCCCTCCCAGCGCCTTCCCAGCTCCCCGGCACTGACCCGCACCAGGGGGGCGCCGGACTCACCGGGGTACATCGCGGCGATGTCGGGGACGAAGACCAGGTCGGCCCCGTGGGCACCGAGCAGCGCGACGTCGAGCTCCGGCGTGCGCGGATAGTGCAGGTAGTCGGACTCGTCGTCGAACTGGAGCGGGTTCACGAAGATCGAGGCGATCACGATGTCCGAGGCCTCTCGGGCGGCGTCGATGAGGACGGCATGCCCGGAGTGCAGCGCGCCCATGGTCGGGATCAGCCCCACGGTGGGTGCGCCTGAATGTTCACGGACGTGGGCGGCGACGGCCTCGGCGAGCGCGGCGCGGAAGCTGGCAACGGTGGTCAGGACCTGCGGTGGAGTCACCGGGACAGTCTAGGTCCGCGCGCCGAGTGCGCATCTCCTGACGGACGCTGGCCCCGCTTGCGGGGCTCAGGCCGTTTGTCGCATCCCTATGCCATGTCCCATCGCTATTTCCATCCATA
>NZ_JEMO01000007.1:0-79512 GCF_000582475.1 Nesterenkonia sp. AN1
CTGGCCCTCGATCAGGACGTCTCCGACGGTGCCGGAGTTGTTCAGGGGGTCCAGGCTGGTCTGGAAGGACCAGGACTGGCTGGAATCAGCGGTGGCGACGCCGTCGGAGGCTCCGCCGTGGTCTGAGTGGGCCATGGCCGGGGCTGCGCTGAGCAGCAGCGCGCCAAGCGCGAGCGTGGGAACCGCGAAAAACTTTGATTTATGCATCTTCAGTTACTCCTGTTTGCAAGTGTGTGACGACTACCCACCACTGGGTGACGCAAGCAACACGTTACTTTAAAAGTTCCCCGAAAAAAATAAATAAAAAACTCAAATCAGATGAACGCTTAGGAGATTCTCTCCGTACGCGCGCGCACCTCACACTTGCTGTGCCCGGGTGACACCCTCGGCCTCGGTGACTACCGGAGGGCAGGCGAAGACACTGGCCACCCGAGCCGGTCATCGTCATGAGCTGGGAGAAGGGGCAGGGCAGCCTCCTCGAGGTGCTGGCAGCCGACCAGCCGCATGAGACAGCAGTAGGGCCGCAGTCGATGGACTGCGGCCCTACCGGGAATGCTCTAGGAGCGAGAAGCGTGAACTGCTTACTTCTTGCCGCCAAAGCCCTTGAAGCGTGCGTTGAAGCGCTCGACGCGACCCTCGGAGTCCATGATGCGCTGCTTGCCCGTGTAGAACGGGTGCGAGGCTGCGGAGATCTCGACGTCGATGACGGGGTAGGTGTTGCCGTCTTCCCACTCCATGGTCTTCTTCGAGGAGGTGGTGGAGCGGGTGAGGATCTTCTCACCGGAGGCCAGGTCGTTGAAGATGACCGGCTCGTACTTGGGGTGGATATCAGACTTCATGAAGTGTGTCCTTTTCATCTGCCGCTGGATTTTGCCAGAAGCGTGGAACTGAGGGTGGGCCGAGTTTGGACCAACACAGCACTATATCAAATCCACCGCAGCCCGGCCCAGCCCCGGTCCGCAGCGGACGCCCATGAGGGGTCAGCCGACGAAGAGGTTGCGCAGCATCACGAACAGCGCCACCAGGCCCAGGGTCACGATGATCAGGCGCAGCACCAGCGGCGAGAGCCGGCGGCCCACCCAGGCGCCGATCAGACCACCCAGCGTGGAGCCCACGGCGATCACCACCACCACCTCCCAGAGGATCACCCGATCCGCGGGCTCGCGGAGCAGGTAGTCCACCAGCACGTAGCTGATCGCGGCGGTGAGGTTCACGACGGCGACCAGCAGGTTCTTCACGCCGTTGGCCTGTTGGATGTTGGCCATCAGGAAGATTCCCAGGATGCCCATCAGCAGGATTCCCTGGGCGGCGACGAAGTAGCCGCCGTAGATGCCGGCCGCGAAGACCAGCAGCATCAGCACCAGGCTGACCGTGGGCATCGAGGGCCGTCCCGCCTTGGCCGCCTTCTCAGACGCACCCTCAGCTGAATCACCCGTGGCATCACCGGAGCCAGCTGTCTCGGCGTCCTTCTCCCGGGCCGCGGCGCGCGCCCGGACCCAGGCCGAGAGCCTGGGCTGGGCGATCACGAAGGCCAGCGAGACCACGATCAGGATCGGGGCGACCCGGCCGAAGACCTCTTCGGGCAGCGTGATCAGGAGCGTGGCGCCGATGACGCCGCCCAGGATCGACGCCGGCACCAACTTCTTCAGCACCGACTTCACCTGCCGGATCTCACGCCGGTAGCCCCAGGCGCCGGTGAAGTTGCCCGCGATCAGTCCCATCGCGTTGGAGACCGTGGCGGAGACCGGCGGCACGCCCATGGCGACCAGCACCGGGAAGGTCACCAGGGTGCCAGAGCCGACCACGGTGTTGATCGCGCCGGCCCAGATGCCGGCGACCAGGATGAGCAGGAGCTGTGCGAGGCTCAGATCGGTGAGGAAGAAGTCAGCGAGCGCCTCCATCAGCCACGAGCCTGCGAGGCCGATGAGAACGACGACGCGGCGGCAGCCGCGGGCTGCTTCTTGAACGCCGAGAAGCGTCCATCGCGGTGGATCAGGTCCAGCTCGGTGTCAAAGGTCCGGGACAGGTTCTCCGAGGTCATGGTCTCCCCGATCGGCCCGGCGGCCACGGTCTCGCCGTCGCGCAGCAGCAGCACGTGGCTGAAGCCGGGCGGGATCTCTTCCAGGTGATGGGTGACCAGCACGGTGGTGGGCGCCTCTTCGCTGTTGATCAGCTCGCTGGTGCGCTCCACCAGTGCCTCGCGGCCGCCCAGGTCCAGTCCGGCGCCGGGCTCGTCGAGCAGCAGCAGCTCCGGATCGGTCATCAGCGCCCGGGCGATCTGCACCCGCTTGCGCTCACCCTCTGAGAGGGTGCCGAAGGGCCGGTCGAAGACCGTGCCCACACCCCACTCGTTGAGCAGGGCGAAAGCGCGGCGCTCATCGAGCTGCTCGTACTCCTCGCGCCAGCGCCCGGTGACCCCGTAGGCGGCGGTGACCACGACGTTCAGCGCCGTCTCCTGCGCCGGGACCGTGGTGGTCAGCGAATTGGAGCTGAACCCGATCAGCGGGCGCAGCTCGAAGACGTCGACGGCGCCGAGCTGCTCATCGAGGATCTTCACGGTGCCGGTGGTCGGGAACAGCCGGGCAGCGGCGATCTGCAGCAGCGTGGTCTTGCCCGCCCCGTTCGGCCCCAGAATCACCCAGCGCTCGTCCTCGTTCACCGTCCAGGAGACGTCCTTCAGGAGTTTCTTGCGCCCTCGGCGCACGCTGACATTCTGGATATCGAGGACAGGACTCATGGGCCCAACACTATCGAACCCGATGAGTCGCTATAGGCTGAACACGCTATGACTGCGCACCCTCACTCCGATCAGCCCAGCCCGGATCTGTCCAACCCTGACCTCCCCCACGGCACGGTGGCCATGTTGGCGGCCGCCTCACTGGACGGGCCGCTGATCCGGTCCTTGACCCACGAATTCTCCCGGCGCGGGGTCGTGCACAGCGTGGAGCTGCGCCAGGTCCCGCTGGCCGAGGGCGAGGAGGTCTCCGCGGTGCGCTGGTCCGTGACGCTGGATGACTCCGACGACTCCTACGGCACCCAGCTTGCGGTCTCGCTGCTCGAAGACGCCGCCCACCAGCTTCCGGGCCCGGTCACCCAGACCGTGCTGCCCGCCCAGCGGCGGGCGCAGCTGCACGCCGAGGACGGTCGGCTGATGCTGCTCATGGACGTGGACTCCACGCTGATCGACCAGGAGGTCATCGAGCTTCTGGCCCGCGACGCCGGCCGGGAGGCCGAGGTCGCGGAGGTCACCGAGCGCGCCATGCGCGGGGAGCTCGACTTCGCCGCCTCGCTGCACCAGCGGGTCCAGACGCTCGCCGGGCTGCCCCGCACCGTGATCGACTCCACACTCGCCGCGATCACCCCCACCCAGGGCGCGCCCGAGCTGCTGGCAGAGCTGGGCCGGCGCGGCTGGCCCAGCTACGCCGTCTCCGGCGGGTTCCTCCAGGTGCTGGCGCCGCTGGCCGCGGATCTGGGCCTCACCGGCTTCCACGCCAATGACCTGGCGATCTCGCCGCAGGGAACCCTGGAGGGCACCGTCCGGGGCGCCGTCGTCGACCGAGCGGCCAAGAGAGAGTATCTTGAACAGTGGTCGGCGTCACAGGGGCTACTCCCCCACAATGTGGTCGCCGTGGGCGATGGAGCCAACGACCTGGACATGCTGGCGGCCGCCGGAGTGGGGATCGCCTTCTGCGCGAAGCCCGCACTGGCGGAGCAGGCGGACCTGGTGATCGACCACCGCTCCTTCGAGCTCATCTCGCTGGCCCTGGGGATGAGCTGAGATGAGCTTCAGCTGCCCGACGACGTCGCAGCATCAAGAATTCACACTCGCGATCATCACTCGTGAGCATTCTGCAATGCTCTGATGATCCGCCAGGAATAGCCTCTACCCCGGTAGGGTTGGACCTGCGCGGCACAACGATGTGCGCGGCCCTCGTTGTCCACCGTCCCTCACCATTTGGAGGAAACCTAGTGACCGATAATGCCGTATTCACCGATCTGGACAAGCGGGCAGTTGACACGCTGCGCGTGCTCGCAGCTGACTCCGTGGAAAAGGTCGGCTCAGGCCACCCCGGCACCGCGATGTCGCTGGCTCCAGCCGCCTACCTGATCTTCCAGAAGATGATGAAGCATGATCCCACTGATCCTCAGTGGATCGGCCGCGACCGCTTCATCCTCTCCCCCGGTCACACCTCTCTGACCCTGTACCTCCAGCTCTACTTCTCCGGCTACGGCCTCGAGGTCGAGGACCTGGCGGCTCTGCGCACCTGGGATTCGCTGACCCCCGGGCACCCCGAGTACGGCCACACCCCCGGCGTTGAGATGACCACCGGTCCGCTGGGCCAGGGGCTCGCCTCCTCGGTCGGCTTCGCCTACGGCCAGCGCCGGATGCGCGGCCTGCTGGACCCCGAGGCAGCTGCCGGAGAGTCCCCCTTCGACCACACCATCTGGGTCATCGCCTCTGACGGCGACCTGCAGGAGGGCGTGACCTCCGAGGCGTCCTCGCTCGCCGGGCACCAGGAGCTCGGCAACCTCGTGGTGATCTGGGATGACAACAAGATCTCCATCGAGGACGACACCGACATCGCGTTCACCGAGGACGTCGCCGCCCGCTACGAGGCCTACGGCTGGCACGTGCAGCGCGTGGACTGGAAGAAGTCCGGCGACTACGACGAGGACATCAACGAGCTGCACCGCGCACTCGAGGCGGCTCAGGCCGAGACCTCCAAGCCTTCGCTGATCGCGCTGCGCACGGTGATCGGCTATCCCTCCCCCAAGAAGCAGAACACCGGCGGGATCCACGGCTCGAAGCTGGGCAGCGACGAGCTCGTCGCGCTCAAGGAGCTGCTCGACTTCGACACCGAGGCACACTTCGCGGTGGAGGACGAGGTGCTCACCCACGCTCGCAAGATCCTCGAGCGCAGCGTGGAGACCCGCAAGGACTGGGACGCCAAGTTCGCGTCCTGGCGCGAGGCCAACGCCGATGCGGCCAAGCTGCTGGACCGGCTGACCGCCGGCGAGCTGCCCGAGGGCTGGGAGTCCCAGCTGCCCGAGTTCCCCGCCGGGGACGACGTCGCGACCCGCGCGGCCTCGGGCAAGGTGCTCAACGGCATCGCCGAGGTGCTCCCCGAGCTCTGGGGCGGCTCCGCGGACCTCGCGGGTTCGAACAACACGCTGATGTCGGGCTACGACTCCTTCATCCCGGAGTCCCACTCCACCGAGAAGTTCACCGGCAACCCCTACGGGCGCAACCTGCACTTCGGCATCCGGGAACACGCCGCCGCGGCGATCACCAACGGCATCTCGCTCTCGACCCCGCTGCGCACCTATAACGGAACCTTCCTGATCTTCTCCGACTACCAGCGCCCCGCCATCCGGCTGGCCGCGCTGATGGGCACGGGTTCGATCTTCGTCTGGACCCATGACTCCATCGGACTGGGTGAAGACGGACCCACCCACCAGCCGGTGGAGCAGCTCGCCAGCCTGCGAGCCATCCCGAACCTGGATGTGATCCGCCCCGGTGACGCCAACGAGGTGGCCATCGCCTGGCGCGAGGTGCTGCGCCGCAACGACCGCCCCGCCGGCCTGGCGCTGACCCGCCAGAACATCCCCACCTACGCCCGCGGCACCGGTGCCGCCACCGCCACCGAGTTCGGCGCGGTCGAGGGCGCGGCCAAGGGAGCCTATGTGCTCGCCGAAGCCGTCCGCGACGGCGCCGTGGTGACCCCCGAGGTCGTGCTCATCGGCACCGGCTCCGAGGTCCAGCTGGCCGTGGAGGCCCGTGAAGCGCTGGCCGAGCAGAACATCGCCGCCCGCGTGGTCTCGATGCCCTGCCGCGAATGGTTCTTCGAGCAGGACGCCGAGTACCGCGAGAGCGTCCTCCCGGCGGCCGTGAAGGCCCGCGTCTCGGTGGAGGCAGCAGCCTCCATGGGCTGGCGCGACATCGTCGGCGACGCCGGGCGCATCATCGGTCTGGACCACTTCGGTGCCTCGGCGGACTACAAGGTGCTCTACGAGAAGTTCGGCATCACCGCCGCCGCTGTCACCACGGCCGCCCAGGAATCCATCGCCGCCGCCTGAGCGCAGCGCCTCCCCCGGGGGCACCGCCCTGCGGCGCTTCCAGGAGGCGCAGCCCTCCGGGACCGCCTCCTGCGAGGCGCCCGGCGCACCACGACTCATCCATCACCTGGCATCAGGAGAATAGATATGACTGCTAATAAGAACACTCAGGCGCTCTCCGACCTCGGCGTCTCCATCTGGCTCGACGATCTCTCCCGCGAACGGCTGAACTCGGGCTCGCTCGCGAAGCTGATCGATTCGCACAACGTCGTCGGGGTCACCACCAACCCGACCATCTTCGAGTCCGCGCTGAAGGACGGCGAGGCCTACGAGGCGCAGCTCGCCGAGCTGGCCGCCGCCGGAGCCGACGCCGAGAAGGCCGTCTTCGACATCACCACCGCCGATGTGCGCGAGGCCTGCGACGTGTTCGCCGGGGTCTACGCGGCCACCGACGGGGTCGACGGCCGGGTCTCCATCGAGGTCGACCCGCGCCTGGCCCGCGACGCCGCCGGCACCATCACCCAGGCCCGCGAGCTGTACAAGGCGGTGGATCGGGAGAACGTGCTGATCAAGATCCCCGCCACCGTCGAGGGCATCGAGGCGATCGCCGCGGTGACCGCCGAGGGGATCAGCGTCAACGTGACCCTGGTGTTCTCGCTCGAACGCTACCGCGCGGTGATCAACGCGTTCATGCTCGGCCTGGAGAAGGCCCACTCGGACGGGATCGACATCTCGAAGATCCACTCGGTGGCCTCCTTCTTCGTCTCCCGCGTGGACGCCGAGATCGACAAGCGCCTGGAGCTAGCCGCCGAGGAGGGCAAGCCCGGCACCGAGAAGCTGAAGTCCCAGGCCGCGGTGGCCAACGCCCGGCTGGCGCACCAGATCGCGGTGGAGACCTTCTCCTCCGAGCGCTGGCAGCTGCTGGCCGAGCGCGGCGGACGCCCGCAGCGGCTGCTGCTGGCCTCCACCGGCACCAAGGACCCGAACCTCTCGGACACGCTGTATGTGACCGAGCTGGCCGGGTCCGATGTGGTCAACACCATGCCGGAGAAGACCATGCTCGCCCTGGCCGATCACGGCGTCATCGAGAAGGACACGCTCAGCGGCACCTACGTGGAGGCCAACCGGGTCCTCGACGGCATCTCCGCCGCCGGGATCAGCTACCGCGAGGTGGTCGACACCCTGGAGACCGAGGGTCTGCAGAAGTTCGAGGTCTCCTGGACCGGCCTGCTGGGCACCATCGATGATGGGCTCAAGCGCAACAGCTGAATCTGCACGCCGGTCGGCTCAGAACCTGAGCCGAGCGGCTGACTGTTCACTCCGTACGGTGCCCGGCCGGGCGGCGTCTCGGGAGCCAGCTTCACTGGCACCGAGACTCCCCCGACCGGGCGCCGATCAGGGTCAACAGCCGTGTGACTCCCACCGGCCCCCTATAAGCGCAGTTGCTGGCCAGGCTGAACCGCGGTTCGGTCGAGAAAGGAAGCACGTCATGAGCTCACTCTCCCTGACACTGACCGGAGCGGCCCGTGAGGCCGCCGAGAACCAGGTGCCCGGCCTGCTGGACCACGAGTTCGCCTCCCGGCTGGCCGCCAAGGACCACACCCTCTGGGGCATGGCCGCCGAGGACGAGGCCAGCAAGCGGCTCGGCTGGGTCTCCCTCTTCGAGGACTCCCGGGCGCTGCTGCCCAAGATCGCCGCACTGCGCGAGGAGCTCGCCGCCGAAGGCCTCACCCGGGTGGTGCTCGCCGGGA
This sequence comes from Nesterenkonia sp. AN1, assembly GCF_000582475.1. Classification (NCBI taxonomy): domain Bacteria; kingdom Bacillati; phylum Actinomycetota; class Actinomycetes; order Micrococcales; family Micrococcaceae; genus Nesterenkonia; species Nesterenkonia sp. AN1. The sequence goes on from NZ_JEMO01000007.1 coordinate 7,809, forward strand.
TGGGCGGGTCCTCGCTGGCACCCGAGGTCATCTGCGCCACCGCCGGGGTGGAGCTCACCGTGCTGGACTCCACCGACCCGCAGCATGTGGCCGCCGTCGTCGGTGCTGAGATCGAGAAGACCGTGCTCGTGGTCTCCTCGAAGTCCGGCTCCACCGTGGAGACCGACTCGCAGCGCCGGATCGTGCAGCAGGCGATGACCGAGGCCGGGATCGACGCCGTGAGCCGCACCGTGATCGTCACCGACCCAGGCTCCCCGCTGGCGCAGTCCTCCGCCGAGGCCGGGGTCCGCGCGATCTTCGAAGCTGATCCCACCGTGGGCGGGCGCTACTCCGCGCTCACCGCCTTCGGCCTGGTCCCCTCCGGCCTGGCCGGCGCCGACCTGGAGACCCTGCTCGAGGACGCCGAGGACGCCTCCGTGATCCTCGCCGAGGACGACGCCGACAACCCCGGCCTGCGCCTGGGCTCCGCGATCGGCGGCACCGTCCCGCTGCGCAACAAGCTGGTGCTCGTCGACGCCGGTTCGCCGCTGATCGGGCTGGGCAACTGGATCGAACAGCTCATCGCCGAGTCCACCGGCAAGAACGGCACCGGCCTGCTGCCGGTGATCGTCGCCGACGGCGAGCCCGAGCTGCACCGCGAGGACGCCGACGTGCTGATCACCCAGATCATCGACGCCGAGACCGAAGATGGCGCCTCGGTGGACAACGACGACGCCGACCTGGTGGTCAGCCCGCACAAGGTGCGCACCGGCGGCAGTCTCGGCGCGCAGTTCATGCTCTGGGAGGTCGCCACCGTGGTCGCCGGCGCGCTGCTGAGCATCAACCCCTTCGACCAGCCCGATGTGGAGTCCGCCAAGACCGCCGCCCGCGGCCTGCTCGACGCCCCCGCCCCCGAGGCCGGGGAATCCGTGACCGACGGCGCCGTGGCCATCCGGACCCTTGGGTCCGCCGCGCTGACCGAGGCGAACCCGAGCACCCTGAGCGAGGCGCTGCAGGCGCTGGTGAAGTCCGTTCCCGAAGACGGCTACCTCGCGGTCACCGCGTACCTGGACCGCACCACCGAGACCCAGCTCGAGGCCATCCGGGCGCAGCTCTCCGCACTCTCAGGACGCCCGGTGACCTTCGGCTGGGGCCCACGATTCCTGCACTCCACCGGACAGTTCCACAAGGGCGGCCCGCACATCGGGGCGTTCCTGCAGCTGACCACCAGCTCCAGCACCGATCTGCAGGTCCCGGAGAGGCCGTTCACGCTGGGCAAGCTGATCGCCGCTCAGGCCGAGGGCGACGCCAGGTGCTGGCCGGGCACGACATGCCGGTGCTGCAGGTGCACCTGAATGACCGCACCGCGGGCCTGACTCAGGTCATCGAGACCGTGGACGCCCTGTGAACGCACCTCGCAACGCCGGCGCCCGCAGCGCCGGCGCCCGCAGCCGGCAAGGCAACCCGCTGCGCGATCCGCGCGACCGGCGACTGAACCGGATCGCCGGGCCCTCGGCGATGGTGATGTTCGGCGTCACCGGGGACCTGGCCCGGAAGAAGCTGCTCCCGGCCATCTATGACCTGGCCAACCGCGGACTGCTGCCGCCGAGCTTCTCGCTGGTGGGCTTCGGTCGGCGCGACTGGACCCATGAGCAGTTCGCCGCGGAGGTGCTCGAGCAGGTCAAGGCCTCCGCGCGCACCCCCTTCGACCAGCAGGTCTGGGACCAGCTCTCGGCCGGGCTGCGCTTCGTGACCACCTCAGGCTTCGACGAGGACGCGGCCTACGCCCGGCTCGGAGAGACCCTGGAGGAGCTCAAGGGGTCCCGCGGGACCCGCGGGAACCATGCGTTCTACCTCTCGATCCCGCCGAACTCCTTCGAGATCGTCTGCCAGAAGCTCTCCTCCCATGGACTGGCCACCCCGCAGAACAGCGCGGAGGAGCCGTGGAGCCGAGTGGTGATCGAGAAGCCCTTCGGCCACGATCTGGCCTCGGCGCGGGAGCTCAACGCCGTGGTGGAGTCGGTCTTCCCGCCGGACGCGGTGTTCCGGATCGATCACTACCTGGGCAAGGAGACCGTGCAGAACCTGCTGGCGCTGCGCTTCGCGAACCAGCTCTTCGAGCCGCTCTGGAACGCCCAGTACGTGGACCATGTGCAGATCACCATGGCCGAGGACATCGGCATCGGGGGCCGGGCCAGCTACTACGACGGCGTGGGCGCGGCGCGCGACGTGATCCAGAACCACCTGCTCCAGCTGCTCGCGCTCACCGCGATGGAGGAGCCGATCTCCTTCGACGCCCAGCACCTGCGCGCCGAGAAGGAGAAGGTGCTCGCCGCCGTCCGGCTGCCCGAGGACCTCGGCGCTGCCTCGGCCCGCGGACAGTACACCTCGGGCTGGCAGGGCGGGGAGAAGGTCGTCGGATTCCTGGATGAGGAGGGGTTCAACCCCGACTCCACCACCGAGACCTTCGCGGCGCTGCGCCTGGACATCAACACTCGCCGCTGGGCCGGCGCCCCGTTCTACCTGCGCGCCGGGAAGCGGCTGGGCCGCCGGGTCACCGAGATCGCGGTGATCTTCAAGCGCGCCCCGAACCTGCTCTTCCAGGACCACGACGACCACGAGTTCGGTCAGAACGCCGTCGTGATCCGGGTCCAACCCGATGAGGGCGCCACCATCCGGTTCGCCTCCAAGGTGCCGGGCACCCAGATGGAGGTCCGCGACGTCACCATGGACTTCGGCTACGGCCATGCCTTCACCGAGGCCAGCCCCGAGGCCTACGAGCGGCTGATCCTCGACGTGCTGCTCGGGGAGCCGCCGCTGTTCCCGCGCCACGAGGAGGTCGAGCTCTCCTGGAAGATCCTGGACCCCTTCGAGGAGCACTGGGCCGCCCAGCAGCTCCAGCCCGAGCCCTATGCCCCGGGCGGCTGGGGACCACCCTCCGCCCATGATCTGCTGGCCCGCGACGGCCGCACCTGGCGCAGGCCGTAGAAGGAGAACCCCAGTGATCGTCGAAATCGAGAACACCACCACCTCCAAGGTCTCCAAGAAGCTGCGGAGGCTGCGCGAGGACGGCGGCGTCGTCGCGCTGACCCGGGTGCTGACCCTGGTCATCCTGACCTCGAAGGACAACGCCGAACCTGCCATCGCCGCGGCGAACCTGGCCTCCCGCGAGCATCCCTGCCGGATCATCGTGCTGGCCTCCGGCCCGATCTCGGATGAGACCCGGCTGGACGCGCAGATCCGGGTCGGCGGCGACGCCGGCGCCTCCGAGGTGATCGTGTTGGAGGCCTCGGGCGAACTGGCCGAGCAGAACGAGGCGATGGTCTCGGCGCTGCTGCTGCCCGACGCTCCGATCGTGGCCTGGTGGGCCGACGAGCTGCCGGACAACGTCAGCTCCACCCCGATCGGGAGGATCGCGCACCGCCGGATCACCGATTCGGCGATGGACCCGCGTCCGCTGGAGGCGCTGCAGCGGATCTCCGCGCATTATGTGGAGGGTGACACCGATCTGGCCTGGACCCGGCTCACGCACTGGCGGATCCAGCTGGCCAGCATCTTGGATACCTTGGATCCTGCAGACATCAGCGCCGTGACCGTGGAGGCGGCCGCGGACCTGCCCAGCGCGGCGCTGCTCGCGGCCTGGCTGCAGCAGGCGCTGGGGATCCCGGTCAGCCTGGTCTCGACGGTGGCCCCCGCGGAGTCCGAGCTGCCGCTGACCCTGACCGCGGTCACCTTCCACCGCGCCGGCGGGGACGTGAGCCTCTCCCGGCCGCGCGGCGAGGAGATCGCGGAGCTGCGCTCCGCAGACGGGCTGGTTCAGGGCGTGCCGCTGCCGGTGCGCACCCTGCAGGTCTGCCTGGCCGAGGAGCTGCGCCGGCTGGACTCCGATGAGGTCTTCGGTGAGGTGCTCACCAAGGCGCTGCCGAACACCGATCTCTCAGGCGCCAACGCGGCGTCGAACTGATTCACCCGTCCCGAACACAGACCCACTAAGCTCGCAGCATCAGTGACGATGCGGCGGAAGGATGCACCCTCATGACAGATTCCCCTCAGCAGCCCGCACTCGCGGCGCCGCGCACCGAGGTCTACGCCGAGAAGGACCAGCTGGTCACGGTGGTCGCCGAGAGGCTGCTCGCCGTCCTGGTCGACGCCGCACGCCACCAGGGTGACGCCCATGCGGTGCTCACCGGCGGCAGCGCCGGCGTCGCGGTCCTGGCGAAGGTCGCCGATCTCCTCGCGCGGCCCGGCACCGAGACCCCGCCCTGGCAGAAGGTGCACTTCTGGTGGGGCGACGAGCGGCTGCTGCCCAGCGACGACCCGGAGCGCAACGCCCAGCAGGCCCATGAGGCGCTGCTCGACGTGCTGATCGAGCAGCACGGGCTGCCGGAGTCCAATGTGCACCAGATGCCGGTCTCCGAGGACGCGGCGGATCCGGAGATCGGCGCGGAGATCTACGCGACCGAGCTGCAGGCCCACGCCGTGGAGAACGGCCGCTCCGGCCTGGCGCTCCCCCGCTTCGACGTGCTGCTGCTCGGCGTCGGCCCGGACGGTCACGTCGCCAGCCTGTTCCCGGGCAAGGCCTCGCTGCACGTCACCGAGAAGACGACCACCAGTGAGGATGAGTCCCCGAAGCCGCCGCTGCAGCGGATCACGCTGACCTTCCCCGCGATCCAGACCGCCGAGCGGGTCTGGATGGTGGTCTCCGGTGCGGACAAGGCCGAGGCCGCGGCGAAGGCGCTCGCCCCGGGCACCGAGGTCACCGAGATCCCCGCGGTGGAAGCCCGTGGCGCCCGGGAGACCATCTGGCACCTGGACCACGCCGCCGCCAGCAAACTCAGCTGACCCCGCAGGGGCAGTTCAGAAAGCCCCAGCGAAGAGGAAAGCCCAGCTCGACCGTGGTGGTCGGGCTGGGCTTTCCTTGTGGGCGGTCGCGCTAGATGTCGGCGCCCAGGGGAACTATGAGCCCGAGGGCGACGATGATCAGGCCCCAGCTCAGGGCCAGGGTGATGGTCAGCCGGTTCAGGTTGCGTTCAGCCACGCCGGAGGACCCCAGCGAGGAGGTCACGCCGCCGCCGAACATGTCCGACATGCCTCCGCCGCGGCCTTTGTGCAGCAGGATGAGCAGGATCAGCAGCAGGCTGATCAGTGCCAGGAGCACCTGAAGTGTGATGGTCAGTGCAGACACAGCGACCTTTCGTGATGGAACGTGGGCGAATCAGCTACCAGGATAGCCCGGAACGGGCGCAACCCTGGCCTCCGGTGGTTGCTCAGGCCTGCGCGCCGGTGTCGACGTGCTTCTCGAAGGAGGCGATCTTGCTGAACTCCTCGGTGTCCAGGCTCGCGCCGCCGACCAGGGCGCCGTCCACATCCGCGCCCGCGAGGATCGAGGCGACGTTCTTGGACTTCACCGAACCGCCGTAGAGCACCCGGACGGTCTCGGCGAAGCCCTCCGAGTACAGCTCAGCGAGCTTCGCACGGATCGCGGCGGACATCTCCTGGGCGTCCTCGGGTCCGGCGACCTTTCCGGTGCCGATGGCCCAGACCGGCTCATAGGCGACGACGAGCTCGGTGAGCTCCTCGGCGGTGCGCCCGGCCAGGGCGCCCTCGAGCTGGGCCAGGGTGTGTGCCACGTGGTTGCCGGCCTCGCGGACCTCAAGGCCCTCACCGACGCAGAGCACCGGGGCGAGCCCGTGGCGCAGCGCGGCGGAGAGCTTGGCGTTGAGCTGTGCATCGGTCTCGCCGTGGACCTCGCGGCGCTCGGAGTGCCCGATCAGCACCTGGGAGCAGCCGAGCTTCTTCAGGAAGGCCCCGGAGATGTCACCGGTGAAGGCGCCGGAGTCCTGATCGGAGAGGTCCTGGGCGCCGTAGTCGACGCCGAGCTTGTCCCCGGTGACCAGGGTCTGCACGCCGCGCAGATCGGTGAACGGCGGGAACACCGAGACCTGCACGCGGTCGTAGTCGTGGCCGGCGTCGTTCAGCGTCCAGGCCAGCTTCTGGACCAGCGCGATCGCCTCCATGTGGTCGATGTTCATCTTCCAGTTGCCGGCGATCAGCGGGCGACGCACGAAGGCGCCATTCTTCTGAGTAGTCATGGAGAGGAGTTCCCTTTCAACGGTGGTCAGGTCAACGGTCAGGTCAGCTGTGAGGTCACCGGGACGGCGTCACAGCAATGGTTCAGTGCGGCGTACAGTGCAGCGCGGTGAGGCAGCGCGGTGGTGCAGCTCGGCGCGGCGCTCAGTTCTCGAGCGCGTCGATGCCCGGCAGCGCCTTGCCCTCGAGGTACTCCAGGCTGGCGCCGCCGCCGGTGGAGATGTGGCCGAAGCTGTTCTCGTCGTAGCCCAGCGCGCGCACCGCGGAGGCGGAGTCCCCGCCGCCGACCACGGTGAACGCCTCGGTGGTGGTCAGCGCCTCGGCCACCGCGGCGGTGCCCTTGGCGAAGGCCTCCATCTCGAACACGCCCATCGGCCCGTTCCAGAAGACCGTCTTGGCCTGGGCGATCTCGGCGGCGAACGCCTTGGCGGTGTCGGGCCCGATGTCCAGGCCGAGCGCCTCGGCGCCGGCCGGACCGGACTCCAGGGCATCCACCGGGAGCACCTCGACCTCGGCGTCGGCGGCGAAGGCCGAGGCCATCACGATGTCGGTGGGCAGCACGATCCGGCAGTTCTGCCGTTCGGCGGACTCCAGGAAGCCCTTGACGGTGTCGAGCTTGTCGTCTTCGACCAGGGACTTGCCGATGCCGTGGCCCTGGGCCTTGAGGAAGGTGAAGACCATGCCGCCGCCCACCAGGAGCGTGTCGGCGCGGCTCATCAGGTTCTCGATCACCGCGAGCTTGTCGGAGACCTTGGACCCGCCCAGCACCACCGTGTAGGGGCGCTGCGGGGTCTCGGTGAGCCGCTGCAGCACCAGCAGCTCGTCGCGGACCAGGTCGCCCTGGTAGGCGGGCAGCTTGGTGGTGATATCGGCCACCGAGGCGTGCCGGCGGTGCACCGCGCCGAAGGCGTCATTGACGTAGGCGCCATGCGCGCCGGTCAGCGCGGCGAGCTCGGCGGCGAGGCTGTCTCGCTCGGCGTCGTCCTTGGAGGTCTCGCGCGGATCGAACCGGACGTTCTCCAGCAGCAGGATCTGTCCGGGCTCCAGTGCGGCGGCCTGTTCCTGCGCGCTGGGACCGACGAGGTCATCCGCGCGCAGCACGCTCAGCTCGGTGAGCTCGGCCATCCGCGCGGCCACCGGGGCCAGCGAGTACTTCGGCTCGGGCTCGCCCTTGGGCCGACCCAGGTGGGCGGCGACCAGGACCCGGGCGCCGGCGGCGGCGAGCTTCTCCAACACCGGCAGCGAGGCGCGGACGCGGCCGTCGTCGGTCACCACCCCGTCGGAGAGCGGCACGTTGAGGTCGGAGCGGACGAGCACTCGGCGGCCGTTCAGGCCTTCGGAGAGCAGGGCGTCAAGGGTGGCTGCAGTCATGGGATCAGGGTACCAATCGCTGGAAGGGAGGGACTCAGGAGCCGCCGACGACGCCGGGCTGTGCCGCACGCGCCGTGCCGGCCGGCCGGTGCCGCACGGCAGAGGCCCCGGTCCCGACGAGGATTCGTCGAGCCGGGGCCCTTGCTGTCATGCGAGCTGGATCAGCCGCCGACGTGTGCGGTCATGTCCACCAGGCGGGAGGAGTAGCCGTACTCGTTGTCGTACCAGCCGAAGACCTTCACGGTCTTGCCGATGACCTTGGTCAGCGGGGCGTCGAAGATCGTGGAGTGCGGGTCCCCGACGATGTCGGAGGAGACCAGCGGATCCTCGTTGTAGGCCAGGATGCCCTTGAGCGGGCCCTCGGCGGCCTTCTTGAAGGCGGCGTTGACCTGCTCGGCGGTCACGCCCTCCTTCTCGATGGCCACGGTGAGGTCGGTGCCGGACCCGGTGATGACCGGGACGCGCAGGGCGTAGCCGTCGAGCTTGCCGTCCACCTCGGGGATGACCGCACCGATGGCGGCGGCCGCACCGGTGGAGGTCGGGACCATGTTCACTGCGGCGGCGCGGGCGCGGCGGGGATCGCCGTGCGGGGCGTCGTGCAGGCGCTGGTCGCCGGTGTAGGCGTGAACCGTGGTCATCAGGCCCTCGACGAGACCGAACTCGTCGTTGAGCACCTTGACCATGGGAGCCAGGCAGTTGGTGGTGCAGGAGGCGTTGGAGACCACGGTGTGGTTCTCGCGGTCATAGGTGTTCTCGTTGATGCCCATGACCAGGGTCGCGTCGACGCCCTTGCCAGGTGCCGAGACGATGACCTTCTTGGCGCCGGCTTCGAGGTGCTTGCCGGCGGTCTCCTTGGTGGTGAAGAAGCCGGTGCACTCGAGCACGACGTCCACGCCGAGCTCGCCCCAGGGCAGGTTCGCCGGGTCCTTGTCGGAGAAGAGCTTGATCCGGCGGTCACCGGCGACGAGGGTGTCGCCCTCCAGGGAGACCGGTGCCGGGAAGCGACCCATGACGGAGTCGTACTTGGTCAGGTTCACCAGCTGGGCGGGGTCGGTGAGGTCGTTGATCGCCACGAGCTCGAGGTCGGTGCGGCCGGTGTTCTCCAGCACGCGCAGCACGTTGCGGCCGATACGTCCAAAACCATTGATCGCGATTTTCGTCGCCATGAGGTTCCTCTCTTGAGCATGGGACCGCAGTTCCTGCGGGCCTTGGAGCCGTTCTTGCGCAGTCCGCCCTGGCGCTTGGAAACCAGGGAAAAAGGCCCTTAGACACACGTTGGGGATCAGCAGCTCGACCGTAGTCGAACCGCTGACCCCCAACAACATCGTTGTCCATCAGGCTGTCTGCAGAACGTGATTTTCAGTTTTCTTGTACATCATTCAACCATGTCGCCCGGGCTGGCCCCAACATTGAGGGGCCGGTTCTCCCTGGGCGGACTACCGGTCCCGCAAGGGTCCGGGAGTCTCAGCGCCTGAGCGCCGGGCAGCTCAGGGAGTGAGCAGCTTGGCGGCGCCCGTGCGGGCGGCCTCCAGACGTGCGGCGACGTCGGTCCAGTTGATGATGTTCCAGAACGCCTTCACGTAGTCGGGCTTGACGTTCTGGTAGTCCAGGTAGAAGGCGTGCTCCCACATGTCGAGCATCAGCAGCGGGATGGTGCCCACGGGCACGCCGTTCTGCTGGTCGTAGAACTGCTCGATGACCACGTTGCCGCCGATGGGCTCGTAGGCGAGGATCGCCCAGCCGGAGCCCTGGATGGTCAGCGCGGCGGAGGTGAACTGGGCCTGGAAGGCCTCGAAGGAGCCGAAGTACTCGTCGATGGCGGCTGCCAGCTCGCCCTCGGGCCGCTCCTGGCCCTCCGGGGAGAGGTTCTTCCAGAAGATCGAGTGGTTGGTGTGTCCGCCGAGGTTGAACTGCAGGTCCTTGAGCAGCTTCGGAGTCGTGGCGTAGTCGCCCTTCTCACGAGCCTCGGCCAGCTTCTCCAGCGCGGTGTTCGCGCCGGTGACGTAGGTCTGGTGGTGCTTGGAGTGGTGCAGCTCCATGATGCGGGCCGAGATGTGCGGCTCGAGCGCGGAGTAGTCGTAGTCCAATTCAGGAAGCGTGAAGTCAGTCAAAATGTCCTCCTAGACACGGGGGTTCGTCGAGGCCAGCTGCACCTCGGCTCGGTCCTCATCCTATGCGGTGAGTTCCACACCAGAAAGAGGGATGACGCCCGTGACGTGCAGTGTTCACCACAGGAGAAACTACTGTGGGCCGCAGCTCAGCCCTCGAGCATGTCCGGAGTGACGCTGGACTCGGTGCCGGGGATCTTCAGCTCAGAAGCCTGCTTGTCCGCCATGGCCAGCAGCCGGCGGATCCGCCCGGCGATGGCGTCCTTGGTCATCGGCGGGTCCGCGAGCCGGCCCAGCTCGTCCAGCGAGGCCTGCTTATGCGCCAGTCGGAGCTCTCCGGCGTACTTCAGATGCGGCGGGGCGTCCTTGCCGAGGATCTCCAGGGCGCGCTGCACCCGGGCGCGGCGGCGACGGCGGCCTGGGCCGAGCGGCGCAGGTTGGCGTCGTCGAAGTTGGCCAGCCGGTTGGCGGTGGCGCGGACCTCTTTGCGCATCCGGCGCTCCTCCCAGACCAGCAGGGTCTGATGCGCCCCCATCAGGGTGAGCAGCTTCGCGATGGAGTCCCCGTCGCGGATGACGACGCGGTCCACGCTGCGCACCTCGCGGGCCTTGGCCGGGATGCCGAGCCGGCGTGCGGAGCCGACCAGGGCCAGCGCCGCCTCGGGGCCGGGGCAGGTGACCTCCAGGGAGGAGGAGCGTCCGGGCTCGGTGAGCGAGCCGTGAGCCAGGAAGGCGCCGCGCCAGGCGGAGACCGCATCGGCCATGGACCCGTTGACCACGACGGAGGGCAGGCCGCGCACCGGGCGGCCGCGGGCGTCGAGCAGCCCGGTCTGCCGGGCCAGCGCCTCGCCGTCGCGGACCACACGCACCACGTAGCGCGAGCCGCGCTTGAGTCCGTTGCCGGAGACCACGATGACCTCGGGGTTGTGTCCGTAGACCTCGGTCACGGTGGTCTTGAGCCGTCGCGCCGTGGCGGCATGGTCCAGCTCGGCCTCGATCACGATCCGACCAGAGATGATGTGCAGTCCCCCGGCGAAGCGGAGCATGGCCGAGACCTCGGCCTTGCGCTCGGATGTGGTCTTGACGTGTTGGCGGGAGAGCTCTTCTTTGACCGACTCGGTCAGCGCCATATGTGTTGTCCTCTGGTCTTCGTCTGATGCAGCTCGGTCATCGTACCCAATACCCCGGGGGCTCCGGCTCAGTCGCTGAAGACCTCGCTGAAGGCGATGGCCAGCCGCAGCGGGTCGTGGACCTCGGGCTGCCCCGCCTTGGCGACGTCGTGATAGCGCACCTCGGCGCCGAGCAGCTCGGCCGCCTGGGCGAACTCCGCACGCTCCTGGATCGGCACTGAGGTGGGATCCGCGATGATGCGGTGAACGTGCATTCCTGGGGCGTAGTGATGAAGGACTCGCAGGTGTTCGGCGGGACTCATGCCCGCCGTCTCGTCGGTGTGTGGTGTGAGGTTCATCACGATACACCGCCGGGCCTCGGTCTCATAGAGCGCGTCCCGGAGCTGCGGCAGCAGCAGATGCGGCAGCACCGAGGTGTACCAGGAGCCAGGACCTAACACCACCCAGTCACTGAGCTCGATGGCGGTGAGCGCCTCGGCGCAGGCCGCAGCCTCGGCCGGGTGCAGCGCGACGTCGCGCAGCCGCCCGAGGCTCCCGGCCTTGGCCAGAGCGACCTGAGAGGACAGCCGACCGCCGCTGTTGGCCGGCGGCTCGAACCCGTCCGGGCCCGGCAGGGGTTCCACGACGCCGGACATGGTCAGTGGCTGCCGGGACATCGGCAGCACCTGGCCGCGGGCGCCGAGCAGCGTCCCGGCCCAGCGCAGACCCTCCACGGAGTCGCCGATGAGCTCCCAGAGCGCGACGATGAGCAGGTTGCCCATCGCATGGTCATCCAGCTGCCGGTGACCCCCTCGCGGGAGCGGAACCGGTGCTGCATCACCTGGGCCCAGGTACGGCCCCATTCGGTGTCGTCGCACAGCGCGGCCAGCGCCATCCGCAGGTCCCCGGGGGGCAGCACGTCCATGTCTTCGCGCAGCCGCCCGGAGGAGCCGCCGTCGTCGGCCACTGTGACGATGGCGGTCAGGTGCTCAGCGGCGATGACCCGCAGAGCGGAGAGCGTGACGGAGAGCCCGTGGCCCCCGCCCAGGGCGGAGACCCGGAACGAGCCGCGAGAGGAGCCGCGGGAGGAGCCGCCCGCGGGCGGCGGACCGATCTGGGTCACGACTACTCACGTCCCAGATCACGGTGGATGGTGTTCACCGTGACGTTGGGCAGCTGGCCCAGCCGGCGGGCCAGCTCTTCGGAGACCGCCACGGAGCGGTGCTTGCCGCCGGTGCAGCCTACCGAGATGTTGGCGTAGTGCTTGTTCTCGCGCCGGTAGCCCTCGATCACCGGGCGCAGCGATTCCACGTAGTTCTCCAGGAAGTCTCCGGTGCCCTCATTGCCCAGCACGTACTCGCTGACCTGGGCGTCCAGGCCGGTGTAGGGGCGCAGCTCGGGCACCCAGTGCGGGTTGGGGATGAAACGCATATCGGCGATGAAGTTGGCATCGGCGGGGACCCCGTATTTGAAGCCGAAGCTCATCACGTTGAGCCGGAGCTGGACCGGGCCGTCCTCGTTGAAGATCTCGGTGATCTCCTTGGCCAGGCCGTGGACGTTGAGGTCGGTGGTGTCGAGCACGATCTCCGCAGCGGCCTTGACCTCCTTGAGCAGATCGCGCTCGGCGGTGATCCCGTCGAGGATCCGGCCCGAGCCCTGCAGCGGGTGCGGGCGGCGGCCCTGCTCGAAGCGGCGGACCAGCAGCGCGTCGGAGGAGTCCAGGAACAGCATCCGGTAGGTCACCCCGGTGGCCTTGAGCTGCTGGAGGGCCCCGAGCATGTCGGAGAACAGCGCGCGGGTGCGCACGTCGATCACCACGGCGAGCTTCTCCATGGATCCGGGGTGCCGGGAGATGATGTCGATCATCGTGGTGATCAGCTCCGGCGGAAGGCCTTCGACCACGTACCAGCCCAGGTCCTCCAGGGCGTGGGCGGCCGTGGTGCGGCCTGCACCGGACATGCCGGTGACAATCAACAGTTCGTTCTCGGGGGGCTTCACCGGGGTCAGACCAACATCCATGTCTCAGAGCTTATCTGCCCGGTATGACAAGGGTGAAGCTCTGGTTCAGGCCGGGGTTCAGACCGGAGTTCAGACCGGGTCTTTCGCCGCCGCGCCGGCCGGTTCCGGCGCCGGCGCGGCGGCCTCGGCGCGCAGGTGATCCAGGATCTTGGTCGCGGTGTCGCGGCCCAGGCCGGGGACCTCGATGATCTCCTCCAGGGTGGCCTTCTTCAGGTTCGCGACCGAGCCGAAGTGCGCGACGACGGCGGCGCGGCGGGCCGGCCCCAGGCCCGGCACCTCATCGAGCGCCGAGGCGGTCATCGCCTTGGACCGCTTGGAGCGGTGGTAGGCGATGGCGAAGCGATGGGCCTCGTCGCGGATCCGCTGCAGCATGTAGAGCGCCTCCGAGGAGCGCGGGAGCACCAGCGGGAAGTCGTCCCCGGGCAGCCAGACCTCCTCGAGCCGCTTGGCCAGTCCGACGACGGGCAGGTCGGTGATCCCGAGGTCATCCAGCGCCTGCCGGGCCACGTTGACCTGCGGCTGGCCGCCGTCGACCACGACCAGGCTGGGCGGGTAGGCGAAGCGTTCGGCCTCGCGCTCGACCACGGTGGAGTCCTTGGTCTCCCCCGCCGCGAGTTCTGCAGCGTCTACCGGAACCTCAGCCGCCACACCCTCGTCCAGCTCGGGCACTGCGGCTTCGGACCGGGCCTGGTCCTTCAGGTGCCGGGCGAAGCGGCGGCTGATCACGTCATACATCGCCGAGGTGTCGTCCCGGGCGGCGTCGCCCTTGACCGAGAACCGCCGGTAGTCGCGCTTCTTGGCGAGCCCGTCCTCGAGCACCACCATCGAGGCGACCACGTTGGTGCCGGAGGTGTGCGAGATGTCGAAGCATTCGATGCGCAGCAGCGGCTCGGCCGCGCCGAGCGCCTCCTGCAGGTCACGCAGCGCCGCCGAGCGGGTGGTGATGTCGGAGTTGCGCCGGGCCTTGTGCAGCGCCAGCGCCTGGGAGGCGTTCTCCTGCACGGTGCCCAGCAGGGCGGCCTTGTCCCCGCGCTGGGGCACGCGCAGGCTGATCTGCGCCCGGCCCTCGCCGGAGTCGCTGCGCAGCTGGCGCAGCCAGGCGGTCATCTCCTCGGCGTTGTCCGGCAGCGCCGGGACCAACACCTCGGGCGGGATCCGTTCGGTGTCCGCCATGGAGCCGTAGACCTGCATCAGCAGCTGCTCGACCATCGCGCCGGCGTCGGTGTCCTCGACCTTCTCCACCACCCAGCCGCGCTGGCCGCGGATCCGGCCCTGCCGGACGTGGAAGACCTGGGCGGCGGCCTCGAGCTCATCCTCGGCGAAGGCGAAGATATCGGCCTCGGTATCCTCGGAGAGCACCACGGAGTTGCGTTCGAACACCCGGCGGATGGCTTCGAGGTCGTCGCGGTGCCGGCCGGCGTCCTCATAGCGCAGCTCGGCCACGGCGGCCTTCATCTCGTTCTCGATCCGGCGCACCTGTGGGCCGGGGCGTCCGGCCATGACCTCGCAGAACTCCTCGGCGAGCTTGCGGTGGTCCTCCTCGCTGATCTCCCCGACGCAGGGCGCGGCGCATTTGCCGATATAGCCCAGCAGGCAGGGCCGGCCGGAGGCCTTGGCGCGCTTGAACACTCCGGCGGAGCAGCTGCGCACCGGGAAGACCCGCAGCATGGTGTCCACGGTCTCGCGGATCGCCTTGGCCGGGTAGAACGGGCCGAAGTACTTCACCCCGGGCTTCTTGTCCCCGCGCATCACCTGGACCCGCGGGTACTTCTCGTTCATGGTGACCGCGAGGTAGGGGTAGGACTTGTCGTCGCGGTACATGATGTTGAACCGCGGGGTGTGCTGCTTGATCCAGGTGTATTCGAGCTGGATCGCTTCGAGCTCGGAGCCGACCACGGTCCATTCCACGCTGGAGGCGGCGTGGACCATGGCGTAGGTCTTCGTGTGCAGCGTGGCGACCCGGGCGAAGTAGGAGTTCAGCCGGGCGCGCAGGTTCTTGGCCTTGCCGACATAGACCACACGGCCATGCGGGTCGATGAAGCGGTAGACCCCGGGGGTGGTGGGGATCTCTCCGGTGCGCGGGCGGTAGGTGGTGGGGTCAGCCATCGGCCTCGGCGGGCGGCGCGTTGTACCGGGCCACCCGTTCCTGGCCGCTGAGCGCGGCGATGGCGTCCATGATCTGCTCGGTGGCGGCCCGGCGGGCGGGCAGCGGGTGCTTCTTGCCCAGCTGCTCGAACTGCAGCGGCTCCCCCACGTGCATCTCGAACTTGGTGGGCCGGATCATCCGGGAGTCCGGCTTCTGCAGCGCCTCGGTGCCGCGCAGCCCGACCGGGACGATCGGCAGACCGGTGGCCACCGCAAGCCAGCCGACGCCGTTCTTGCCGCGGTAGAGCCGGCCGTCGCGGCTGCGGGTGCCCTCGGGGTAGATTCCGACGCCGTGGCCGGCCTGGGCGATCGAGCCCAGCTCGAAGAGCGCCTCCACCGAGGCGGACTGGCGCTGCCGCTCCACCGGGACCGAGCCCACGGACTCGAAGAACAGCTTCATGGCGCGGCCCTTCACCCCGGTCTGGTTGAAGTACTCGGCCTTGGCGAAGAAGCTCACGGTGCGAGGGAACAGCGCCTGGATCAGCACGGAGTCCAGGAAGGACAGGTGGTTCGACGCGACGATGAACCCGCCCTCGGCCGGGGTGTTCTCCAAACCGGTGATCACCGGGCGGCAGGAGAGCTTCACGGCGATCTCGAAGGTCTTGCGGACCGCATCATTGGTGGCGACCCGCTCGGAACCCTGCGCCTCGGGGGTGGTGCTCACCTGATGTGCCTCCGCTTACTCGCTGATCAGCGTCGTTGTCCTGCGTGATGACGTGGGTGCCGGTCTGTGAACTGGCCCACTCACTTTAGCAGTGCGGCAAGGAATGCGCCCGTGTGGGAGCCGGTCTTCTCCGCCGTGGCGGCGACCTTCTCCGGGGTGCCCTGCGCGACGACGAGCCCGCCGCCGCTGCCGCCCTCGGGCCCGAGGTCGATCACCCAGTCCGAGGACTTGATCACGTCGAGGTTGTGCTCGATGGTGATCACGCTGTTGCCCTTCTCCACCAGTCCCTGAAGCACCTGCAGGAGCTTGCGGATGTCTTCGAAGTGCAGCCCGGTGGTGGGCTCGTCCAGCACATACACGCTGCGCCCGTTGGAGCGGCGCTGCAGCTCGGAGGCGAGCTTCACTCGCTGGGCCTCGCCGCCGGAGAGCGTGGTGGCCGACTGGCCGAGCCGCACATAGCCCAGGCCGACCTCGACCAGGGTGTTGAGGTGCCGGGCGATCGGGGCGAAGGCGGCGAAGAACTCCGCGGCCTCCTCGATCGGCATGTCGAGGACCTCGGCGATGTTCTTGTTCTTGTACTTCACCTCGAGGGTCTCGCGGTTGTACCGGGCGCCGTGGCAGACCTCGCAGGGCACGTAGACGTCGGGCAGGAAGTTCATCTCGATCTTCAGCGTGCCGTCGCCGGAGCAGGATTCGCAGCGGCCGCCCTTGATGTTGAAGGAGAACCTGCCCGGCTGGTAGCCGCGGGTCTTGGACTCGGGGGCCTGGGCGAAGAGCTTGCGTACGTGGTCGAAGACCCCGGTGTAGGTGGCCGGGTTGGAGCGCGGGGTGCGCCCGATCGGTGACTGGTCCACATGGATCACCTTGTCCAGGTGATCGTCGATCCCGTCGATCCGGCGGTGCCGACCGGGGACCTGCTTGGCGCCATTGAGCTTGTTCGCAAGGGACTTGTAGAGGATCTCGTTGATCAGCGTGGACTTACCCGACCCGGAGACCCCGGTGACCGAGAGGAAGATCCCCAGCGGGATCTCCACCGAGACCTTGTCCAGGTTGTTCTCCTGAGCCTCGATGACCTTGAGCATCCGGGTCTTGTCCACCGGGCGTCGGTTGGTCGGGACCGGGATGCTGCGCCGTCCGGAGAGGTAGTCGCCGGTGATCGAGTGGGTGTTCTCGCGCAGGCCCTGGACGGAGCCGGAGTGCACGATCTCGCCGCCGCGCTCACCGGCGCCGGGGCCGATGTCCACGATCCAGTCGGCCTCAGCGATGGTGTCCTCGTCGTGCTCCACCACGATCAGGGTGTTGCCGAGGTCGCGCAGCCGGGTGAGGGTCTGGATCAGCCGGGCGTTGTCGCGCTGGTGCAGCCCGATGGAGGGCTCGTCCAGCACGTAGAGCACCCCGACCAGGCCGGAGCCGATCTGGGTGGCGAGCCGGATCCGCTGGGCCTCGCCGCCGGAGAGCGTGCCGGCGGCGCGTTCCAGGTTCAGGTAGCTCAGGCCGACGTCGAGCAGGAAGTTCAGCCGGGCCAGGATCTCTTTGAGCACCTGGTCGGCGATGGCGGCGTCGCGGCTGGAGA
This sequence comes from Nesterenkonia sp. AN1, assembly GCF_000582475.1. Classification (NCBI taxonomy): domain Bacteria; kingdom Bacillati; phylum Actinomycetota; class Actinomycetes; order Micrococcales; family Micrococcaceae; genus Nesterenkonia; species Nesterenkonia sp. AN1. Next base: position 24,866 of record NZ_JEMO01000007.1, read on the forward strand.
GCTCCACGGTGGAGAAGAACTCGGCGCACTTGTCCAGCGGGAGCCGGGCGATCTCCGCGATGGAGGCGCCCTGCACGGTGACCGCGAGCGCGGCCGGGTTCAGCCGCTGGCCGTTGCAGGCCGGGCAGGGGACCTGGCGCATGTACTGCGCGTAGCGGTCCCGGGCGTTGTCGGACTCCACCTCGAGGTGCTTGCGCGAGATGTAGGAGAGCACGCCTTCGAACCCGGTGGAGTAGGTGCGTTCCCGACCGAAGCGGTTGCGGTACTGCACCACGACCTTGTGGTTGCGCCCGTGCAGCAGCGCCTTCTGCGCCTTCTTGGGCAGGTCCTTCCAGGGGGTGCGCACCGAGAACTCCAGCTCCTTGGACAGCGCAGTGATCAGTCGGAGCCAGTAATCCTTGGACGCCTTGCCCAGCGCCCAGGGCGCGATGGCGCCGCCTTCGAGGGAGAGCGTGTCATCGGGGATGACCAGGTCGATGTCCACCTCGAGGCTGGAGCCGATGCCGGAGCAGACCTCGCAGGCGCCGAAGGGGTTGTTGAAGGAGAAGGAGCGCGGCTCGATTTCGTCCAGCGCGAGCGGGTGCTCGTTGGGGCAGGCCAGGTTCTCGGAGAAGGGCCGCTGCTTGGGGCCGTTCAGGCCTTCGGGGACCCGATCGTTGGTGGGTTCGCCGGCCTCGTCGAGGTCGACCAGGTCGATGACCAGGCGCCCGTCGGCGAGCTTCAGCGCGGTCTCCACCGAGTCGGTGAGCCGCTGGCGCATGCCCTCGCGGATCACCAGGCGGTCGATGACCACCTCGATCTGGTGCTTATAGGTCTTCTCCAGCGTGGGCGGCTCGCTGAGCTGGATGATCTCCCCGTCGACGATGGCGCGGGAGAAGCCCTCGGAGGCGAGGTCGCGGAAGAGGTCCTTGAACTCACCCTTGCGGCCGCGGACCACCGGGGCCAGCACCTGGAACCGGGTCTTCTCGGGGAAGCCCAGGACCTGGTCGACGATCTGCTGCGGGGTCTGGCGTTCGATCTTCTCCCCGCAGGTGGGGCAGTGCGGGATCCCGATCCGGGCCCAGAGCAGTCGCAGGTAGTCGTGGATCTCGGTGACCGTGCCCACGGTGGAGCGGGGGTTCTTGGAGGTGGACTTCTGATCGATGGAGACCGCCGGGGACAGGCCCTCGATGAAGTCGATGTCGGGCTTGTCCACCCGGCCGAGGAACTGGCGGGCGTAGGCGGAGAGCGATTCGACATAGCGGCGCTGGCCCTCGGCGAAGATCGTGTCGAAGGCGAGCGAGGACTTGCCGGAGCCGGAGAGGCCGGTGAACACGATGAACGAGTTGCGCGGCAGCTCGACGGTGACGTCCTTGAGGTTGTGCTCGCGCGCCCCCTGGACCACGATCCGGTCGGCCTCGGCACGGCCGATCGTGCCGTTGGCGGCGGACTTCTCTCGCGCACCCTCGGCGTAATAGTCGTCGACGGATTCGATGATGGCTGTTTCGGCGGCTCGTTCTGACACGTCGTTCAGTGTAGAACCCCTGACGGGTTCGAACAAACGTTCGAAGCGAGAGCGGGGTGGGTGCCGCGGGAGTGTCGAGGACGTGGAACCTGTGTTTCATTCGCCCCAGGAGGCACAAACGGGTGATGCTCAACGCTGCACCGCTGTGGACCTCCAGTCGTCATCCTGTTGGATTGTCGAAGCCCTGCCGTTCCATAGCACCCCACGTCTGATTTTTTCTCAGGTAGGTGATGATGGCGAAAGCCCGCCAGAACGTATTGAGTTGCCGATATCCGAAATTCTCCAACACTGCGTAAGCGGTAATTCTGGCAAGATCTGACCACCGGTGGTAGCGACGCAGTCGCATCTCCTCCAGGAGCACCGCGGCGAGGGACAATATTATCCCGAGCCCGACAGCTGCGACGAAGAAGGCAACAGCGAAACCAACGTCGAGAATCCCCAGGCTCAAGCCGATCGTGAATGCTATGTATCCAACGAGTTCGATCACTGGGCCTAGTGCCTCGAAGAACAAGAAGTACGGCATCCCCAGCATGCCTACGGTTCCGTAGCGCGGATTGAACAGCATCGTGCGGTGGCGCTGAAGCGTGTCAAGCAGACCTCGGTGCCACCGATCCCGCTGCCGGCGCAGCACTCGAAGGGAGACGGGGACCTCGGTCCAGGCGACGGGATCCGGTACAAAAACTATCCGTTCCTTACACTTGGCGCTCCGGAGAGTCTTGTGCAGCCGAGTCACGAGCTCCATGTCCTCGCCCACGGTGTCGCTCGCGTAGCCGCCGGCTGCCACGATGTCGTGTCGCCGGAACATGCCGAAAGCGCCGGAGATGATCAATAGGGCGTTGAGTGAGCTCCACCCGGTCCGGCCAGCGAGGAAGGCACGCAGGTACTCCACGATCTGAAAGTTCGGCAGCGCCTGCCGAGAGGTCTTCACATCGATGACCCGTCCCATCTCCACGGTGCATCCATTCGCGACGCGCACGATGCCCCCCACCGCAGCCACATCACTGGATTCGATCATGGGACGAGCCAGACGCAGGAGGGCATCTTCTTCGAGAATGACGTCAGCGTCGATGCAGCAGATCAATGGGTAGCGGGCGGCACAGATTCCCGCGTTGAGAGCGTCGGCCTTTCCGCCGTTGTCCTTGTCGACGACCAGAATCTTGTCCCTCGCCGAGGTGTATACGGTCCTTATCGGTTGCGTCTGCAGCTCTGGCTGGACTGACTGGTCTGACGCTTTCAGTTCGAACTCCTTGCGCAGGATTTCGATAGTGCGATCGCGGGAGCCGTCGTTGATGACTACGATCTCGAACTTCGGGTAGTTCAGAGCGAGGAATGAACGGACACTGGCCGCTATGGTGGCTTCCTCGTTATATGCCGGGACGATCAAGGAGATTCCGGGAGCGTGCTGTGAGACCGCGAGCTCTGAAAATCCCGAGAACACTTCCCGGCGCGCGTAGTCTGAGACTACCCGGAATGAAATGACGTACAGCATCAGATAAAAGCCATTGAGCAGCAAAAAGTACCCCAGTATGGCGTAGTTGACGGCCAATACGAAACCTTCAGCCGTCATCCTCAACCCCTGCTTCTTGTCCCCGGCCTTCATCTTCAAATGTGGCAGGGCCTTCCAAGATACGTCTTAGAATTTCGCGTTCGTCATGGCCGAGCTCGGGAAACAGGTCGATGAGGTGTCGTGTGGCTCCAGCGCAGACGATGCTCGATATCGCTGTTCGGGCGCGCGCTCCCGGCTGGCCCGCAAGGGCCAAGTCGTGAACCAACCTGGCTGTGGCGCCGCTGGCCTCTAGAGCCGTCACTGCCTGATCTCGAATGTGCGCGTCTCGAGAGCATGCGAACTTGACCAACGTGTCCTCCCCGATGGGACCCATCTTTGCGAGGGCTTCACCTGCCGCGGTACGCACTGTCCACACTTCATCGGCCAGCAGTCTTCCCAGGGCTGGAACCCCAGAGGTGTCTCCGATTGACCCCAGGGCGTGGGCAGCCTGTTGACGGACCTCCCAATGATCGTCCCTGGAACATGTGCTCAGCAGCCGCACATCATTAGGCCCTCCGCAGCGACCCAGCGCCCAGACGGCTTCAGCACGGACCTCCACGCCCTGCGCGACGTCGATGGTCTCCCGGAGCACCGGGCGGGCCTGGTAGGACCGCATCCGCCCCAGAACACTGACCACGGCGAGGAATCCCTTGTCCACGACGTCGACATCGTGGAGAAGTCTCCGCTTCACATGCGCGATGAGCTGGGGAACGGCTTGGGTCCCAAGCCGATCCAAGTTCTCCGTGATGCGCAGTCGCGTCAACTCTGAGGGATCATCAAGAGTGCGCACCAAGATCTCCACCGCCTCAGGTGTCCCGAGTTGCGCCAGAGCGCGCGCAGCGACGGCGCGGACTGTCTCATCCTGATCAGTGACCAAAACCCCGAGATCCTCGATCTGTCGGGCGTCGCCGAAATGGCCCAGCCGCTCGGCCGCCCGGGCTCGGCGCCAGCGGCTGCGCGAATGCAGGGCGGCCTGATTTCTTGCAACCAGCCCCAGCTCACGGATCAGATCAAGCATCTGTTCCCGAGAAGAGCCATGTAGATATCTGATGCGTTCGACCAGTAGCGGGGTGAGGTCCCGATCGAGTCTGCGCAGACTTATTCGTTGCAACAGTGCCGGACCCTCGCCGTCCTGGAGGGACTTCTCCAACACCGGCTCGAGCTTCTCCTGATTCGCTCCCCGCCACCGCTCGACCATGCTGCGTAATGACTTGATGCTCACTGTGGTCGTCACCATCCCCAGGATCAACAGCACCAGTAGCGTGATAATCACCTGCATCCACCCCGGTATACCGAATCCCATGGATAGAATGTACCCGAACAATAGTTCGACAGCTTTTGGCATTTTTAGGGCGAGGGGTAGCAATGTCTGGACTTGACGGTGTCAAAATGATGGTTGTCGATGATGAGCGCGTGATTCGACGCATGATCACCGCCAAGCTCTCCGGTCTGGGTTGTCAGGTGACTGAGCTCGGTGATGGACAAGAAGCCCTCGATGCCCTGCACGAGGGTGCAAGACCCGACGTTCTAGTGGTGGATAAGCTCATGCCACGGCTCAATGGACTCCAGCTGGTACGTCGCCTGCGCAACAGTCCCATGGAGGATCTCGCGAAGCTGCCGATCATCATGCTCACGTCCCGACAAAGTGAGAACGACATCATCGAAGGGCTGGAAGCAGGACTCGATGACTACATCTCCAAGCCGTTCTCTCCCGATGAGCTCGCCGCGCGTGTTCGCACGGTGCTCTGGCGCTCGAGAGGACGAACCTGAGGTTGTCGCCTCAGGTGACGATCCCCCTTCAGCGAGGCGTTACTCGAACGTGGTCCGCTGCCACGAAGTGATCCTGCGGACTGCGTTCGCCCTGGAGCCACGTGGGAAACCATGCGTTGAGATGCAGGCGAAGTGGTCCGGCAGGCATCGTACCGCGGAGACTTTCCATGACTTCACCGTCTACGGAGAACTCCACCCCGTCGGCCCCATAGTCAAAACTGTAAGTGTGGAACTCCGCTGTCGGGTCGAAGGGAAGCTCACGGGTCCTGCTGACCTGTTGACCAGCTGAGTAATAGGTGAACATCACCCCGCCAGTCCGGTCGTTGAAGATCTCGATATCGATCTCCTGAGCCTCATCCGGCGGTTCGTAGAGGAAGAATCCGGTGATCGAGGAGGGGGCGTGTGGAACTCGCAGGCGTGCCTCAAACCTTCCGAAGCCAAAAGCTTCGACAGAGCGTATCTCTGCTCCATCGGTGGATTCCGCTGGCAGCTTCAAGCGCAACACATCGTCGGCGACGTCCACGCTCGAGGGTTCGAGAAGACTGCGCCCGAGACGATGACTACGTTTCGTCCAGTGCGCGTGTCGGAAAGAACTGAAATCCTCGTCCACAGCAGCTTCTTCTCCTCGCCTGCATACCCGACGGTCATGCGCGCTGACGTTTCCCCCCACGGCACACTAGACGCTCTTGGAGATTTCCTTCTCCAAGAACTCCTTGACGGCTTCGAATTCGCTCTCCACCATGCTGAGTTTCTGAGACAGCCCCGGCCGATCCCGCGCTTTGCTCAATTCTTGCACCTGACTAGCAAGTTTACTCAGGTGAAGGGCACCCATGCTGCCGCTGCTCCCCTGGAGCGCGTGCGCAAGCTGGCCCAACGCAGTGGGGTCATTCTGCGCAACGGCCGCTCTCATACTGCCAATCTGTGCGGGAGCATCTTCTAAGAACATGCCCACCAACTCAACGAATACCTCGTTCTCACCTTCCTGATTTAAGGCGCGCAGCGCCTTCAAGGTCTCCCGATCCAGGGGACACGAGGTCCGTTCTGGCGCTGCCTGGGGGTCCGGCACACCACCTGCTGGTGATCCGACCCAGCGCGACAATGTCACCTGCAGCTGTTTCTGATGAATCGGTTTCGGCAGATGGTCATCCATTCCAGCCGCCAGGGCCTGGTCACGGTCCTCGGCCAAGGCGTTGGCGGTCAGTGCTATGACAGGCAATCGGTCCTTTCCGGACTCTGCTTCTATCCGGCGCAGCTGGGCGGTGGCGCCGTAGCCATCCAGCTCAGGCATCTGAATATCCATCAACACTGCATCGAACGTCTGCCGCGACGCCGCTTCAACCGCAAGGCGTCCGTTCGCTGCGGTCTCTACCGTGTACCCCAAGTTTCTCAACATGGCGCTGGCGACCTTCTGGTTGATCATGTTGTCCTCAACCAACAGAATCCGACCGGCGTAGCCGACTCGCTCTCCCGAGTCCTCCTCCAGCGGTGGGTGCCTTCTACCTCTCTTCTCAGAGAATGGACTCGTCGTCTCCCCCCTGGCATCGGGAGCCGCCATGACCTGTGTCAACGATTCCAAGAGCTGGGACTGTCGGACCGGTTTGGTCAGGTAGGCCGCGATGCCTGCCTGTCTGGCTTGCTCCCCTAGGCACTCGCCTATCGAGGTCAACAGCAGAAGTCGGGTGTCCTTGTGCGTTGGGTCTGCCGTGATGACGCGCGCCAGCGTGATGCCGTCCATTCCCGGCATATGCATGTCCAGGATCGCTAAGTCATAGGGCTCTTGCGTCTCGGCCGCCGCCCGAAGCATCTGAAGCGCCTGGGGTCCGTCTTCTGCGGTGGCACTGTGCATCCCCCAGCTAGCGAGCTGATGCTCAAGAATGCTCCGGTGCGTCGGACTGTCATCCACGACTAGGACCCGGGTCCCCAGCATATTGTGAGGATGGTCGTGCGGGTCTGCATCCCTGACGTCAGGTGTCTGTTTCATCAAAGGGGCGGTGAAAGTGAATGTGCTTCCGCTCCCTGGAATGCTTATCACACCCATCTCGCCACCCATCAGTTCGCTCAACCTACTGGCGATCGAAAGCCCTAGACCTGTTCCACCAAAGCGTCTCGACGTGGATCCCTCGGCCTGGGAAAACGCTGAAAAAAGTCGATCTTCCTGGTCTTTGCTGATACCGATACCTGTATCGGTGACTTCGAACCGGATTGTAGCAGCGCCTCCGGCCTCTTGATCACAGGAAGCGCTGATGACAACCTCACCTGAATCGGTGAATTTCACGGCGTTTCCGACGATATTGCTCAATATCTGTCGGATGCGGAACGAATCACCTGCCAACTTCGTCGGCGTGCCTGGTTCAACAAAACCACTCAGGTCAAGCCCCTTATTGTGGGCAGGGGCGGCGAAGAGCTGGGTAATTCCTTCAATGGTCTCGCCCAGATCAAAGTTGGTGATATCAAGCTCCATCCTGCCGGCCTCGATCTTAGAGAAGTCTAGGATGTCGTTGATCACCGACAACAGCGCCTCACCTGAACTCTGCAGAGTCTGCGCATAGTCGCGCTGCTGAGTAGAGAGCTCTGTCTCCAGGAGCAACTCAGTCATGCCGATGACGCCATTCATCGGTGTGCGAATCTCGTGTGACATATTAGCCAGAAACTGACTCTTCGCCCTGTTCGCCGTCTCAGCAGCCTCCTTCGCAGAACGCAGCTGAGTGGAAACCAGATCACGGGTCGTCACATCGACAGCGACGCCGATCACTCCCGTCACCAGACCGTCGTGACCCCGAGTGGGCGAGAACGTCACAGAGTAGACCACCGCATCAATCCGGATATCAACAGTCGCCCTCTCGCCTGCCAACGCACCTCTTACAGCAGTGATAATTTCAACATTATCAGAATAGATATCAAAGATTGACTCTCCCACGAGCTCTTTTGAAGCGACACCTATGACAGCAAGTCCTTGCCCTTCTGAAAGCGTTAAGATTCCATCGGCATCTATAGCAAAGAGCACCACGGGAGCATTATCGACTAAGGCTTGAAGTCGGGTTTCACTCTCTATAAGCTTTTTCTGAATCTGTCTTTGCGACGTAAGGTCATCGTTGATGACGATAATCGCTTCAGGTTCACCGGTCTCATTCCGCAGGGGGACCCATCGACAAAGAACGACCAGTTCGCTGCCGTCTCTGGCGGCTTGCTTCAATTCACTTTCCCACCGGCCGTCACGAAACACGGCCGCGTTGATTTGTTCGAGCGGAACAGGGAACTGTGTCTGAAGCAGGTCGTAGGCCACCTTTCCTTCGGCGTCCTGCTTAGACCACCCATACATGTCCTCTGCACCGCTGTTCCAGAAGAGGATACGTCCGTCTAGATCGCGCACGTAGATGGCTTCATGGACCAAATTCAGCAGCCACTCCTGGGCGGTCGTAGACAACGTCCACTGCGCGCCCGAGAATCCTTGAGCATTCATTGTTGAAACAACCCCGTACGTCGGAATTACAGTTCTCGGTCTCACTGTAGATGCTCGAACATCATCTCCACGGCAACCATCCAGACCGACTTGCCCTGTTCTCCGATGAATCCAGATTCTCGCAAATCGGTTGTTGAGCACTCCGTCTTGACCCGCGATTCTTCTTCTACGAGAGCGGCGTGCCGTCTCACTCCGCCCATGGATCCATAGGGCCCTGGTCGGGTATCTCAGGAAGCGGATCAAGGCGGTTCTTGTGGATGGTCTGAAAGCCACCCGGCTCCGCCAGTCCACGATGACCTCGACGCTCTGGACCCCGCGATAGACCACTCAGCAACACAAGTTGAGGGGCGGATTCTGCGGGCATCTCATGCGGTTCTCGGGCCAAACTAGTCGCAGATTCCGCCCCTCAACGAAGGGTGGCGTTCATCACGACGACGCCGGCGCCGCATCGGCCCGTGTCACAATGGCGCGGTGAACTCTGACTCCCTCACCGCATCCGCCGCCGTCCGCCCCGCCGAGAGTGCCGTGGCAGCACCCGATACCCGGGCCGTGCTCTTCGATCTCGACGGCACCCTGGTGGATCCGGCGGGAGCGATCACCCTGGGCATCGTGCATGCACTGAACGTCCACGGCATCGAGATCCCGGACCAGGAGGTGCTGGACTCCTTCGTGGGCCCGCCGCTGGCCACCTCGCTGGCCAGTCTGCCCGGGGTCACCGAGGCGCTGATCCCCTCCATCGTGGAGGAATACCGACAGCGCTACCTGGCCGAGGGCATGGCGGCCAGCCAGGTCTACCCCGGGATCGAGAAGCTGCTGGGCACGCTCAACGCGGCCGGCGTGGTCTGCGCGGTGGCGACCTCCAAGCCCACCGGACTGGCTGAGCGGCTGCTGGAGATCCAGGGCATCCGCGAGCACTTCGCCGCGGTGCACGGCTCCCCGGAGGACGAGTCGATCCCGCACGCCGGAAAGGGCCCGATCCTGGGCGCCGCACTGGAGGCGATCGGCCTGGACCCCGCGGCCGGTCCGCTCGCGGAGACCGCCCCAGACGCCACGGTGGTGATGGTCGGTGACCGGATCTTCGACGTGGACGGCGCCGCTGACCACGGACTGCGCTGCATCGGGGTGCGCTGGGGCTACGCCCCGGCCGGAGAGCTGGAAGCCGCTGGCGCGTACCCGATCGTCAGCACCGCCGAGCGCCTTGAAGACGCGCTGGCCTCCGCCGGAATCCTGGACCGCGCCCCGCAGAAGGCCCACGCCCCGGGGTCCGTCCGCTTCGTGGCCCCGCGGAGTCGCCAGACCATAGACTGACCCCTATGGCCTCTGACAGTTCTCTGCTCTACGATCTCCCTGCGATCACGCTGCGCCGCATCTCGGTCTCCGAGATGAGCAACAACGTGTATCTGCTCACCGCCAAGAAGTCCGGGGTCCAGGTGCTGATCGATGCCGCCGACGACGCCGGGGCCATCCGGAGCCTGCTCGCTGAAGCCGCCCAGGACACGCCCTGCCCGCTGGAGCTCTCCGCGGTGCTCACCACGCACTCGCACTGGGATCACATCCGGGCCCTGGAGGAGCTGCTCGGCTCCCCCGCCGGCGGATCCGGCGCCGGAACCTCTCCCCGCCCGGAGTCCGCGGCCGGCGCCGAGGACGCCGGCACCATCGAGGCCGAGAAGAACGTCACCATCGACCGGCGGCTGAGCCACGGCGAGAGCCTGTCCTATGACGGCATCGCGCTGAACGTGATCCACCTGCGCGGTCACACCCCCGGGTCCGTGGCCTTCGTCTACCGAGTGGAAGACGGCCCCACGCATATCTTCACCGGAGACTCGCTCTTCCCCGGCGGGGTCGGCAAGACCTGGGGGAAAGAGGACTTCAGCTCGCTGCTCGATGACGTGGAGGCTCGGCTCTTCGCCGAGTACGAGGACGACACGATCATCCACCCCGGCCATGGTGACCCCACCACGCTGGGCGCCGAACGCGCCTCGCTCCCCGCATGGCGGGAACGCGGCTGGTGAGCGCCGTGACCGCGCTCAGCCCGTCCAAGCGGCTGCACAAGCTGGAGAGCTCCGCCGAGACCGCAGGCCCCGCCGAGCCGGAGGAGCTCTACGCGGCCTTCGAGTCCTGGACCCAGACCCAGGGGATCACGCTGTATCCCGCCCAGCAGGACGCCATCCTGGAACTCGCCGACGGCCAGCACGTCATCATGGCCACCCCCACCGGATCGGGCAAGTCCCTGGTCGCCACCGCCGCGCACTTCTTCGCGCTCTCCCGCGGGGAGCGCAGCGTCTACACCGCCCCGATCAAGGCGCTGGTCTCGGAGAAGTTCTTCTCCCTGGTGGAGATCTTCGGCGCCGAGAACGTCGGGATGGTCACCGGTGACTCCTCGGTCAACGCCGAGGCCCCGATCGTGTGCTGCACCGCGGAGATCCTCGCCAATGAGGCGCTGCGCGACGGCCGCGATGCCAACGTCGGCCCGGTGATCATGGACGAGTTCCACTTCTACGCCGATCCGCAGCGCGGCTGGGCCTGGCAGGTCCCGCTGCTGGAGCTCACCGGCCGCGCCGAGCCCGCCACCCCGGGCCACGGCGCCTCCGGCAGCCGGGCACAGTTCCTGCTGATGTCCGCCACCCTGGGCGACACCTCCCGGTTCGAGGCCCGGCTCAGCGAAGGGACCGGACGCGACGTCGTCACGGTCTCCAGCGCCGAGCGTCCGGTGCCGCTGAGCTACGAGTACTCCACCACCGCGCTGCAGACCAAGCTCGAGGAGCTGGTCACCACACACCAGGCCCCGGTCTACGTGGTGCACTTCTCCCAGCGCGAGGCGGCCGAGCGCGCCGTCGGCCTGGCCTCGCTCAATGTGGTCTCCAAGGAGGAGCGCGAGGCGATCCGGCTCAAGCTGGAGACCTTCCGCTTCGCAGCAGGCTTCGGCAAGACGCTGAATCGGCTGCTGCGCGCCGGGATCGGGGTGCACCACGCCGGGATGCTGCCGAAGTACCGCCGGCTGGTGGAGCAGCTCGCCCAGCAGGGCCTGCTGAAGGTCATCTGCGGCACCGACACCCTCGGCGTCGGGATCAACGTGCCGATCCGCACGGTCCTGCTGACCGCGCTGAGCAAATACGACGGCACCCGCACCCGGCAGCTCAACGCGCGTGAGTTCCACCAGATCGCCGGGCGCGCCGGCCGGGCCGGGTTCGACACCCACGGCACCGTGGTGGTCCAGGCGCCGGAGCACGTGATCGAGAACAACGCCTCCATCGAGAAGGCCCGCGCCAAGCACGGTGACGATGAGAAGAAGGTCACCCAGGCGATCCGCTCGGCCGGGAAGAAGAAGCCCCGCGACGGGTTCGTCTCCTGGAGCGACAAGACCTTCGAACGGATCATCGTCGCCACCCCGGAGCCGATGGTCTCGCGGATGAAGGTCAGCTACTCGATGGTGCTGCACCTGCTGGAGCGGCCGGAGGACCCGATCCGGGCGATGCGCCGGATGATCCTGGCCGCCGATGAGACCCCGGCCCGGAAGGCCCAGCTGCAGCGCCAGGCGCTGCAGATCCTGCGCGAGCTGCTCACCGCCGGGGTGCTCGAGCGCCTGGAGCGTCCCGATGAGGACGGCCGCACCGTGGACCTGACCCTGGACCTGCAGGACAACTTCGCGCTGAACCAGCCGCTGGCCCCCTTCGCGGTGGCCGCGGTGGAGCTGCTGGACACCGAGTCCGAGTCCTACGCCCACGATGTGATCAGCGTGATCGAGTCCATCCTGGAGACCCCGCACCAGATCACCGGCGCCCAGGTGAAGCAGCTGAAGGCGGAGAAGATCGGCGAGCTCAAGGCCGAGGGGGTGGAGTATGTGGACCGGATGCGGATCCTCGACGAGCTCACCCACCCGCAGCCGCTGGCCGAGCTGCTGACCCAGCAGTTCGAGATCTACCGCACCGGCGCGCCCTGGGTCTCCGATCACGCGCTGCAGCCGAAGTCGGTGGTCCGGGACATGTTGGAGCGGGCCTTCGACTTCACCACGATGGTGAACCACTACCAGATCGCCCGGTCTGAGGGCGTGCTGCTGCGCTACCTCAGCGATGCCTATAAGGCGCTGAAGCAGACGGTCCCGGAGAACCGGCTCACCGAGGAGCTCGAGGACCTGCTCGCCTGGCTGGGCGAGGTGGTGCGTCAGACCGACAGCTCGCTGCTGGAGGAATGGGAGCGGCTCCAGGCCGGGGATGACCCCGAGAGGCTGGCCGAACTCGCCGCCATGGAGGCGGATATCTCCGCACTGGACCACCCGGACCGGGTGACCTCCAATGCGCGCGCCTTCAAGGTGATGGTGCGCAACGCGCTGTTCCTGCGTGCCGAGCTCTTCGCCGAGGAGAAGGAGGCGAAGCTCGCCGAACTCGACGCCGAGCACGGCTGGGACAAGGACCGCTGGGGTCAGGCGCTGGACGCCTACTTCAACATCTACGAAGAGGTCTACACCGACGCTCAGTCCCGCGGGCCCTCCCTGGTGCGGATCGAGACCTCCCCCAAGGACACCCCGGACCCGGAGCGGCGCTACTGGCGGGCCGTGCAGGTGCTGGATGACCCAGAGGGCAACCACGACTGGGGCATCCACGCCTGGATCGACCTCACCGCCTCGGATGAGACCGGGGCCCCCGTGGTGATCATGGACCGGGTCGGCGAACTGGGATGAGGCCGGCCTGGACCGCGACCGCCGGTGCCAGCTCCACCCTGATCGACGGCACCCAGATCACCGATCACTGGCTCCAGGTTCCGCTCGATCACCGAGCTCCCGACGGCGAGGCGATCCGGATCTATGCCCGCGAGTTCGTCGCCGCGGACGCCGTCAAGCAGGGCCGGGAGCATGTGGAGTCCCTCCCCTGGCTGCTGTTCCTCCAGGGCGGGCCCGGCGGGAAGGGCAGCCGGCCGGCGAAGCTCGGCGGCTGGATGAGCGAGGCCGGCACGAAGTTCCGGATCCTGATGCTGGACCAGCGCGGCACCGGGCTCTCCACCCCACTCACCCGGCACTCGCTCAGCCTCCAGGGCGAAGCCGCCGCCCAGGCCGCGCACATGCGGCACTTCCGCGCGGATTCGATCGTGGCCGACGCCGAGGCGTTCCGGCGCGCACTGGGACTGGACTCCTGGAGCGTGCTGGGGCAGAGCTTCGGTGGATTCACCACGCTAAGCTACCTCTCCCTCGCTCCTGAGTCCCTGGACCGGGCGCTGATCACCGGCGGGCTGGCCCCGCTGACCGGTCACGCAGACCGGGTCTACCGGGCCACCTACGCCAAGATGCGGTCCCGGAACGCCGAGCACTTTGCCCGGTTCCCGCAGGACCGAGAGATCCTGGACGGGGTCTTCGCCCACCTGCGCGCCCATCAGGTGCGGCTGTTGGACGGCTCTATGCTGACCCCGGCTCGGCTTCAGCTGATCGGGATGCTGTTGGGCGGCAATACCCGGGCCGATTCGCTGCATTACCTGCTCGAGGAGGCCTTCACCGGGCCGGAGTGCCCGCAGCTCTCCGACACGTTCCTGGCCGCGGTGGGCCAGCAGCTCTCCTTCGCAGGGAACCCGATGTACGCGGTGATGCATGAGTCCATCTACGGCCAGCCCGCCGAGCTGACCGATGGAGTCGCCGCCACGGGCTGGGCGGCCCAGCGCGTGGGCGCCGAGTTCCCGGAGTTCGACGCCGAGGGGGCCTCCCCCCTGCTGTTGGGCGAGATGATCCTGCGCGAGCATCTGCTGCTGGACCCGACGCTCGCGGATCTCCTCGAGGCCGCAGACCTGCTGGCCGCCGTGGAGGACTGGGAGCCGCTCTACGACCTCGCCCAGCTGCGCCGGAACCGGGTGCCCACCGCCGCGGCGCTCTACACCGATGACGTGTACGTGGCGCGGGAGCTCTCCTGGGAGACCGCCGATGTGATCGGCGGGATCATCGTCTGGGAGACGAACGAGTTCCACCACGACGGCCTGGGCGACGACGGCGCCCGGGTCTTCGCGGAGCTGCTGAAACGCACCTGAGGCTTATTTGACCCCGGTGCGCAGCCCGCGGGCCTTCTCCAGCAGGGCAAGGTACTGGCCGCGGTGCTCAATCAGGTCTGCCTGGTATTTCTCCGGCACGCTCGCGACCTTTGCGGACCAGTAGTCGGACTTCTCTGCCGTCTTGATCAGGCTGAACTCGCGGTCCTCGGGAGCCTTCTCGGAGAGGTCCACATAGCGCTGGTTGTACTTCTCGGCGTTCTGGATGGCGCGCAGCGCGCGGCCCTTCGGTGCCAGCAGAGATGTGGTCACCGTGAAGATCAGCACGCCGACGATGACCAGCAGCGAGAGACCGGTCTCGATCTCCACCACGGAGACGTCTTCCCCGTTGTTGATGAAGGCAGGTTGTTCTCGTGCAGAGCGTGGATCATCAGCTTGACGCCGATGAAGCCCAGGATCAGCGCCAGGCCGTAGGAGAGGTAGATGAGCCGGTCCAACAGGCCGTCGATGAGGAAGTAGAGCTGACGCAGACCCATCAGGGAGAACGCGGTGGCGGCGAAGACGATGAACGGCTCCTGGGTCAGCCCATAGATGGCCGGGATCGAGTCCACCGCAAAGAGCAGGTCGGTGCCGCCGATGGCGAGCATGACCAGCAGCATGGGAGTGAACATGCGCTTGCCGTTCACCGTGGTGGTGATCTTGTCCCCGTGGTATTCCTCGGTGGTGTTCAGATGCTTGCGGGCGAAGCGGATGAAGAAGTTGTTCGCCTCGTCTCCCCCGGTGTCCCCGGCGAGCTCTTTCTTGAGCAGCTGGCCTGCGGTCATGAGCAGGATGATGCCGAAGAGGTAGAAGACATCGCTCCAGAGGTTGATCAGCCCGGCACCAATGAGGATGAACCCGCTGCGCGCGATCAGCGCGAAGACGATGCCGAAGAGCAGCACCTTCTGCTGGTATTCACGGGGGACGTTGAAGCTGCCGATGATGACCAGGAAGACGAACAGGTTGTCCACCGAGAGCGCCTTCTCGGTGACGTAGCCGGCGTAGTACTCGGTGGCCATCTCCGGGTGGCCCAGGGCGAAGAAGCCCAGGCCGAAGAGCAGGGCCACCCCCACGTAGAAGGCAGACCAGAGGGCCGCTTCCTTGATGGTGGGGGTATGCGCCTTGCGGACGTGGAAGACGAAGTCGAAGAGCAGCAGGCCGATGATCAGCGCAAGCGTGACGGTCCAGATAAGTGGGGAAATCTCCATGAAGGAGCCTTTCGCGCAGATGGGCACAGCGATGTCATCGCGAGTCTCTCCGCCTGAGTCCAGGCCTCTGTGTCCGGCGAGGCGACGATGCCCCGCGTGCTGACGACCACAGTGTTAGGGATACTCCCCCACGCTTGGATGATGATACACCTGCCGAGTCGCAGCAGGACGTTACCAGTCGCGGCGCGTGAACCTCCGGCAAGCAAAGAGTCCATGCGCCGATGAGGACCACGTAAACAAACTGGGGGGCGTCTATGGTTTTCGTGAAGCCGACAGGGCGTGCTCTGATGCGACCGGCAGGGCGAGGTCTTGGTAGAGGGTCCCATCGCGCAGCATCGCGTAGAGAGTGTCCAGCCAGCGTCGGGCTAGCATCGGCACGATCATCGCCGCCTCATCGGTGCCGGCGACCATCTACTCCTCGAAACCCGGGACAGACCATGCTCGTCATCCAAGTTGGAAAACAAGCCATCGTATTAGGGCGTCGTGCCTCTGACTTGTCTTGAATGAGAGGGTGGCCGGCACTGGGGAGCCTGCAGCTTCGTAGTGTTGATGGTGACGGTCAGCGTTGGTCCGCGTGCTTCTTGCCGCCCCAGAAATGGGACTGGCTCACTGATGGGGTGCCCGGCTGACCGTCATCGGCCCTGGGTGTGGTTCAACAGAGGCGTGTAGGTGATTCAAAGTCAGAGTGCCCACCGAGGGAGCTTCATGTCCCTACGAGTGGAAGCAGCCCGTCATGATTGTCATCGGAATCGATCCACATAAATCATCACTCACCGCCGCAGCCCTTGAAGCCGATGGGACTACCAGCGCCTGTCGGCGTTTCGCGGTGAACAAGGGCACGGGCTCGGCCGTGCTGACATGGGCCTCGCAGTTCGAGGAGGTCCGCTTCGCTGTGGAAGGCGCCCGGGGCCTCGGACGGGGCATCCCCAGTTCCTGCTCAATCAGGGCCATGAAGTCCTCGACGTGCCTTCCACGTTGTCGATGAAGGCCCGGGTCCTGCACACCCGTGGTGGTCGTAAGTCCGATGCCGCTGATGCGCGAGCCGTGGGCTGGGTCGCCCAGCATCACGAGGGTCTCCGACCGGTGGCGGCGGAGGATCACGCCGAGATCCTTGACCTGCTGACCCGCCAACGCGACGGATTCAAAGGTGAACGCACCCGTGCCCTGAATCGCCTCCACGACCTGCTTCGGGATCTGATCCCCGGCGGAGTGCCACGAGGCCTGACGCTGACCCGGGGTCGGACTGTGTTGAGGGGCTTGCGGCCCGCCACTGCGATGGGTCGGACTCGTCGGGATCTCGCGCGCGATCTGATCGGTGAGGTGGCCCGGTTGGAGAAGCTCATGGACGATTACGAGCAGCTGATCGCCGAGGAGCTACAGGCCTCGGGCACGTCCTTGATGGGGCTCCATGGCATCAGCACGATCATGGCTGGAAAGATCTTGGGTGAGGTTGGGGATGTGCGCCGGTTCCGCTCGGCGGGCACTTCGCCAGCTTTACCGGTGCTGCGCCCCTAGATACTTCCAGTGGAAACAATCTGAGGCAGCGCTTGAATCCTGGTGGCAATCGTCGTTCGAACTCGGTTCTGCATGTCATCGCGGGGTGCCAGATAGAGCATGGAGGTCTCGGCCGCGACTACTACCTGAAGAAACTGGCGGAGGGCAAGACCCCTCGAGAAGCTCGCAGGGCCCTCAAGCGCAGGCTGAGCATTGTCATCTACCGCACGATTCTCAAGGACCTCAGCACAGCCCCAACGGCCATCTCTTGACACAGAGGCCCTATCAGCGACCCATGCTCCGCCGCCACCAGCCCCTGGGTAACAACACCCCCGAATCATGGGGTGACTGGGGGCAAACGATCATGCCCAGAAACCGGACCGGCCAACACCACTCATCCTGCTGAAAAGCAATGTCCCTAAAAGCTAACGAGGCACGCCGACGAACACCAGGGAAAACTAGAAGCTCGTGCGCCCGAGCTGACGCGCCACTGCGCGGCTACCGTCTTGCTGGTCCACGAGCCTCAGATGACCCCTAGCCTTTAGAGAAGCAAAAAGAATTGCGAACAAAGAGAACGTAGCGAAATGATTATAGGATATAAATATAAACATACCCATTCCAGCAAAGGCGTACACAGCCACGACAGTCGACACAACTAAGCCGTCCGAAGCAGCACCCAGGGACTGAAGCCTATATCCATTCAAGAACGATACAACGAGAATTATTATAAGAAACAGAGTTCCAAAAATTCCGAGATCTATCGAAGTTTGTATATAAGACTGATGGAAGTGAGAAAGATTATAACCCTCAAAACGGGACGCACTAGCAAGTAGTCCTGCGCCTTCACCACCCGGGAAATAGGCCTGAAATCCCCAACCCCAAATGGGTCTTTCGCCGATGGAATCCATTCCCCAATCCCAAATCAGCGTCCGACCGGTGAGTGTCGCATCACGACCCAACAAGTCAAGAATCCTGTCACCGGAGAACATTGCCACAACTCCGACAGGCAAAACGACAGCAGTCACAAGGCCAAGACAACCCAGCACCGGAACCCTCGGAGCAACAACAACGAGTACTGCCATGACTAGGAGCGCCAAGAGCGATAGAAGTATTCCAGTCGCCGACCCGGCGCAAGCAATAAACAAGGCGCAGACGACAACTCCGAACCACCGCTGACGCCCAGAGAACTTGCAGATCGAGATAACTGCACCAACCAGCGCGAAGAGTCCACCGGCCACGTTATGGCTGAAGAATCCTCGAAGCCGTATCGCACCATCGAGGACTAAGTTCTCGCGCGCATGAGGATCGATAATATATACATTGTTAAAGCCAACAAAATAAGCTACTATTCCCGCAAGTGAGAGGAAAACTATCGTTCTACCGAAAACTAGTAGAGTCTTCGAAAGCCCAAGCTCCGAAGCCATTATATAGGCGACGACTATATTGCAGATTAACTGGAGTCCATATAGCGACGAAGACTCGACACTAACGGACCAGAATCCAGACAAAAAAATGAAGGAAACACTAAACAGCGTCCACGCAAGAATCACCCGGCTGAAGTAACTACTCGATACAACGACAAGCGCCGCTGCCACGTTGAGCAACAGCCAACTGATAACAAATACGCTGTTATCGCTTTGATTTCCATCTACCTCTGAAGGAATAAGCACTACTGCGTTCGCACCTAAGGTGCAAGCAGTGTACAGGTAAAAAAAAGCCAGGCGCATTCCTGCTAACGACAATTCAGATACCTCATTGAGCTCGTCGGAAACTTGACATAACGCGACGCATTTGAAGCGGTAAGTTCTTGCATGATCGCGCCACCCTGATCAAACCATCTGGTTGCAACGGCAACAGAGAAACTGTCCTCGCGCACCAAATAGACGGACGACTCGAGCGAGGCACCGAATAGACGCTCGCATCTACGATATCAGCAAGCTCCCGCGCCTCTTTCCCTCGACCCATTAATTCGAGCTTGATGATGCGGTTGGTCAGACCCCTCTCAATGCGGCGTTTCGCACCCTCCAGACTGGCATCCAGTCCATCCAACTGCGCCAACTGCAATAAAGCGTCTCGTTGATCCGCCGTTACGCCGTGAACCATCGCAACAAGCGCCTGATACCGAATCTGATCGAAAGATTTTCGGGGATCGAAGCTGACGCCGTCGCGCTGAGCAATACGCGTGTACAACTGATCAGGGAGGTAGATCCCATGACCGCTCTCCAGAATCCGCAGAAACAGATCCCAGTCAGCACACCACTTGAATGTCTCCTCAAACCCACCCACGGCTTTCAGAGCGGAAGTTCGATACATCACGGTGCCATGGGTGAAGGGAACGGTCTCGAGCAGGTCATCCACCGAAAACTTCCGTTGGGCAAAACTGCTGTCGAGAAACTCGCTCCCTGAGATCAGATCCTTCGTCACGCTTGCCGAGGCGCACATGACGGCATCCGGGTCACTTTCGAGCGCTTCTACTTGTAGTGAGATCCGATCTCTATGGCACGCATCACCCGATCCCACCACTGCGATGTAGCGAGTATCGATAGGACCGATGGCTTCGTTCAGACCTGGAGTCAATCCCAGGTTGCTCTGATTCCTCCGAACTCTGACTCTGGGGTCCCCTAGTTCGTCCCTAGTTGCCACAAGTTTGTCCCAGGTCCCGTCTGATGACCCGTCGTCCCAGAGATCACTCGTGAAGCTTTTGTACGTTTGGTCGGCGATAGATTCAAGTGTCCTCTCAACACCACTAGATCGATTGAAGAAAGGACTTATGATTGTGACAAGTGGATGGCTCGCAGTCAGGCTCATCGAACATCCTCGATTCTTGGGAGGTTCCACATGCTGCCCAGCCACGTGTCTGCCTCAGGTGGATCAAAGCGCTGCAGACCTCGTGTTGGGTAGGGAGTGAGTTCTCCGAAATAAACGCCGTCAGGAGTGTCGTACAAATCTACGCGCACGAAATCGAAATCTTCTGCGAGCTTTTCGGCAATCACGATCATCTCCCTTAAACGATCAGGACATGGGACTTCATCAACTACCTCAACATCAGACTTTTTAAGATTGAGTGAGTGCCAGTCTCTATCATAGTACCTGTGCCCTTTCGTGACTCCATACTCGTCGGGAATCCGAAAATACACCATTTCAACGCGCCCATGGAACGTCCAGAACTTATACTCGGGAGGCGCCAACGAGCTCGTGCTTGGAAGTTTCTTTTCCAGTAAAAATCCATCGGCTGCTAAAGACCCAAGCCACTCCGCACGAAGCTTTAATTCTCTAACAGGTGCGCTCAGCATTCTATCAAGTCTGGCTCCACTCGACCCGATAGCACCCTCCCCGAACGTGACATGACCGGCCCCAGCAATCGGCTTGGCTACCCACGAGCAACCCCAGTCCACATCTGCAATTGCCCGCGGGTCTGTGCCAGCCCAGAGCGTCTCCGGGATCTGCACTTCAGGACACACCTCAGCCGCATACTTCTTCATTCTAATTTTGTCGCCAGCCAAGCCAATATGTGGTCGACGATCGTTGATTATACGCCATTGCATTTTCTCTGAAAATTTAACAGGGGTACTGAGTTCAGGATTCCTTCTGTAAGTGCGAAGATACAGGAGGCGTCGCCGTACACGAATTGGTAACGCATATAAAGCATTAAATGACGCCATTTTAACTAACTCCATAGAACCTCCCCGTTTCATATTTAACTTTACTTAAATGATGAGTACCCATTTTTTTCTTCCCAGAACGTCCAATATAGAGATAATCCGATAAACAATGAATAGCTGATAGTAAGTCCGACTGAAAGTGCGATACAACATAAAATGAAGTCTGGTTCCAGTATATATGTCACAACAACGAAGGCCAACGGTATGGGCAAACGCACCAATTGGAGTCTGAGAAGACTCCTCTCACGACCAATCATTATTAGCGTGTGGGTCATGGGGAGAGCGACCAGCCGCAGGCTGAATGGCAAGGCGAGAATCGCGATTACCTGCCCAGCGATGTCCCACCCTGGTCCTAGAACCGGTTCGGCAAGGAGAGGCCCCAGCGTTATTAGGCCCGTGGCGCAAACCGCCGCAATTCCTGCCGTTATGAATGTGAATTTGAGCTAGCGCCGAACAGCCCGAACTTTCTCTCCCGGACAAACGGAGCCAAGCTCGATTGAACAAACTGCGCCAACGATCTCCCGACTAGATTAATGGGCGTAGCCGCCACGCGGTCTGCAATTCCGAGATGTCCAGCAGCCGTTGCGCCAAACATTCCAGCCAAGTAAAGAACGGGAGCCTGATTGGACAAATTGATTGCCATGCTGCCCCCCACGGCGGCCCCCGTGTCTCGCGCTGACCGAAGAGTGATACTTGCTGCACCAACCCCATCGTTGTTAGCTCGGGACCTAGTTAGGATAATCGCCAAAGTCCGCCCGAGCAGTAGTGCGAACGCGAGCGACCAAATCTCCCCGATGGTCACTGCAGCCACCAGTTGGAGCAGAGCAGTGAAGAGCCCAGCGAGCAGATGTCGAATTGTCAACCTTAGAAGTTCACCGGACCGAATCAGGAGTGCAGTGTCTAGAGCCATCCAAGCGAATGCGCCTAGCAACAGGCTCGCCAGTAGCAAGTGTTCCGAATAGTTGGAATCAACAGCAAATAATGTGGCAGCCGCACCGACACCCACCATGCAAGTCAACGCCACTGCGAGTCCCGCGCGTCGATTGTAGGCTCTAACTGTTGCGCTATTTGGCGCGGCCGGAATGTGCGCTTCGATCTTGAGTGTTGCAAGCGGCTGAAGAATTAGTGCGATGGCCAAAGCAATCTGGTAAACACCCATTTCGGCGGGTGAAAAAATGCGCGTCAGAAGAGGAATTACTGCGATCAGGAACAATTGTCCAACAACTTGCCCCGCTACCAGGGTCGTGCCACGTTTCATGCTATTTGTTGCGGCACAAAGTCATCGGCGGGACCAGTCTCGCCGTCGGAGGGTAAGAACCGGACTTCACATCGCATACGATGGCCCGTGGTCTCAAGTACTTTGTACTGCCCCAATGCGATCAATTCCAACACATCGTCTGAGGTCGCATTGCCACGATTGATGATGAAGTTTGCGTGTTGAGGTGAGTACTGCGCATCCCCATGGTGGTAACCCTTCAGGCCAGCGGACTCCAACATCTTTCCCGGCGAGCCGACAGTCGCGTATACCGAGGGGTCTGACGCGAAGGTAGAACCACAGTTAGGAAGCAATTCAGGAAACCGGTCTCGGCGGGTTTCGATGATTGACTCATTTAAGTCCCCAACCTCACCGCGAGTACTGGCCGCTAGACCCAGAACCGCACCTATGATGATCAGCGATCCACCCTGAAAAATAGAACTGCGGTAAGCGAATTTACATTTATGTGGGTCTAGTTGTTTTCTATCTCCACTTTTTGTTAGACAGTCGATGCTCAATACGTTCTCACTTATCCCCCGACGCATCGAGCCACCATTCATGGCAATAAGGCCACCGAGGGTGCCAGGAATACCGACTATGTGCTCGATGCCCGACAGACCGAAACGCTCCGCAACTCTGGCGAGATCTGAAGCCCGCACTCCGGCACCCGCTGTCACAACCCTTCCTTGGACTGAGTAATCCGAGAAGTTGCTGCCAATTCTAACTAGCAGTCCCCGATACCCTTGTGAGTCGAACAGAATGTTGGACGTGTCGCCGATAACTGAATACCTAGTACCGTGCGCGCTAGCGAACTGGAGGACTCGTGCGAGCTGATCCGTTGATGTAGGTTCGTACATCAGATCGGCCAGGCCTCCGATCTGCCACCGAGACAGTAAACGGAGGTCTGCGCCGACTGTTGTCGTGCCTGGGTCGACTGCCTCGATGAAGCGAGACTCCTCTGCCAGCGTCATGGACGAATTGATCCCGCCGTCGCCAATGCTGGCGCGGGAGTATCGTGAACCGACAATCTAGCCCCGACAGTCCGCAGCTTTGACTCGAGTTGGTCGTAGCCTCGCAAAGCTAGTTGCACTCCATTCACACGAGAAGTCCCCGGTGCGCACAAGGCGGCCATGAGCACAGCCATTGATCCTCGAAGGTCGGTCGACTCTGCTTCAGCCGCCGCGAATCCCTGTGGTCCCCGGATCGTTATGGCTCCAGGTCGAGCTTCCAACGCTTGTGCAGGCAGAAACTTTGCCAGCTCTTCGACGAAACCGATTCTCTCCGGATAACGATAGTCGAAAACCCTAGATGTCCCAGCAGACAGTAGGCCAAGCATCACGAAGAATGGCTGCATATCCGAGATCACCCCCGGGTGCGTCCCACAAGCCACTTCGAAGGGTTGAATCGAGCCCGCCTTCAGGCTCTCTGGACCTACGTAGAGAGAGTCAGAACTTCCCATTAAATCCACGCCCGCGTGCTCCAGATGAATCAGCGGAACTTGCATAGCGTCGAAGGGGACACCCTTAACCATCAGATCGCCCCCGCTGATGAGTGCGTAGACGATCCAAGTCAGTGCTTCGATACGGTCCGCCATGACGCTCATGTGCGCACCCCCGAGGAGTCCAGACTTCCCCGTAATCACGATGTGGCTGTTGCCAGCGACCACGACGTCGGCACCCATCCGACGAAGAAGCTCTATCAGATCATCGATCTCGGGGGTGATGTAGGCGTTATATATTGTAGAGGTTCCCGAGGCCACGGCCGCGCACAGAAGGGCATTCTCTGTTCCTCCAACCGTGCTGATCGGAAAGTCCACGCTTCCGCCACGCATTCCCCCGTAAGGCGCCGTGATCTCTATGTAGCTCGGTGTCTCTGTGACGGTGCAACCTAGAGCCTCCCAGACCATGACGTGCAAATCGTATCCTCGCCCACCTCCCGCACCGCCACCAATTTTGCAGCCGGCAGGATACGGAATCCGCGCACGTCCGGTCCGTGCC
Organism: Nesterenkonia sp. AN1; assembly: GCF_000582475.1. Lineage (NCBI taxonomy): Bacteria > Bacillati > Actinomycetota > Actinomycetes > Micrococcales > Micrococcaceae > Nesterenkonia > Nesterenkonia sp. AN1. Next base: position 48,765 of record NZ_JEMO01000007.1, read on the forward strand.
AGTTGAGGCGCTGCCAGCAGGTACGTAGTCCTGATGGGCACGTCGTACCCATCCGTATTTAGTCCAGCGGCATCAAGATTGGGCGTGTCGATTGCAAGAGTCTTTGCTGGGCCATCGACCTTCACGTTCGCCCCCATGGACTGGACAAAGCGCACCTTGTGTTGAGCATCGACCAGTGAGGTCGGGAAGTTGTGGAGTTCTACGTGGTCTTCAGTGAGGAGCGCTGCTGCGAGTAGGCGCGTCGCGGAGTTCTTCGCTCCGCTGACCTGAACTCGACCGCTAGGGACGTTTCCTCCCTCAATTATTGCGTACATTTTTTCCCCTTTTCTTTAACTGATCTGGAGCTAGTCTCACCGTGGAGATCAAGCCGGTTGCGTATCGAACCGCCAACCGTTGCGGCGCCTGGAGTAGCCTGTAGGCCCACTCTGTTCCGGTGACCTGCATGATGCGTGGAGCACGCTGTTCACGCCCCGCAAGGAATCCGAACCAACCGCCACAAGTCATGATCAAGGTCTCAGGCAAGCTCACCCAGTGATGTTGCACCCAAGTGGCCTCACGAGGCATACCGAGGCCCACGATCACTATGTCGGGACGAACCGCATTCACTTTATTGATGAGAGCGAGGTCATCCGAGTGGTAGCCATGCTCAGCCAATACCACTTCGCAATCAGCCGACCGTTCGAGACTCGTGCCGGCCTCCTTGGCGAGACCTTCAGTGCCGCCAATCAGCGCCAGCCGACATGGCCGACCAAGTGTGATGCTGGCGCGGCGGACAACATCTATGCCGATGTCGGTCGTCGCGGCGCGCGTGATGCGCCGAGCGCCTGCCATACGTGCGAGACCGACAACCGCCGCGCCATCGGCGTAGACCACGTCAGCGGCGTCGAGCGCCTGTACGAACTCATGGTCCTTACGGTTATTGAGTCCTCCTACGTGAAGGGCGTATGCGACTGCTCGTTGGCCCCTCCCTACTAGTTCGCCGATCCGCCGTGTGACTTCTTCAGCGGGATGATCGTGAACCGTAAAAGGGCCCACCCCGACTAATCCTGTTTCCAGGGAATGCCTCTCCATTGTTCAGTAAGCTCCAGATCCTCGAATGACGACATTGGCAGTACGCCAAAGAATGAGAAGGTCAGCGGTGAGGGACCAGTTTTCCACGTAGTACAGGTCCAACCTGACCGCTTCGTCCCATGGAAGATCAGATCTTCCACTAACCTGCCAGAGTCCCGTAATACCTGGCTTGACCAAGAATCGACGGTGAACGTGATGCTCATACTGAGCCACTTCTCGTGCGAGTGACGGTCGCGGACCAACGAGTGACATGCTACCCAGTAGAACGTTAAAGACTTGCGGCAGTTCGTCGATACTGTAGCGGCGAATGAAGCGTCCGACGCTGGTAATTCGGGGGTCATCTTTCATTTTGAATAAGACGTTCCCAGGATCCATTCGGTCCGCAGCGTCGAGCCGAGCGAGCTGCTGTTCCGCATCCTGGCGCATTGATCGGAACTTCCACATGCGGAACTCTTCCCCGTCGAGTCCGACGCGTTGCTGCTTGAAGAACACCGGACCGGGAGATGTGCTCTTGACCGTGATCGCCACTACCGCCATCGGCAACGAAAGGAGGACGATGATTAAGAGAGAACCCGCAATATCGAACGAACGCTTCATTGCTGCCCGCAAACCCGTATAGCGCGGCGTCTCCACGTGCATGAGAGGCAGTCCTGCCACGGGGCGGCTGTGAATACGAGGTCCACTGACATCGGTAAGGCTTGGCGCCATCACCAACGAGTATTCACCTTTCTCCAGCTCCCAGCTCAACTCACGGACTCTCTGCGGGTCCAGATGGTCTGCTCCCGTGATGATCGCCGTGTCAGCGCCGATAGTGTCCATTGCCTCTCGGACTCCGTCGAAATCGCTGACCACCGGAACATTGCCTATGGCGAGCACCCCACTATCTTGGGGAGATTGCGCGAGGGCGGCCCCCACGACGTTGTATCCAGCCCAGGGCTGTTTCGCCAACTCATCTGCAATGTGGCGGATCGAAGAATGTGATCCGACCAACACGACCTGGCTTGAATAATCTCCGCGGGTTCGATGCTTCTTTAGCCACTTGCGCCACATCATTCGAGCAAACAAGAGAGCGATTATACCGACTGCAAAGGTGAGGAGGAGGTAGCCGCGAGCCACATCTAGCTTGAGCAGAAACATAATAGTGGCCCCTGCCGCGAAGAGACCGACTCCACTGTCTGTGATTTTGCGGTACTCGGTGTGCCCTACGCCCATCACGCGCGAATCAACACTTCCCACGGAAACAAGTACAACCATCCAGAGCAGGAGAAGTGCGCCTGAGACGAGGCCATAGCTCACTTCTCCACTGAACTGTTCGCCTGGACTGCCAGGGAACCCGAAGTTCGCTGTGTCATCAAAATCCAGCCAGAAAACTTGGATTGTGCCTATTACGAGGGCCAGGACGATGAAGTCAGTGATGAGGAGGCGTGTGGCGTATCGTCTTTGCCACACTCGACGTGGCAGGTGGCGCTCGGTCTCAGCCTGAATTCCAGTGTAGGTGGCATACATATTTGGAGCCTCTGCAGTGCTCATCAGTCCAAACTCCTTCCGCCGTCGATGGGCACCACTGCCTGGTCCCCTGCCCCGAGCCACAGCCCGTTTTCAGTAAGATTTCTAGCTGTAGCCAATCCTGAGATGTGTCGGGATTTTCCAGAGAGCCCTTCCATAAGAATGTGCGACTTCTTGGCTCGAGTCATACGCATACTCGCTTCGCCAGGTTCACCGCAGCTCGCTGGGTGCGATCTAGTGCATCAACGATTTGACGCGCTGATTCCACGTAGGTCTCATCGGACCGACGGTACGGATCGACGACATCGGCTGGTTTGGCGTCTGCACCCAAGAACCCCCTTCGCGCCGACACCCATTTGACTGCACTTCGTAGCTTGTCCGCTGGTGTCAACGCCGAAAAACCCGTCGGTATGGCTGGGCGATTTAGTTCCGCGTTCTCCAACAAGGCCGCGAACTCCGTAAGCGTGAAGGTGTTTCGAGAAGCACGAGGCAAAAGTCTGACTACACCGCTGCGGTGTTCGGCCGCCATCGCGAGGACAAGGTCTGCTGCCCGTACCTGATCTACCGTCAGCTGGCGTGCAACGTGATTGGCCGGAAGACCACCGTACTGGGTGGACAACGCCGCGGCCTGCTCTGGCATGCCTGATCCGCACATGGCTCCCGTACCGGCACTTTCCACAACGACCACGGATTCAAGACCCGGATAGCTTTCAATAATCTTTGCGCGGATGAACTGCTCTGCTTGAGCGGAGCGGCAGATGTTGCCGGTACAGACCACGAGAATGCGGAAACAATCGGACATCATCTACGCCCTCCCGTCTTCTTCGTAGGTATAGGCGTATCCATAACGCCCGTAACCGTATGCATCGGGGCCCTTGGTAGGAAGCATGGTGGGAATCACTCCAAAGAGCTTCGCGCCGACGTTCTCCAGGGAAGTAACCGCTCCCTTGAGTTGCTGGCGGTGGGTCTTACCCGCAACAACGACGATGATGGCACCGGTGGCGCGGGTGGCGAGCACCGCAGCGTCGGTGACGGGAAGCAGCGGAGGGGCATCAATCAACACGACGTCGAACTGATCCTCTACGAACCGGAGCAGCGCGTCCATGCTCGGCGAACCCAAGAGCTCACTGGGGTTCGGAGGAATGTCTCCCGCGGGAAGTACCGCGAGGTCATGCGGGCCCCAGTACTGGACGACATCATCCAGGTCGGCCTTGCCGATCAAGACATTGGTCAGGCCCACCGCGCCTTCGAGCCCGAAGTAGTCAGCAATCCTAGGGCGACGAAGATCAGCGTCGATCACCAAGATTCGCTGACCTGCTTCCTGCATGGTGATGGCAATGTTGGCCACCGTAGTGGACTTGCCTTCACCCTGAATTGATGAGGTTATAACGAAACTGCGACGAGATTCGCCGACCTCCAGGAACTGAAGGTTCGTACGCAACGTGCGGAAAGACTCCGCTCGGGGGCTTTTCGGATCTACCTGGACCACCAGCGGCCGCTTCTGCGCCTCGGAGTCGTAGGCGATGCCACCGAGAACAGGGGTCTCCGTAGTCGCCGAGATGTCGTGCTCACCGCGAATTCGAGTGTCCAGAACATCGCGAAGCACGGCGATTCCCACGCCGAGACTCAGTCCGATCAAGAGACCCAGAGCGAGGTTGAGTGGGACCCGAGGCGAGACCGGGGACTCGGGCGCGACTGCTTCCTGGAGAACCTCGACTGATATCGAGCTGGCCTCGCCGGACGAACCGGGTGTGATCTCACCAACCACACTAATCAGGTTCTCAGTTACGGTGTTCGCAATCTCGGCGGCCACTACCGGATCCTCAGCTACCGCAGTTATCTGTAGCAACACGGTGTCGGCCTGGGTGGACACCGCGATCGAATCAGACAGCTCTGCAGGAGTTTGGTCCAGGCCAAGCTCCTCTACCACTGGCTGGAGCACTCTCGGGGTCGTGGTGACCTCAACAAAGCTCTGAACGATCTGCTGCGTATACGTGGTGCCCTGGCCAAGCTCCGCCACTGTGGACGCCGAATCAGTCGAGACATACACCCTGGTCTCGGCCTCATACTGCGGACTTTGGAGGAGGGAAAAGGTTGCCGCGGCGCCGATTCCGGCGAGGGTCGCCAACACGATGATGAGCCATCCGCGATGGACGATCCTTAAATATTCACGCAATTCCACGTACTTATGCCCCTAAAGTCCCACGGATATGACCTAAGCCAGCATAGGGGATTCACCGGAAAAACTCAGTTCGACGTTGAACGAAAGGTTGAGCTGAGACGTAGCGCACGTGGCTCACATCTGGTCGTGGCCGGCGTTCTGCATCTGCCGCAGCTCCTTCTTCAGCTCCCCGATCTCATCGCGCAGCCGGGCCGCCACTTCGAAGTTGAGCTCCTCCGCCGCGTGGTGCATCTGGCCGGTGAGCTGGGCGATCAGGTCCGTGAGGTCCTTCGCGGGGGTCTGCTCCGCCAGAGACTTGCCGGACTTCTTACCGGTGGAATCCTCGCCGTCTTCGTTGTCAAAGCTGGTGTAACCGCGGTGGCCCTTGCCGTACTGGAAACCGGTGGCCAGGCCGCCCATTCCCTGCAGCAGCTCGGCCGTGTCGGCATCTTCGCGGGCCAGCTGATCGGTGATGTCCGCGATCTTCTTCTGCAGCGGGGTCGGGTCGATCCCGTTCTCGGTGTTGTACGCGATCTGACGTTCCCGGCGACGGTCGGTCTCGTCGATCGCGCGGCGCATCGAGTCGGTGATCCGGTCCGCGTACATGTGCACCTCGCCAGAGACGTTGCGAGCCGCACGGCCTATGGTCTGGATCAGCGAGGTGGTGGACCGCAGGAAACCTTCCTTGTCCGCATCCAGGATCGCCACCATGGAGACCTCGGGCAGGTCCAGGCCCTCGCGGAGCAGGTTGATCCCGACCACCACGTCATGGACGCCGCGGCGCAGATCCCGCAGGATCTCGATCCGCTTGAGCGTGTCCACATCCGAGTGCAGGTATTCCACCTTGATGCCGTTCTCCAGCATGTACTCGGTGAGGTCCTCGGCCATCCGCTTGGTCAGCGTGGTGACCAGCACGCGCTCGTTCTTCGCGGTCCGGGTTCGGATCTCCCCCAGCAGGTCATCGATCTGGCCCTTCGTCTTCTTGATCACGATCTGCGGGTCCACCAGACCGGTAGGCCGGATGATCTGCTCCACATAACCATCGGCCTGACCCAGCTCATAGGGACCAGGGGTGGCGGAGAGGTACACCGTCTGCCCGATCCGCTCCAGGAACTCGTCCCACTTCAGCGGCCGGTTGTCCATGGCGGAGGGCAACCGGAAGCCGTGGTCCACCAGGGTGCGCTTACGGGACATGTCCCCCTCGTACATGCCGCCGATCTGCGGGATGGTCGCATGGGACTCATCCACGATCAGCAGGTAGTCATCCGGGAAGTAGTCCAACAGGCAGTGCGAGGCCGAGCCCGGGCCGCGTCCGTCGATGTGCCGGGAGTAGTTCTCGATGCCGTTGCAGAAGCCCATCTGCTGCATCATCTCGAGGTCATAGGTGGTGCGCATGCGCAGCCGCTGGGCCTCCAGCAGCTTGTCCTGGGACTCCAGCTCCTCCAGCCGGACGCGCAGCTCATCCTCGATCCGGGTGATCGCGCTGGCCATCCGCTCGTCGCCGGCCACGTAGTGGCTGGCCGGGAAGATGTACATCTCTTCTTCCTCACGCACCACGGTGCCGGTGAGCGGGTGCAGCGTGGAGATGGATTCGATCTCATCGCCGAAGAACTCGATGCGCACCGCGAGCTCCTCATACATCGGGATGATCTCCACGGTGTCCCCGCGAACCCTGAAGGTGCCGCGGTGGAAGTCGGTGTCATTGCGGGCGTACTGCATGCCCACGAAGCGGCGCAGCAGCTCATCGCGCTCGATCTTCTCCCCCACCTCGACCGCGACCATCTGCTTGATGTATTCCTCAGGCGTGCCCAGGCCGTAGATGCAGGAGACGGTGGCAACCACCACCACGTCTCGGCGGGTCAGCAGCGCGTTGGTGGCCGAGTGGCGCAGCCGCTCGACCTCCTCGTTGACCGAGGAGTCCTTCTCGATGAAGGTGTCCGTCTGCGGCACGTAGGCCTCGGGCTGGTAGTAGTCGTAGTAGGAGACGAAGTACTCCACCGCGTTGTTCGGCAGCAGTTCGCGGAACTCATTGGCCAGCTGAGCGGCCAGGGTCTTGTTCTGCACCATGACCAGCGTGGGCCGCTGCACCTGCTCGATCAGCCAGGCCGCCGTCGCCGACTTGCCGGTGCCGGTGGCACCCATCAGCACGACGTCTTTCTCGCCACCCTCGATCCGGTCCACCAGCTCGGCGATCGCCTTCGGCTGATCCCCTGAGGGCTTGAAGGGGCTGATGACCTCAAAGGGAGCGACGGTGCGGCTGATCTTCTGAGCGAGACTCATGGATCAATGCTACTGCGCGGCTATGACACGCCCGTGGAGTTTCTCGTACAGCTCATCGACCTGGGCATCGAGCTCTGCCAGGGTCCCGGAGTTCTCCAGCACCACGTCAGCTACCGCAGCACGTTCGCCCTCAGAGGTCTGCGCGTCGATGCGCGCCTGGGCGTCCTCGGGGCTGGTGTCACGGTCCCGGACGATCCGATTCAGCCGCTCCTCCGGGGGCGCGGCGACCACCACGACGACGTCAAACCGCTCGGCCTGCCCGGTCTCCACCAGCAGCGGGATGTCCTCGACCACCACGGTTCCCTCCGGCGCCAGCGCGCGCAGCGCGTTGCGGGCCTCGGCCACCCGGGGATGGACGATCGCGTTGAGCCGGGCGCGGGCGTCCTCGTCGGCGAAGACGATCTGACCCAGCGCCTCGCGGTCCAAAGCACCGGAGTCGGTGAGCACGCCGGACCCGAAGGCCTGGACCACTGCGTCCAGCCCGTCGGTGCCGGGTTCCAGCACCTCCCGGGCCAAGAGGTCGGCCTCGATGACGATGGCGCCGTGTTCGGCCAGCCGGGTGGCGACCGCTGACTTGCCCGAGGCGATCCCGCCGGTCAGGCCCACTGAGAGGATTTTATGCATCCCAAGATTCTACGGCTGAATCTCCTCGATGCACCCGGGCCTCAGCCACGCCGCACCGCATAGTCCTCCATCAGCTCAGCCCCGATGCTGACCAGATGCTCGGTCACGGTCCGCACCGCCAGCCGCTCATGGCGGTCGGGTCTGCTCAGCGCCACGATGCTGCGGGCGGCGCTGACCCCCACCAGTGGCCGCAGCACCACGCCGGGTGCCGGGCGGGTGCTGAACCTTGGCAGCAGGCCGATCCCGCGCCGGCGCCGACCAGGGATTCCAGCAGGTGGTTGTCGCGCAGTCGCAGCCTCCGGTGCACCGGAGCGCCGGTGAGCTGCTCGATGACCACCGGGATCGCGTCGAACGGATACCCCTGTGGCACTCCGACCCACTCCAGATCCGCCACATCACCGGGGCTCAGCTCGGCCTTTGCGGCCAGCGGGTGATCCGCGGGGAGCACCACGTCGATGGGTTCCCGGGCCAGCAACGTGCTGATCAGCCCGTGGGCACCGCGGGGCACGCCTCCGCTGATGCTGTGACTGATCACGATGTCAGCGTCCAGGGCGCGGGCCGCGAAGTCGGCCTCGGCGATGTCGAAGTCATCCAGGGTCAGTGTGATCGCAGACCCGCGGAGCCGGTGCAGCAGCTGCGGCAGCAGCACCTGACCGGCGCTGGGCAGGGTGCCGATGCTCACGCTTCCGCGCGGCTCCCCGGTGGCGGCGTCGAGCCGGGCCTGGACCCGGGCGAGGCTCGCGATGACCTCATCGGCGCCCTCGGCGAGCAGCTGACCGGCCGGAGTCAGCCGGATCCCGCGGGAGTCCGGTTCCACCAGCTTCACCGCGAGCTCGCGCTCGGCGGTGCGCAGCTGCTGGGAGAGCGCCGAGGGGGTGCGGTGGGTGGCCTTGGCCACCGCGGCCAGGGTGCCGCGGGCCGCGATCTCGCGCAGCAGCTGAAGATGCCGGGGCTCCAGGGAGTGGGAACTGAGCGAAGACGCATCCATGTAGGCAACCTACACGCTCAGTGCAGAAACGTTCAGTAGACCTGATGTGGTTCTGCGGCGGAGGATGGACCCATGCCCCTGCGCCACACGCTGCTCGCCCTGCTCGTCGCCGTCTTCTGGGGGCTAAACTTCCTGGCCATCCGGTTCTCACTGGACCAGTTCCCGCCGCTGTTCCTGGCCGGGCTGCGCTTCGCGCTCCTGGCGCTGCCGGCGCTGCTGTTCGTGCCCTGGCCCGGGGTGAAGATCCGCTATCTGCTCGGCTACGGGCTGGGCTTCGGCACACTGCAGTTCTTCGGTCTCTACCTGGGTATGGCCGCCGGATTCCCCACCGGGCTCGCCTCGCTTGTGCTGCAGGCCTCCGCGCCGTTCACCGTGCTGCTCGGCGCCCTGGTGCTCAACGAACACATCACCGCACGGCGGGCGACCGGCGTCGGGGTCGCCGTGCTCGGCCTGGGGCTGGTGGGGGTCTCCCGCGGCGTGCTGGATGGCTGGATGCCGTTCCTGCTGGTGCTCTTCGGCGCCTTCGGCTGGGCGCTGGGCAACCTGGCCTCCCGGAAAGCCCAGACCGACCGGCCGATGGCGCTGGTGCTGTGGATGGCCGTGGTCCCGCCGATCCCGCTGCTCACGGTGGCGTTCCTGGTGGAGGGCCCCGAGCAGATCGGGGCGGCACTGGCCGGCTCGATCAGCCTCGCCGCGATCCCGGCCTGGCTGGGTCTGGGCTACACGATCCTGTTCGGCACGGTGGTGGGTGCCGGGATCTGGGTCTGGCTGATGCGCCGGCACCCAGCTGGCACCGTGGCCCCGTTCTCGATGCTGGTCCCGGTGGTCGGGATCCTGGCCGCCTGGGCCGTGCTGGGCGAGGTGCCGACCTGGCTGGAGCTCGGCGGCGGGGTACTGGTGGTCGGCGGGGTCATCTACGCCTCGGTGCGCGGCACTCCCCCGGCGCAGCCGGCCCTGGGGCCCGATGCTGCGCCTGAGCCTGGCGCTGCGCCTGAGCCTGGTGCTGCACCTGACCCTGCGTCCTCAGAGGATGCTGCGCCGCTGCAAGATCCTGCGCCCACGGAGGATCAGCCGTTTCAGGATGCGGCGTCGTCCTCGGCCAGGTAATCCGCCACAGTCTCGCCGAACTGTTCCTGGGCCTCGGGGGTGAGATGGACGCCGTCGTTGGTGGTTCCCTCCGCGAAGCCGCCCTCGGGGCTGCGCAGGAATTCGAGGCCGTCGAAGTACTCCCAGCCCCGGTTCTCGGCGAGGTCCTGCAACGACTGGTTGAACTCGGTGCTGCTGGGTGTGGTCTCCTCATCCCGCGGCGGGATGGCGAGCAGCACGACCCGTTCCGCGGGGGCCTCGGCGACGATCGCCTCGAGGCTGGGGGCGGCCTGATCGAACGGGACGCCCTGGGCGAGGTCGTTGGTTCCAGTCATCACGAGCAGAACCTGCGCACCCTCGACCGCCTCGAGACCGGCCGCCTGGTCCACTGAGGTCGACCCTGCCACCGCCCATCCCCCGGCGAACCGGTGGCCAGCGGCGAGCACCGTGGCGACCCAGGAGTCCTCCCCGATCTGCCCGGCCGCGAAGTCCGGCGAGTCCATCTCGGTGTTGGAATCCCCGACCACCGCGAGGGCTTGCGGCTCGGGCGCGTCGGGGCCCGGCTCCGCCGTCGTCATCACGAGCGCGCCGGCGATCACGGCGGCGAGGATGCCGACGGCGGCGATCAGTGCCATGCGCTTCCAGATGTGTGACCGCTCGCTGGGGCGTCGCTTCGGGCTCATGGGCGTCAGGGTAGCGCACCCCACTGGACTCCCCCCGCGCACGACAAGGTCCCGCTCTCTGCTGAGAGCGGGACCTTGTCTGTCGATCAGCGAGCTGGCTGAGTCAGCGCAGCTCAGTTCTTCGGGTAGGAGCCGTTCACCTGAGTGTGGTCCACGACCGGGACATCCCCGGTGCGCACCCGGTACTCCTCCACGATCGGGGGCTGTTCTGCGTGGTCCACATCCGGCGCGTTCTCCGGCTGGGTGCCCTCGTGGTAATCAGGGGCCACCACCGCTTCGGTGAGCGAGCGGTCGGGCTCCTCCATGCGGCGTTCATACTCCTCCGGAGGCAGCGTCTTGAGCCAGCGGCGGGTGCGCAGGAAGCCGACCTCGCCGGCATCCTCGCGCATCGCCCGGGAGAGGTTGAACATCATGAAGTAGCCCAGCACGAAGAACGGCAGTCCGAGCACCAGGGCCACGTTCTGCAGCGCCTCGAGTCCGCCCTCGCCGGTGGCTGTGAGCAGGATCGCGGCAATAGTGCCGATGGCCACGGTCCAGAAGGCCCGCTGGTGCAACGGTGAGCGTCCCTCGTAGCCGTTGCACATGTCATCAAGGACCAGTGAGCAGGAGTCCATCGAGGTGATGAAGAAGATGCCCACCAACATGATCGCGATCGAGGAGGTCAGCGTGGCCAGCGGGAACTCGGCGAGGAAGGCGAACAGCGCGCCCTCCACACCGTCGTCGAGCACCGTGTCCACCAGGCCACCGTCGCCGTTGAGCTCGATGTCGAAGGTGCCGGCCCCCCAGATGCCGAACCAGAAGATGGTGAACAGGGTCGGCAGCCCCAGCACGCCGGCGACGAACTGACGCACCGAGCGGCCGCGAGAGATGCGGGCGATGAAGATGCCCACGAACGGCGCCCACGCCACAGTCCAGGCCCAGTAGAAGATGGTCCAGCCGTCCTGCCAGCCGGTGTCAGCCAGGGTGTCGTTCCAGAACGCCAACTCCGGAAGCATCGAGGCGTAGACGCCGGTCCACTCGATCATGCCGCGCAGCATGTAGACGGTGGGTCCGGTGATCAGCACGAAGAGCAGCAGCCCGATGGCGGTCCAGATGTTGAAGTTCGAGAGCCGCTTGATGCCCTTGTTCACCCCGAGCACCGCGGAGATCGTCGCGATGATGGTGACCACCGCGATGATCATGATGAAGTTCCAGGCCGCATCGCTGACCCCGAGCAGCCGGGCGAGTCCGGCGTGGATCTGCAGCGTGCCCAGGCCGATGGAGACCGCCACACCGAAGATGGTGCCCACGATCGCCAGGATGTCGATGAACTTCCCGATCGGGCCGTGGATCTTGTCCCCGAGCATCGGCTGGAAGATCGAGGACACCCGGGGCGGCAGGTTCCTCTTGTAGATGAAGTAGGCGAAGGCCAGGCCGGGCAGCGCGAAGATCGTCCAGGTGTGCAGCCCGAAGTGATAGAGCGTGAAGCCCATCGCCTCATTGGCCGCTTCCATGGAGCGCGGCTCCACCGCCATCTGTCCCTCGCGGGGTGGGTTCGCGAAGTGGTTGGCAGGCTCGGCCACGGCCCAGAACATCAGGATCGTGCCGATGCCGGCGGCGAAGAGCATGCCGAACCAGGCCATATTGGAGTGTTCGGGCTCCTCGCCGTCGGCGCCGAGCTTGATCCGGCCGAAACGGCCGAAGGCGACGAGGACGAGGAAGATCAGGAAGACCGTGACACCGGAGATGTAGAACCATCCGAGGTTGTCGTAGATCCAGCCTGAGCCGGTGCCGAAGAAGTCGCCCATCCCGGTGGGCATCAGCAGGGTCAGCACGACGAACGTGACGACGATCGCGGCTGAGCCGAAGAAGAGGATCGGGCTGGTGCGGAGCCTGAAGAAGTCGTGGAGCCGGAGCAGCATCATTGCCTTTCATGGGGGTAGTCGCTGCCCACGCCCGGCAGACTCGCAGCAGGTGAGCGCCCTTTCGGGGCCAGAGGCTACGGCCTGATGCCTGACAGGCGGGATGATCGTCACTACGGTATGAAATTTGGGCCGCCGATGCACTTTCGTGATCCGGATTCTCAGTCGAAACGGCCTGATGTTAGTCCAGCACAATCGCGTGACTCCCGGCATGAGCCGCATGCGGCCCCGGCGTCTCATTCAAATAACGATTCTTGGGGGAGGCTGGTACGGAGCTGGTCGGGAGCCGGAACGGGCGCGCTCGTCCGGGCCGCGGGGGATCCGGCTGGGAGCCGCCGGGAGGCCGCCGGGTGCCGATCCTCTAAGCTGACTCCATGCCATTTCCTGCGGGTCAGACCCCCGATGTTCAGCCCTCCGCACTCACCGAGAACTTCGATTTCACCCCGCTGAGTCCCCCACCCGAGGCGGTGGACCTGCTGCTGCTCGACACCGCAGCCGCCTGGTGGGCCGCCGGGCACCCGCGAGAGGACGTGCTGATCCTCGATGACGGCACCGGCGCGCTGACGCTGCCGATCCTGCACTCGCTGATCACCGAGGCCGGCAAGCCCGGGGCCCCCTGCGCCACGGTCGAAGACGCTGTGACGGCCGTGCGGGTGCTCGCCGATGAGCTCGGCGCCGAACGCGCGCTGGGAGGCAACGCCCGTCGCGCCGAACTGCCGGCGCCGGTGCCGGCGGAGCTGCCCAGCCTGGGCGAGCCGGCACCGGCCGCGTTCACCGGGGTTCACACGGTGCTGATGCACCTGCCTCGGTCCCTGGAGACGCTCACCGACTGGGCCTGGCTGATCCGTGAGCACGCGGCGCCCGACGTCGTCGTGCTGGCCGTGGGCCGGGACAAGCATATGAACCACTCGATGAACCAGGTGTTGGAAAAGCACTTCACCGATGTCTCCGCCGGCCGGGGCCGCTCGAAGTCTCGGGTGCTCACCGCCCGCGGGCCGCGCGACGGCGTGCCCAGCTCGGCGCCGCGGAAGAACACCCACACTGTGGCCATCCCCGGGAAGGGCTCCACGGAGCTGACCCTGTGCAGCCTGGGCGCCACCTATGGCGGCACCAAGCTCGATCCCGGCACCCGGCTGATGCTCGAAGCCGTGGAGGCCCACCCGGGGTTCCCCGGCGCGGAGTACCTGATCGACTTCGGCTCCGGCAACGGCACGGTGAGTGCGTTCCTGGCGCTGCGGCATCCGCAGCTGAAGGTGATCGCCACCGATCATTCGGCCTCGGCGGTGCAGTCCACGCAGCTCACGGCCGAGGCCAATGGGGTCGCGGACCGGATCGAGACCGTCCGTGATGATGCGCTGTCTCGGTTCGAGGACGGCTCCGCCGAGCTGATCCTGCTCAACCCGCCGTTCCACCAGGGCAATGCGGTGGACCCGGGTGCGGCGCACCGGCTGATCCGGGCCGCGGCGCGGGTGCTGGCCCCGGGTGGTCGGATCTACAGCGTCTGGAACTCGCACCTGAAGCACCGCACGGTGCTCTCCAAGGAGGTCGGGATCACCGAGCAGCTGGCCCGCGATGCCCGGTTCACCGTAACGGTGTCCACCAAGCGCTGAGGCGCTGGCGGCGCCGCTGGGAGGCGCTGCGGCGCTAGGACTGTAGGCGGCGTCGTCGTCGCTGGTGCTGGCTGGCAGCGGACAAAGAGAAGGCCGGTCCCACCCTGAGGGTGGAACCGGCCTTCTCTTTGTCACTCAGGCGGGATCAGTGATCCGCCCGTGTGGTTCAGCTGTTTCCGGTGAGCTTCTCGCGCAGCGCAGCCAGCGCCTCGTCGGAGGCCAGCGTGCCGGCATCCTCGGAGGAGGTGTTCTGCGAGGAGGAGTAGTTCGACGGAGCGGGCTCCGACTTGCTGGAGCTGGAGGAGCTGGAAGAGCTGGAGCTGGAAGAGCCGACAGTGGCCTGTGCGGCAGCTTCGGCGTCGGCCTCGATGGCTGCGACGACCTGCTTCTTGTGCGCTTCCCAACGCTCCTGGGCCTTGGCGTACTGGGCCTCCCAGACGGAACGCTGCTCGTCGTAGCCTTCCATCCACTCGTTGGTCTCCGGATCGAAGCCCTCGGGGTACTTGTAGTTGCCGGCGTCGTCGTACTCGGCATCCATGCCGTAGACGGCCGGATCGAACTCGGCACCTTCGGGATCGACACCCTCGTTGGCCTGCTTCAGCGAGAGGCTGATGCGGCGGCGCTCGAGATCGATGTCGATGACCTTGACGAAGAGCTCGTCGCCCACGGAGACGACCTGCTCGGCCAGATCCACGTGGCGCACGGCCAGCTCGGAGATGTGCACCAGGCCCTCGATGCCGTCTTCGACGCGGACGAACGCACCGAAGGGAACCAGCTTGGTGACCTTGCCGGGCACGACCTGGCCCAGCGCGTGAGTGCGGGCGAAGGTCTGCCACGGATCTTCCTGGGTGGCCTTCAGGGACAGGGAGACGCGTTCGCGATCCATGTCCACCTCGAGGACCTCCACGGTGACTTCCTGGCCGACCTCGACAACCTCGTTCGGGTGATCGATGTGCTTCCAGGAGAGCTCCGAGACGTGGACCAGACCGTCGACGCCGCCGAGATCCACGAACGCACCGAAGTTCACGATCGAGGAGACGGTGCCGGTGCGGACCTGGCCGCGCTCGAGCTTGTTCAGGAAGGAGGAGCGGACCTCGGACTGGGTCTGCTCGAGCCATGCACGGCGGGACAGGACCACGTTGTTGCGGTTCTTGTCCAGCTCGATGATCTTGGCCTCGATCTCCTGGCCGATGTACGGCGCGAGATCGCGGACACGGCGCATCTCGACCAGCGATGCGGGCAGGAAGCCACGCAGGCCGATGTCGAGGATGAGGCCGCCCTTGACGACCTCGATGACGGTGCCGGAGACGACGCCGTCCTCTTCCTTGATGCGCTCGATGTCGCCCCAGGCGCGCTCGTACTGTGCGCGCTTCTTGGAGAGGATCAGGCGGCCTTCTTTGTCCTCTTTGGTGAGGACCAGAGCCTCCACCAGATCGCCGACGGCGACGACCTCGTCCGGGTTCACATCATGCTTGATGGACAGCTCGCGGGACGGGATGACGCCTTCGGTCTTGTACCCGATGTCGAGGAGGACCTCGTCGCGGTCGACCTTGACGATGGTGCCCTCAACGAGGTCGCCGTCGTTGAAGTACTTCATAGTCGCATCTACAGCGGCGAGGAACTCTTCTGCGGTGCCGATGTCATTGACGGCAACCTGTGGGGCAGTGGTGGTGGGGGTCATGTAGTAGGGGCTCCGATATGGATTGTGGCTGGCGTGGTCAGTGCGCGGCTTTGCCGTGCACGATGGCACTCCGGCGCACAGAGTGATCAACAGATGAACAGGGTGAGCTCGTCAGGTCCCGATTCCGGCGGCGAGGCCGAAGAGCGGACTTTCGAGCTTGATCTGCATCAGATGTCGGGCTCGACTCTGTGCGCAGAACGCGCCGTGTCAGTTTATACCGGCAATCCAATGCGAATCAACCGCTGGCCGGAGCCGGTGACCTGCTTAGAAATGTGTCGCGCAGAAGGGCGGAGTGGGCAGGTCGATGATCCGGGAGATCTGCTCCACGTCTTCGGCGGCGGTGTCCTGGAGCCGTCCGGCGGCGTGCAGGGTGCGCACCGAGACGTCACCCAGGTAGAGCGAGCCGAGGGTCTCGACGCTGAGCTGGAGCGTCGGGAGATCTTCGGTCGATTCCTCGTCGGCGGGGGCTGCCGGGGTGACCGTGGCGGCGCCGTCGTGGACCCGGACCGTGAAGCTGCCGCCGGTGATGCCCATGGCGTCCTCAAGCTCGAGCCGGAAGGCGCCGTCGGCGGACCAGGCGCGGGCCTCCAGGGCCTTGACCACGTCGAGGATCCGGACCCAGAGCAGGTCGCGGAGCCCGGTGACCTTGTAGCTGCGCGGGTTGGCCAGCGCGGACTGCAGCGGGTCGGTCAGCGCGGCGGTGCGCATGGTGGCGCGGCGGACGATGTCGAGTCCGGCGATGTAGTCCCAGAGCGCGAGGTGGCTCTGGTCATCGGCGGCGATCAGGTCGTGGATCCGGATGGTGCTGGGATCGGTGTCCCAGCCTTCGTGCTGGAAGGTCACGTAGCCGCCGATGCTGCCGTCCTCGCGAACGTGCACGGCCGCGCGGAGCTTGCGGTTCCAGGCGCTGAGGTCCTCGGGATTCCAGCGCGCGGTGCTGATCATCTGATAGGTCTGCTGCCGGCCGATCGAGCCGCGGGTGCGGTTGTGGAAGGACTCGAAGCTGGTGTTGATGACCTCATCGAGCTTCGCCGGGTCCGCGGAGATGACCCGACCGGCGGGGGTGTTGCGCAGGGCGAATCCCTGGCCGTGGCCCTCGCCGAGGTCCACCTGAATGTTGGCCTCGCGGGTGGCGCAGCCGAAGCCGAACCGGCCGTAGATGCCGCCCTCGGAGACGGTGAGTGCGGCCACGGCCATGCCGTCCTCGACCGCGCGGGAGAGCGCCGAGGTCATCAGGTGCTTGAGGATGCCGCGGCGGCGGAAGCTCGGGTTGACCGTGACCACGGTGATCAGCCGCGCCGGCAGCGGGCCGTCCGGTCCCCCGGCGTTGAGCGTCTTGTCATAGTCCACGAAGGTGCCCACCGGGTGGGCTGGGTCGAAGCCGACCTGCTCCAGCGCGTTGCCCCAGGATTCGTCAGCGGCGCTCTGCTGGTCCACATAGACCGCGGTCAGCGTCTGCTCGTCCTTGACCAGGATCTGACCGATGCGGTTGACCTGCTCGTCGCTGAACCATGGCTCGTAGAAGCCCTGCTCGGCGGTGCGGGCGAACGCGGCGGTCTGCGCGGTGACGGTCTTGCCGTCTGCGTCCATGGCCGCGGGGAAGGTCTCGCTGCGCAGTCCGGGGGCGAGCGGAGCGATCTCGGGCTGCTGGGGTGCGTGTAGGTCTGCCACGGTGGTCCACGATATCGGTCCGGCGGTGCCGGGGCCAGACGAGGGCGGCAGTTATCCCCCGTCGATCCTTTTCTGCTTTTCCCCGGACCGTTTTCCCCACCTCTGGTTGGCGCGCCCCCGGCTATCCCCCGCTGCACCACTGTGGAGTGATGGAACAGCCGACGGCGCCGATCACGCTCGTCCAGGCCGCCCTGGAGGCCGGTGGCTTGCACACCGGGACGGTTCTCTCTCGCGAGGTCAGCCGGGGCACGCGGCTCCGCGTCCGACCCGGGGTCTACGCCGAGAGTCAGGCCTGGTCAGAAGCGCTGCCCTCGGAGCGATATCTCGCGTCTCTGGCGGCCGCGGCTATGACCGGCAGCTCGGGGGCCTTCTGCCGTGAATCGGCGCTGGCCCTGCATGGTCTTCCGCTGCTCCGGGTTCCCGCGGCTGTGCATCGGCGCACGCTGCACCGAAGCCAGGTGGGGGTGCACCGCTCTCCTGGGCGGTTGAGTTATCCCACCCGATTCCATGAGCCGCCGCTCCCCCGCGGTGTGACGCGGGCGCAGATGCGCCTTGCGCTGGGTGCAGAGAATTCTGTGGCTGAACCCGGCGACCCTTCCTGGACTCCCACTGCCCTGAGAGGCATCGCCAGTCAGCTCGTCACCCCGGAGTGCCTGCGCGGGTTTGCTGCGGATCCCGTCGGACTGACTGTGCCGGTGGAGCCACTGCCCCTGGCGTTGCTGGACACCGTTCCCCGCATGCCCTTCGAACAGGCGGTGGTGGTGCTCGACGCGGCGCTGGCCCGGATCTCTGAGCGTGGGCTCACTCTGGATGAGCTGCTGCAACCGTGGCAGCCCTTTCTCCGGGTGGCCCGGCTTCGGACGGCATGGGCCCGCGTCGTCGACTTTGCGGATCCGCGGTCGGAGTCTGTGGGTGAGTCGCTTTCCCGGGTGCGGATCAGCGAACTTGGCTTCGCGGTCCCGGAGCTGCAGAGCGTGGTGCGGGTGGAGGGCCGCGAGTACCGGCTGGATTTCGAGTGGGAGGGCGGCGTCGTCGGCGAATTCGACGGAAAACAGAAGTATCTGCGTTCCCAGGAGCTCTTCGGCAGGTCTGCGGAGGAGGCGGTATACCGGGAGAAGCTGCGCGAGGACGCTATCCGCAGCACCGGGCGCCGAGTGGTGCGTTGGAGCTGGGATGACTTGCACCATCCGAACATCCTGCGCGACCGGTTGACCCGGTTCGGGGTTCCCCGGGCGTAGGGACCGACGGGTGGGGCCGGTTTCCTGGTTTCGGGCTTGGCCCGGGCCTACCTGTTCCGATTCAGGCCTCCCCGGGGGCGGATTCGGAGCCCATCGGCCCTCCCCGGCAATCTGTCGCATGCCCCTGCCATGTCCCATCGCTATTTCCATCCATAGCGATGGGACATGGCATGGGGATGCGACAGTTTCAGGTGGGCGGCTCAGGCGTCGAGGACTTTGAGCAGCTCGGCGGCCTTCACGTCGGTGATCAGGCTGCGGTCGAGCGCCCGCTGGGTGGTGGCACGAGCCATGGCCATATAGGCCGTGCGGATGTCGGCGGGCAGCTCCGAGCCCGCCAGCAGCTGCACGTGGTGCCGGAGCGTGCCGACGTCGCCACGGGCCACGGGTCCGGTCAGCGCACCCTCCCCCGAGGCCAGCGCGTTGTCCAGCGAGGCCTGCATCAGCGGGCGCAGCACGGTCTCGGCGCGCTCCACCCCGATCCGGTGCAGCATCTCGGCGGACTGGCCGGTGATGGTGTTCAGGTGGTTCGAGGCGTGCGCCAGCGCTGCGTGATAGGTCAGCCGGTCGGCCTCCTGGATCACCACCGGCTCCCCGCCCATCTCCACCACCAGTGCCTGCGCGATCGGCAGCACCGGGCCCGGGGCGGTGACCCCGAAGGCGCAGGTATGCAGCTTCTGCAGGTCCATGCTGAGCCCGGTGAAGGTCATCGCCGGGTGGATCGCCAGCCCGATGGCGCCGTTGCGCTGCGCGGGGGCGAGCACCTCGGTGCCGTAGCGGCCGGAGGTGTGCACGATCAGCTGACCTGCTTGGATGTGACCGGCCTCGGCAAGCCCGGCGACCAGCTCGGAAAGGGCGTCATCGGGCACCGCGAGCAGCACCAGCTCGGCCCGGCGCATGATCTCCGGGATCTCCAGCACCGGCACCCCGCCCAGCAGCGATTCCGCACGGTTGCGGGAGTCCTCGGATACCGCATGGGCGCCGATCACCGAGTGCCCAGCCCCGCGCAGCGCCGCGCCCAGCACCGAGCCGACCTTCCCGGCCGAGATCACACCGATGCCGAGGCGACCTTCCCGCTGGGAGGGCGGGAGCTCCGCGGCGTAGGGGTCCACGGGCTGCTCAGCGGTCACGGGGGTCCTGTTCCTGGTGGGTCTGCGGGGATGCGGGGTTCTGCGGGCCGGTGTGATGCAACGGCTCTGCGGCGTGGTCCGGGACGGTGGGGCCGGTCGGGATGGTGGCTACCGGAGATTCCGCTTCGGCGGCTGCCTCCGGTGCGGCCAGCGCCTCGGCGGCCTTGCGCTCGAACTCGCGCAGCTCCTCGGGGCGCATCCACTGGTTGCGGTCGCTGTAGCGCCGGGCCTGGGCGGCATGGTCTGATTCGTATTCGAAGAGGTCCTTGACCGCGTCGAGGTCCTGGTTCTTCAGCTTCGCCGCGAACGGGCCGGCCGGCGAGTGGATGAAGATGTCGGCGATCGACCGACGGCGCTGCAGCGGGCCCTGGGTCAGGCTCAGCGACTGGATCCGCTCATGCGGGATCATCGTCAGCTGCCGGGAGGCGCGACCGTCGCGGAACATCAGCGCGGTGGGAGTGGTGCGGAACCCGCGACGACGGCGCACGATCGGGTCGAAGAACCGGGCACGACGTGGCACCTCGGTGTAGCCCAGTTCGGTCCCCGTACCCGTGAGCCCGGCGGTGAACACCTCCTCGGGGTTCTCCACCTGCAGATCGGGGAACATCTCCGCGGCGGTGACCATCACGTCGTCGAGCCGACCCACGGGCAGCAGCACCGAACGCTTCTCTCCGATGCCGTAGCCGGCCACGGTGACCACGATCCTGAACCACTTGAACGGACGCCAGAGCACCGGCTGCTGGATCTGCAGCGCCTGCACCCGGCCCGGCGGAATGGTCTGGTTGGTGGTCTCCAGCAGCCCATAGCGCACGCGAAGCCCCGAGCTGGTGGCGGTGGAGGTGAAGCCGAAGCCGGAGCTGAACTGCTGGTAATAGATGGTGACGGCCGCGATGCCCATCGGGATGACCGCCGGGAGTCCGACGCCGGTGAGCACAGCCCAGATCGAGACCGAATCCGCATCGGAGCCGACGGCCAGACCGATCCCGACCGCCACCATCCCCGTGACCAGGATGACCAGCACGAAGACCGTCCCCCAGCCGCTGAGCACCGAGCCGATCAGCCTCCCGGTGGGGACCTTGGCGATCAGCCGGTCCTGGCGCGCGGTGCCATGGGACTCCGAGGTCGGACCGGCGGCGTAGGGGTACTGCGCGCTGGAGTCGGGGTATTGCGCGCTGAAGGGGTCATAGGACTGGGCCGGGTCCGCATGGCCGGGGTATGCGTGATCGGGGTCTGCGTAGTCAGGGCCTGCAGGACCCGGACCCGCGCCGCCGTGCGCCTGCCCGGCACCCTCGGCCGCGGTGAGTGGCTCGCCCCTGCCGGACGCGCGGTCCATGATCTCGGAGCGCAGCTCTTCGGCCTGGGTCTTCTTCAAGAACGCCAGGGTGGCGGCGGTGCCGTCGCCCTCTGCCACCTCGAACTTGAGCTCGGCGAGGCCCGTGAGTCGGGCGAGCAGCGGCTGGCGCAGGTCCACGGCCTGGACCCGATCGATCCGGGCCTGGCGGTGCTGGCGCACGAAGATTCCGGACTTCACCATCACGTGCTCAGAGGTGATCTTGTAGCGGGTGAACCACCAGGAGAGCACGAAGCTGGAGAAGATCAATGCGATCACCAGCAGCACGCCGCCGGCGCCGAGCAGGAACGGCGTGGGGTTGGACTCCACATTCCGCTGGATCTCGCCGCTGCGGAACGCCTCCCAGGCGTCCATCCAGCTCTGCCAGTTGTAGCTGAGGAAGATGCCGGGGATCGCGATGACGGCGAGCCCGCCGCGCACGATCGGGCTCAGCGGGTGGACCTTGGTCCAGCTCGCGTCGAACCACCGCTCAGAGGTGCCCTTGGACTCCTCAGCGGCGTGCTCCCCAGCCGCGCGTCCCTCTGCGGCCTGGTTCGCGGCCGCGCGGTTCGAGGCCGCCTGGTTCGCGGCGGCGCGGTTCGAGGCCGCCTGGTTCCCGGCGGTGCGATCGTCCATGCCCCGACTCACAGACCGGCCAGGCGAGCCTGGCCACGGACGGAGAGTTCTTCACGCAGCCGCGCACCCTCCTCGCGGGAGGCGCCCGGGATGACGGCGTCGGTGGCCGCGGCCGCGGTCTTCAGCTGCACGGTGCACAGGCCGTAGCGGCGCATCAGCGGACCGGCCTCGATGTCGACGTACTGCAGCCGCCCGTAGGGCACCGCAACCACCCGCTGGAAGAGGATCCCACGGCGGATCAGCAGATCATCGGCACGCTCGTGGTAGCCGATCGCTCGGATCCTTCGCGGAATCAGCCAGAGGTCCGCTGCCGCCCAGCTCAGCACCACGGCAGAGACCAAGATCTTGATCCACAGCGGGATGCCGCTGAAGACGCCGATCGCGTCGAGCACGATCGGGGTCGCGATCACCGCCAGGGTGATCACCCAGCCGAGGATCCCAGTGATGTACTTCACGGTGATGTAGCGCTCGTCGACTCGGGTCCAGGTGACACCTGTGGGATCAATGGGTTCCGCGGGCATAGCCCTCCTCCGGTATCGGTCCTGTGTTGCGTTCGGGCTTTCCGCGGTGCCGCTCTCCCAGCGGGTTCTCATCCGTTGGGTTCTCGTCCGGCGGGATCCTGCAGAGCAGCTCGACGACAAACCCAATGATCACCCAGATCATGCCCCCCGTGATCATCAGTAGGGATGAGTTCACGTTCGGGGCGCTCAGCGCCGCGGCGGGCACCAGGTCACCGAGGATACCCGCATGCCAGCCGGCGATCAGCGCGCCGGCATAGGCGCCGGCCTGCCCTGCGGTCAGGACCCGGACGGCGTGGAGCGGGTGCAGGCTGCGCTGGCCGCGCCGGCCCTTCGCTGCGGCCGAGGCGATCCGGCGCTGATCGCGCCAGACCAGCAGCCCCAGGGTCAGCACGATCAGGGCGATCCCGAGCAGGGTCACCAGAGACGTGCGGGGCAGGACCGGGGAGCCCATCCCCTGGGCAGACATGTAGACAGTGGTGATGAACCCGACCAGGGCGCTGAGGGCTGCGATGATCAGCAGGCGCAGCGCCGAGAGTCGGCTCATCGGACGCTCTCCAGCCGTTCCACGCTCTTCGCGTCGGCGGCCTGCCGGGCGAGCTCTGCCACGGGCGTCCCGTCCAGCTGAGCCCGCGGGTCCATCCAGGTCCAGGGGACCAGGACGAATCCCCGGATGCCGGCTCGCGGATGCGGAACCTGGAGCGTGATCGAGGAGATCCGCGCGCGGCCGTAGGTGATGATGTCGATGTCCAGCGTGCGCGGGCCCCAGCGGACCTCGCCGTTCTCCACACCGCGGGCCCGGTGATGGTCCTGCTCGATCGCCTGGGTGCAGGCCAGCAGCGCATGCGGGCTCAGCGTGGTGGCGACCTCGAGCACCTGGTTGTGGAAGTCGGGCTGTCCTGCCGGCCCGCCCACAGGGCTGGTCCTGGCCACCGGGGACGCTCGGAGCACCCGCACCGCCTCGGCACGGTCCAGTGCGGCGACTGCCGAGGCCAGCGTCACGGCGGATTCTCCGAGGTTGGATCCCAGCGCCAGCACCGCGGTGACCTCCCCCGCGGGAACGGCCTCAGGGTCCAGGCTGGGTCCCGGCTCCGCGGCGGACACGGCGTCCGTCGCGTGGTCTCCCGCAACAGGGAGATCGCTGCGGTCCCGGCGGGCGGTCACCGAGACGTCTTCGAAGGTCTGGGCCAGCGGGGCCTGCGGCTTGTGCACGGTGATCTCCGCCGCGAGCAGACGCTGATCGGTGGCCAGGATCTCTCGAGCCAGGTGATCGGCGAGGGCTTCGATCAGGTCGAAGGGCTCGCCGGTGATGGCGGCGTGGATGAGCTCCGCGATCTCCACATAGGAGACGGTGTCGGGGAGGGCGTCGCTGCGGCCCGCGGCGCGCAGGTCCAGCGTGAGCTCGGCGTCGACCCGGAAGATCTGACCCTCGCGCTTCTCGAAGTCGAAGACCCCGTGGTGGCCGGTGGCCGTGAGTCCGGTGAGCCGGATGGTGTCACGGGGGCTGCTCCTGCTGGACATTGTTCTACCTTCTCAGCTTGGAGATCACTTGCACAGCATCTCGGCTTCCCTGCACGTCATGGACCCGGACGCCCCAGACCCCTGCCTGGGAGGCCAATGCGGAGAGCACCGCGGTGGCGGTGTCTCGGGCGCCCTCGGAGGTGACCGAGCCGAGGAACCCCTTGCGGGAGGCGCCGAAGAGCACCCGGTGCCCGAGCCGGACGAAGCTCTCCAGGCTGCGGATCAGTTCCCAGTTCTGCTCGTGGGTCTTGGAGAACCCGATTCCTGGATCCAGGATGAGTTGTTCGCGGCGGGCGCCGGCGTCGAGATATCGGTCCCGCAAGGCGAGCAGCTCTGCGGTGACGTCTTCGAGCAGCGAGTCGTATTCGGTCAGGGACCCCATGGTCTGGGAGTCGCCGCGGTTGTGCGTGATCACGATCTGCGCCCCGGATTCGGCGATCAGCTCCGGCATCGCCGGATCGGTGAGCGCGCCGGAGACGTCGTTGATTGTCAGTGTCCGCGGATCCAGGCCGCAGCGATCCGCGCATTCCAGTGCGGCCAGCGCGGTGGCGGCTCGTCTGGTGTCCACCGAGACCGTGATCCCGCAGCCCAGCAGCTCCTCGAGCACCGGCAGGATCCTGCGCTGCTCCTCGGCCACGGGGGTGGGCACCGCGCCCGGTCGGGTGGATTCCCCGCCGACGTCGATCAGGTCGGCCCCGGTCTGGGTCATGCGCAGCGCCTCGGTGACCGCAGCCGCCACATCGGGGCTGCCGGCGCCGTCGTCGAACCGGCCGCCGTCGGAGAAGGAGTCCGGGGTGAGGTTCAGAATCCCCATGATGGAAGTGCTCATCTGGCTCTCCGATTCAATCAGGCGGGTTGCTAGCGGGGTCGTCCGTGGAGCATCAGGCTCATCGCCTCGGCGCGGGTGGCGGGGTCGCGGAGCTGTCCGCGCACCGCGGAGGTGATGGTCCGGGCCCCGGGCTTGGAGACTCCGCGCATGGACATGCACAGATGCTCGGCCTCGACGACGACCATGGCGCCGCCCGGGGTCAGGTGCTGGACCAGGGCGTCGACCACCTGGGTGGTGAGCTGCTCCTGGACCTGCGGGCGCTTGGCGAAGATGTCGACCAGCCGGGCCAGCTTGCTCAGGCCGGTGACCCTGCCCTCCGGGGAGGGGATGTAGCCGATATGGGCGTGGCCGAAGAAGGGCACCAGGTGGTGCTCACAGGTGGAGTAGAACGGGACGTCGCGGACCAGCACAAGCTCCTCGTGCCCGATGTCGAAGGTGGTCGACATCAGCTCCGCAGGATCCTCGCGCAGCCCCAGGAAGGCCTCCTCATAGGCCCGGGCCACCCGGGCGGGCGTGCCCTTGAGCCCCTCGCGCTCCGGATCCTCGCCGACGGCGAGCAGGATCTCGCGCACCGCCGCCTCGATCCGCGGCAGGTCCACCGGCTCGGTCAGGGGTGGTCCGGGGTGCTCAGGCATCGGAGTTCTCGCCGCCGAACTGGTATTCCGGGTCCCGCTCGTTCTCCGGCACCACCTCGGAGGTGATGGTGACCGGGCGCCCTGGTGAAGACTCCCAGACCTGGCGGACCGGGCGCTTGATCACGTCATGGAAGATCGCGGCGACCTCCTTGGCGTTGAGCGTCTCCACGCGGAGCAGCTCCTCGGCGAGGCGGTCCAGCACATGGCGATTCTCGTGCAGCGCGTGATAAGCCTCATCGTGGGCCTCGTCGATGATGGCGCGGATCTCGGAGTCGATGATGGCGGCGAGGTCCTCGGAGTACTCCTTGCTCTGGGCCATCTCGCGGCCCAGGAACGGGCTGGAGTCCCCGGAGCCGAGCTTCACCGACCCGACGCGGGCGCTCATGCCGTATTCGGTGACCATGCGGCGCGCGGTCTCGGTGGCCTTCTGGATGTCATTAGCAGCCCCGGTGGAGGGATCGTGGAAGACGATCTCCTCGGCGACCCGGCCACCCATCGCGTAGGCGATGGTGTCCAGCAGCTCGTTGCGGGTGGTGGAGTACTTGTCCTCCTCGGGCACGACCATGGTGTAGCCCAGGGCGCGTCCGCGCGGCAGGATGGTGATCTTGGTGACCGGCGCGGAGTAGTTCAGCGCGGCCGCGACC
Organism: Nesterenkonia sp. AN1; assembly: GCF_000582475.1. Taxonomy (NCBI): domain Bacteria; kingdom Bacillati; phylum Actinomycetota; class Actinomycetes; order Micrococcales; family Micrococcaceae; genus Nesterenkonia; species Nesterenkonia sp. AN1. Next base: position 74,505 of record NZ_JEMO01000007.1, read on the forward strand.
AGCGCGTGTCCGCCCTCGTGATAGGCGGTGACCCGGCGCTCGTGGTCCTTCATCATTCGGGTCCGCTTCTGCGGTCCGGCCATGACCCGGTCGATGGCCTCGTCGATCGCGCGGTCATCGATCAGGTCGGCGTTGGAGCGCGCGGTGAGCAGCGCTGCCTCGTTGAGCACGTTGGCCAGATCCGCGCCGGTGTAGCCGGGGGTCTTGCGGGCCACGGCCTTGAGGTCGACGTCTTCGACCATCGGCTTGCCCTTGGCGTGGACCTCGAGGATCGCGCGGCGTCCGGCGAAGTCGGGAGCCTCCACCGGGATCTGCCGGTCGAAGCGCCCGGGGCGCAGCAGCGCCGGATCCAGCACGTCGGGTCGGTTGGTGGCGGCGATGACGATGATGTTGGTGTTGGCGTCGAAGCCGTCCATCTCCACCAGCAGTTGGTTCAGCGTCTGCTCGCGCTCGTCGTTGCCGCCGCCCACGCCGGCGCCGCGCTGGCGGCCCACGGCGTCGATCTCGTCGACGAAGATGATGGCCGGGGCGTTCTCCTTGGCCTGTTTGAAGAGGTCACGCACCCGGGAGGCGCCGACGCCGACGAACATCTCGACGAAGTCCGAGCCCGAGATGGAGTAGAAGGCGCCGCCGGCCTCGCCGGCCACGGCCTTGGCCAGCAGCGTCTTGCCGGTGCCGGGGGCGCCGTAGAGCAGCACGCCCTTGGGGATCTTGGCCCCGAGGCGCTGGAACTTCTCGGGCTCGGAGAGGAACTCCTTGATCTCGTGGAGCTCCTCCACGGCCTCCTCGGCGCCGGCGACGTCGCCGAAGGCGACCTGGGGCATGTCCTTGTCGAACATCTTGGCCTTGGACTTGCCGAACTGCATCACCCGGGAGTTGCCTCCGGACATGCGGGTCAGCAGCCAGATGAAGAGCAGCGCGATGATCAGGAAGGGGATCATGAAGCCGAGCATCGAGAGCAGCCAGTTCGACTGCTCCGGCTCATCGGTGTAGCCCTCGAGGTCAGCATCGGCGATGGCCTCGGCCACGGTCTCGGCGCGAGCGAGGAGTAGAAGAAGTGGACGACGTCGCCGACTTCCTGCCCGTCCTGCTCATAGGGAGAGCTCAGGTTCAGGTCGACGCGCTGGTCGCCGTCCTCCAGCGAGGCCTCCACGACCTCACCCTCGGCGAGGAGCTCCATGCCCACGTTGGTGTCCACCCGCTGGCCGTTGGCCGAGGAGGAGAACATCATCGGCACGACCAGCAGCAGCAGCACCACTGCCAGGACGATCCAGAACAGTGGCCCGGTGAAGATCTTCTTGAAGTTCATGCAGCTCCGTCAGACGCAGATATACCTAGCATCTAAAGGTACTCGGGCTCGAGGTGATGGGGCTAACCCGGAGTGACCAAGTTCGCCTCCGGGAGAACTTGGCCTGCCAGGCCTCCGGCGAGCAGCGGGGTTCGAACGCCCGGGTCAGCCGATGATCGGGATCAGCAGCGAGACCGTGAGCAGCACCAGGGCCCCGCCGATCCGGGAGGAGACCTGCAGGAACGGCATCAGCTCAAGCCGGTTGGCCGCGGAGACCACGGCGACGTCCCCGGTGCCGCCCATATCGGTCATGCCCATGCCGATGGCGATCGATGTCTCGGCGTAGTACATCTTCACCAGCCAGCCCAGCGCACCGGAGACCAGGATCGCCACCACCACTGCCAGGGCGACGAGCACCGGGTAGCGCCAGTCGGAGAGCAGCCGGCCGAGCTCGTCGAACTCGAAGAACGTGATCGAGATGCCCACCAGCAGCGCCGGGGTCAGCGTGGAGGAGACGAACCCGAACCAGCTCGAGACCGCATCCTCGAAGGAGGCCGGCATCAGGCCGAAGATCTTGATCGCGGCGGCCAGCAGGATGGTCCAGGCGTAGGCATGCAGGCCCGGGACGAACTCGGCGATGATGCTGCCGGCCAGGAAGAGCGTGGCGGCAAGGGTCAGGCCGACGACGAGCACGTTGAACGAGCCGCTGGTGGGCTTGGCCTTCGCCTTGAACTGATCCGTGCTGCCTTCGACTCGGACGATCTGTCCGTTGCCGTTGAAGCCGACGAAGAACTGCTGGCCCTTATAGGTGATGCCGTTGAAGATGCCGGCACAGAAGATGGTCAGCACATTGGCGATGATCACCGCGGGGATCAGCTGGGCCACATAGGCGCCGGCGTCGCCGCCCATCTGCTCGGAGTAGATCCCGGACATCGGCACGATGCCGGCACCCACGCCGCCGCCCATGATCGGGGCCGCCACGAAGAGCACCGCATCGCGCAGCCCGAAGCCCAGCGCGGCTCCCACCGCGCCGACCACCAGGAAGACCGTGATGATGGTGCCGATCAGCGGCACCGCGATCCTTGCGCCGGCCTTGAGCAGCAGCGCCCGCGGCATGCCCAGGATGGAGCCGGCGATCAGGCTGGCGACGTAGAAGTCGATGAAGCCGATCTCGGATCCGTCGGTGAAGATCTCCATGTTCTCCGCCAGCGCCGCCGGGAACCAGCCGAGATGCAGCAGGATGGCGGGGGTCAGGATGCACAGCACGGTGGGCAGTCCGTAGTTGCGCAGGCCCGGCACCCGTCCGCCGATCCAGTTCAGCGCCGCGCCGCGCCGACCAGGATGACGACGGCGAAGCCGGCAAGCATCGTGTTCGGCAGCACGCCCAGGCCTGCGCAGAGCAGGATCACGCCGAAGAGCAGCGCGAACCAGCCGATGGGCAGGCCCATGATGCGGGTCCAGCTCTCTGGGCGGTCGAACTCCGCACCGGGCTCCGGGGCAGCCGGGGGAACCGAGGCCGCGTTCCCGGGGTTCTCGCGGGAGGGGGTCCCGCCTGGAAGCGTCTCAGAGGGGGATTCTGCGGGCTTCATTGCCCGCGATTCGGTCTCGCCGCGCACGTGTCTCCTCGAAAGTCTCAGATGCCTGACCACGCGGGCGCACTGCCTGTGTGTGGCACGTCACCGGTGTGACCAGGGTTACGCTACTTTGCATTTTATAAAGTATCAACTGAATGGAGCCCGGACCGGGTGGCGAGGTCGCCGGAAGAGCAGGCTCAGAGGTTGTTCAGCGCGGCGTCGCGGCCGTGTTCGATGTGCTGCGCGGTCATGGCGGCTGCGGCGTCGAGGTCCTGGGCCACCAGGGCATCGAGGATCGCGTGGTGCTCACGGCTGGATTGGGCCACTCGGTCCTGATCGGCGTAGAGGCCCAGCGAAGGGTAGGGCATGCCGGCCCAGAGCTGGTCGATGAAGCCCATCAGGAGGGCGTCCCTGCTGAGCCGGTAGAGCCCATAGTGGAACGCCTCGTTGCGCTGCACGACCTCCAGCGGGGTCTGGGCCTGATCGCAGGCGCGCAGGAGTCCGCGCAACACTTCGAGGTCCCCCGGGCTCAGCTGCTGCCCGGCCTCGCGCACCGCGAGCGGCTCAAGCACGGTGCGCAGCCGGTAGACCTGATCGATGCGTTCCGGGGTCAGCTCGGCGATGAAGGTGCTGCCGTGCGGGTCGTGGACCACGAAGCCTTCGGACTGCAGCCGATTCAGCGCTTCGCGCACCGGAGTCAGGCTCATGCCCAGCGTCTCACTCAGGTGTTTGAGCGTGATCCGCTCACCGGGGGCGAGCTCGCCGACCTGGATGCTGCTGCGCAGGCTGGAGTAGGCGGCAGCGGCCTTGCTCACCGGTCGCACCGGTAGGTTCTCCTGCACAGCCCGGCTCCTCCCCGCCTCTGCCGCTTCGCGCGGTCAGCTCACTGGTAGACGTGTGGAGCGAGGATCCCGACGCAGTCGAGGTTGCGGTACTTCTCGGCGAAGTCCAGGCCGTAGCCGACGACGAACTTGTTCGGGATGTCCATGCCGACGTACTTCACGTCGATGTCGACCTTCACGGCGTCGGGCTTGCGGAAGAGCGTGCAGATCTCCAGCGAGGCCGGGCCGCGGGATTCCAGGTTGGTCTTCAGCCAGGAGAGCGTCAGTCCGGAGTCGATGATGTCTTCGACGATGAGCACGTGGCGGTTCATCAGGTCGGCATCGAGATCTTTGAGGATGCGCACCACCCCGGAGGACTTGGTGCCGGAGCCGTAGGAGGACACCGCCATCCAGTCCATGGTCACGTGTGAGCGCAGCGCGCGGGCCAGATCGGCCATGACCATGACCGCGCCCTTGAGGACACCGACTAACAAGACGTCCTTATCCGCGTAGTCACGGTCGATGACGGCTGCAAGTTCTCTGATCTTCGCGTCGATCTCGTCCTTGGTGTAGAGCACCTCGGTGAGATCTGCTTTGACATCCTGAGCATCCATGGGTGGTGTCCAGCTCCTAATAGATAAGTCTCGCGTTCCTCAGTTCAGGCGTGGAACGATGACAAGTTTCGCATAGTCCGGACTCCCCCGCGTTCCACGGTGGGCGCGAACCCCGCCCTCCAGCTCGATCGGGCCCGCCGATCCGGTCTTGCCCAGCAGCTTCTCCACGGCCATGAGCCGCTCGAAGGAGGGATTGGCGCCACCGGCGGCGACCACGGCGAGCGCGATCACCCGGCGGCGGATCGCTGGCGGCACAGCCAGCAGCGCCGGGAGCTCCATGCGCAGCTGACCCTCCGGTCCCGGGTCGTGGAGCAGCTGCGCGAAGCGGTCCTTGGCCTGCTGATCCAGGTAGTCGGCGTCCTCGGCCGCGATCTGCGCGGTGCGCGCCAAGGACTCGCGGATGGAGCCGCTGAGCTGCGCCTCCAGGTAGGGCAGGATCTCGGTGCGGACCTTCGAGCGCAGGAACCGGGGGTCGGAGTTGGCCGGGTCCTGCCACGGGCGCAGCTGCGCGTGGGCGCAGATCTCCTCGGTCTCCTCCCGGGTCAGGCCCAGCAGCGGACGCCTGAACGGCCCGCGCACCGCCGGGATCCCGGCCAGACTGCGGGTCCCGGAGCCGCGGGCGAGGCCGAGCAGCACCTGTTCGGCCTGGTCGTCGCGGGTGTGGGCCAGCAGGATCCGGGTGGCTCCGGTCTGGGCCAGCGCCTCGGCGAA